>NZ_JBAIZF010000017.1:0-65977 GCF_036762875.1 [Clostridium] cellulosi | reverse complement strand
TATCTGACATGGTACGTAACCTCCTTTGGTTGGTATTTTGTGTGCTAACTTAATTCTACCAAACGGTTACGTCCATGTCATTTTTATTGGACTTCTATGAATTTGCGAAAAATATTATACTTTATCTTTTAATCTAATATAATTATTATAAATTAATTAAGTTTTATTGTCTACATAACTGCACTAATCCAATAATAAATTGTCGGAAATTTTTGTGCATAATTTGTGCGCATTTTTCAGAAAACCCGCCTCTTTAAGTCCCATAAAAATTTTTATGCCGCCCGCAGCCTGTTTTTATTGCCGCAGCAAAAATGCAATAAAATCACAGCAGCAGTGTTTTTTATCCGCTCATAACTACATTTATAATTGCAAATTTCAGCGGTTTGAAGTAAAATCCTATTAAAAGCTTTGGTTAAATTAATTGTCATTGAAATATTCAGTATAAAGAGATGGGAACTATGAAAGAGCAAATTATTAAAAATAACCCCGACGTCCAAAATTTTATCAACAAGGCAATAAAAATGGGGGCGGCTGACGCCGTTTTGTTTGAAATCGATGACATTGTTTTTGACAGCAGGACACTGCTCAAATGTATGTTCGGGTGCAACGACTGGGGAAAAAACCATACCTGTCCGTCAAGGCCGGGCTTTCCTATGCCATGGGAATTCGAAAAAATCTTAAGACGGTATTCTTACGGCATTATCATACATACCCATGACAAAAAGCTGAGCCAGAAAATCTCATATGAATTGGAGCGCAGCGCTTTTTTAGCGGGCTATTATCTTGCATTCTCCCTCAGCGACTGTTCAAGCTGCGAAACCTGTTCATGTGTCGAGGGAAAGGAGTGCCGTTTCCCCAAAACCGCAAGGCCTGCGTTTCACTCCGTAGGCATTGATGTTTTTAAGACTGTTCGAAGCCTCGGGCTGCCTATAGATGTGCTTCAAAACGATACCCAGGAGCAAAACTGGTATTCCGCTGTATTTATTGAATGATAATGAAAATTTTCATAAATCTTATTTTTTCCGTTTCATTTGCTTCTATTGGTAGTATAATATTTATATAATTTAAAAACTGTAATAAATTGACAGAGGTAAAAGAACATGGCTCTTAACAAAATCGAACTTCATAAATACAGCCTTGCGGAGGAACTTATCAACGCCATCTCCCACGGTATCGGGGCAGCGTTGGCAATTGCCGCACTGGTTGTCGCGACAGTATTCTCTGCCCTGCATAATAACGCGTGGTGCACAGTCAGCGTAGTTATCTATTGCTCCACACTCATATTGCTCTATCTTAACTCGACTATATATCACAGTTTAAGGCCAAACGCAGGCAAAAAGGTAATGCGGGTCCTCGACCACTGCACTATATATCTTCTTATTGCGGGAACATATACCCCCTTTACGCTGGTACCTTTAAGAGGTGCGCTCGGCTGGACACTGTTCGGCATAGTCTGGGGTGCCGCCGCTTTGGGTATCACGCTGACAGCAGTCAACCTTAAAAAGTTCGCCAAATTCTCGATGATATGCTATATCATCATGGGATGGGCGATAATCGTCGCCATAAAGCCGCTCATTTCGCGCATGGCTATGCCCGGGCTGCTGCTGCTTCTCGCCGGAGGTATTCTCTATACAATAGGCGCTGTACTCTATCTCATCGGCAGGCGCAAAAAATTCATCCACTCCGTCTGGCACTTCTTTGTGGTCGGCGGCAGTATCCTGCACTATTTCTCAATTTTGTTCTATATTGTGCTCGCAAAACCGGTTTAAGCAGCGCATAACATTAGCACTAATATGTAAACCCCGTCAGTTAACGCTGACGGGGATTATTTTTCAACAATATAAACGGCCGTCGTGCCGCAATGGGTCTTCGATAAGCGTTGCCAACTGGAACTCATGGTAATGCCCGTCGTTTAGTGAAGTAAAGCCCTTGACAAAATGCACATGCTTGCCGTTGCCGACAGGAATCGCGGGGCCTGTAAAAGCCCTTATAAAATGAAAATGACCGAAGAAATCGGTTCTCACAAATATTGCGTGCTTATGGTCGCCATACGGCAGCGGAATGGCCTCTCCTGACACTCCTGCAAATCTATGGTTATGGCACTCAACGCCTTTCTCAGCAATTTTTGTGCTGCCCATAAATTCATGCGTATGAGTCTGCATTTCGCGCCCATGTCCGTATGGTGCACACCGAGCCTCGCAATCATATGCGTACTTGTCCCAATATGACTGCTTGTACAAAGCAATCACCCCCTTCATACCATTATATGAATGAAATGGGACAAGGTACTTATTGCACATATAACAGAGCACCCCTGGCCAAAAGCCTTTGGTCAGGGGTGCTTTTACCGCTTTTTTATTCGATTACTGCTGATTTGCTTCTTCAACGGCAAGGCGTCTTTGCTTGTTGAGGTAAGCCAAAAGCTCCTCGCAGATTTTTTCCCTGTTGCGCCTGTATGTTCTGACATACTCGTGAACAGTATAGTTGCTGTCTTCAATAATAAATGCGGCTCCGTCGGCGATGTCGATAACGTTGAATCCCTCAAACTGGTCGTCCAAGTACATATCGAGGATATCCTCGCAAAGCTCGTCAAATTCGCCGTCAGCATTGTTCTCTTCACTGTATAGGTCATTGAGCTCAAATGCGATATACAAAAGGTTCATTCTGATAAAAGTGTCTTCTCCGTTCGCTTCCGCGAACTTCTTGTATTCGACACTCGGGATAAAAGCTTCCTCCGCCATTTTATCTTCTCCTTACGGATCTATTTCCATTGATTTTCAAATGTAATTATAAATTAAAAGGACATTTCTGTAAACAAATTTTTGGATTCATTTTAAATTTTTCTTTTGCGGGCGGTCATCTATGCATAAAACGCGCCTGTTATAAGAGCAAAACAAAAAATAATGGTGTACGGACATTTGCCCGCACACCACTGAACTGCAAATTATCCAAGAACAACTGTTGCAGTGTGCTTTTTGCCGTCAGCAAAGACCGGTAGGATATTGCTTTCTGCCTTTTTGCCGTCGATGGTAACCTCTTTTACACCCTTGCAGACGCCGTTCGGGTTCTTTACAGTTATAACATAATCAGCGTTTCTGAAATGCCTTGTGACGGTGTATTCCTTCATATCAGACGGGATGCAGGGGTCAATCTTCAATCCGTCGTAATCAGGCTTGATACCGAGGATGAACTGGGATATAGCTACAAAGTTCCAAGCCGCGGTACCAGTCAGCCATGAGTTTTTGGCCTGTCCGAAAAGTTTTGCGTCTTTGCCAGCAACCATCTGAGAGTAAACATAAGGCTCCAGCTTGTGGATTTCGCTGATATCCTCGATATAGGCCGGGGCTATCTTCTTATAAAGCTCAAATGCCCTGTCGCCGCGGCCAATAGTCGCTTCAGCCGCCATTATCCACGGATTGATGTGGCAGAAGATACCCGCGTTCTCCTTGTATCCCGGCGGATAGCTCGAGATTTCTCCAAGCGCAGGTGAATACTTAGTATAAGCTGGGGTTAACAGCACACAGCCGTATTTTGTATCGAGGTACTTTTTGACCGAGTCAAGTGCCTTTTTTGCCTCTCCGGTTTTAACGCCGATACCGGCCATTACGCACATACCTTGAGGCTCTAAGAAAATCTTGCCCTCTTCACATTCCTTTGAGCCGACCTTTTTGCCGAAGCTGTCATATGCACGCAAGAACCATTCACCGTCATAGCCATACTTCAGCACCGCTTCTTCCATCTTGTCGATGTATTGCTGTGCCTTTTTAGCTTCATCGTTATACCCCATGCGCCGGCAAAGCTCAACAAAGTCAGGGCCGGCATAAACAAACATACCGCCGACGAGCACTGACTCAGCGACTTTGCCCTCCGTATTTGTTGTGGTCTGGAACGATTCGCCCGGCTCCGTTGAGAAGCAGTTGAGGTTAAGGCAGTCGTTCCAGTCGGCACGGCCGATAAGCGGCAGCCCGTGGGGGCCGAGGTTGTTTATAACATGATAGAACGAGCGGCGCAGATGTTCAAACAGCGGAGCGGCCAGCTTTTCGTTATTGTCAAACGGCACATTTTCTTTGAGTATATCAAAATCGCCTGTCTCTTTTATATAAGCGGCGACAGAAATGATAAGCCACAGCGGGTCATCGCTGAAGTTGCCGCCGATGGCGTTGTTGCCCTTTTTAGTAAGGGGCTGATACTGGTGGTATGCGCCGCCGTCCTCGAGCTGTGTCGCGGCAAGGTCGAGGATACGCTCCCGGGCGCGTGTCGGAATCTGATGGACGAATCCGAGCAAATCCTGGTTTGAATCGCGGAATCCCATGCCGCGGCCGACACCAGACTCAAAATATGAAGCGCTGCGCGACATATTGAAAGTGACCATGCACTGATACTGGTTCCAGATGTTGACCATGCGGTTGAGCTTGTCATCCGGGCTGTCGATATGGAACTGGGTGAGCAGGCTGCTCCAATAGTCGTTCAGCTCGGCAAAGGCCTTGTCCGCTTTTTCTGTAGTGTTGAACCGCTCAATTAGCTCATGGGCGGGGGCCTTGTTCAAGCTGCCGTCAGGCATGAATTTTTTATCCGCAGGATTTTCGCAGTAACCGAGTATGAATATCAGTTCCTTTTCCTCACCGGCCGCAAGCACAACCTCTACATTATGTGACGCTATAGGCGACCAGCCGTCTGCAACGGAGTTGAAGGACTTGTTTCGCGTTACCGCGTCAGGATTGTTCAGCCCGTTGAACTGTCCGAGGAATGTGTCCCTGTCCGTATCAAAGCCCCTGATGTCCGCATTTACATGGTAAAATGCAAAATGGTTGCGGCGCTCGCGGTATTCGGTCTTATGATAAAGCGTCGAGCCTTCAATTTCAACTTCTCCGGTGCTGAAATTGCGCTGGAAATTGCGGTCGTCATCGTTGGCGTCCCACAAGCACCACTCTATAAAGGAATATACATTGAACTTTTTGTTCTTTGAACCTACATTTTTGAGCTTGAGCCTTTGGATTTCACAGTTTGCATTTATCGGAACAAAAAATGTTACCTGAGCTTCGATATCGTTTTTCCGCCCTGTGATTATTGTATAGCCCAGGCCGTGACGGCACTCGTAGAAGTCGAGTTTGTTCTGAACGGGTTTGAAGCCGGGCGACCATATTTCACCGCCGTCATTTATATAAAAATATCTCCCGTTGCTGTCGACTGGAATATCATTGTATCGGAACCTTGTGATTCTGCGGAGACGTGCGTCTTTATAAAAGCTGTATCCACCGGCTGTATTTGAAATCAGCGAAAAAAATTCCTGTGTGCCAAGGTAATTAATCCATGGATAAGGAGTTTTGGGCGTATTTATAACATACTCCCGTCTTTTGTCGTCAAAATGGCCAAATCTCAAGTAAATCCCTCCGTAATCTTATATGTCACATTTCTTTAAATGATCTGTCTCCGAACTTTTCTAAAGTTAGGTTTATTTGGAGCCGGCAGCCAACTTTTACATCTATATATTCTATCATAACTGTTTCAAGAAAAAAACAATGCTTGATAAATTTCAATGATTTTTTTAAAAAATTGTAATATCCTGCTCATTTGTTCTCTGTAAATTCATTTCCGAGAATACCAATTTCAGTATCTGGCATACTTACAATGGAATCCAGCTTGCGCTGAATCTGACGGGTTCTTACGCCTACAAGCTTGTCCAGCTCGGTATTTGCCTGGGTCAATTTTTGCTGTGCAGACGCCAAAACATTTCCGAATTTTTCAAATTCAGTTTTAACGGCGCCCAGCACCGCCCAGACCTCGCTTGAACGCTTCTGGATTGCAAGCGTCCTGAATCCCATCTGCAGGCTGTTTAGGAAAGCTGCCATTGTCGTCGGCCCTGCCACCGTTATTTTATAATCCCGCTGAAGCACCTCGAAAAGTCCGCGCCTCGCTACTTCCGCGTATAGTCCCTCGAAAGGCAGGAACATAACCGCAAAATCAGTCGTGTTCGGCGTATCTATGTACTTATCCCTGATTTCCTTCGCAAACAGCTTTATACGGCGCTCAAGCGCTGCACCGGCAGCTTCAACCGCTTCAGGCACTCCGCTGTCATATGCGTCAATAAGCTGAGTATATGCGTCCGCCGGAAACTTAGCGTCAATAGGCAGCCATACGCTCCTGTCCCCTGTTCCCGGGAGTTTTACGGCATATTCGACGACGCAGTTGCTGCCCTTTTTGGTCGCGACGTTAGCACTGTATTGCTCAGGCGACAGTATTTCCTCAAGAATAGCCCCAAGCTGGACTTCACCCAGTACACCGCGTGTCTTTACGTTTGATAAAACTTTTTTCAGGTCGCCGACCCCGGCTGCCAGCGTCTGCATTTCCCCGAGCCCTTTATAAACCTGCTCGAGCCTGTCGCTGACAAGCTTGAACGACTGCCCTATTCTTTCATGGAGTGTTTTTTCAAGCTTTTCATCGACAGTCGAGCGCATTTCATCGAGCTTCTTCGCATTTTCCGCCTGAAGGGACGTAAGCCGTTCCTCAACGGTTGAACGTATCGCCTCCATCTTCTCTTCGCTGCGGGCCATGTTGGCGAAAAGCTGTGCGTCCATGCGTTTGAGCATTTCGGTAACAGTCTTTTGGAGCGTTTCCTGACGCAGCGAGAGCTGTGCGTTTAGCTCCGCAAGCCTTGTGTCCTGTACGGCCGCTGTACGGGAAATGCCGTTGCTCAGCACATCGCTCATCGATTTTACTATATTCTGTGTGGTCTGCTGGTTTTCCAGCCTCGCCTGCCTTAAATCATCGAGCATATCCCGGCGGATATCCTCAATCCGCTTCAATATATCCTTTTGGCTGTTTTCAGTCTTGACACGCCTGACAGCTATGAATGTTGCAAATGAAAAAATGAGCGAAATTGCGGAAAAAACAACTATTAAAATCAATAAAGTATCTTCCATTTTTACCTCTCTAAATAATTTTTTTACATCTATCTACATAAAAACCACAGTGAGTAGCTTTTGTCAAAGCTTATTTTACCACGATAGAATATTTATGTAAAATGTATGTATATTAAGCATTATAGACAATTTTTTAATCATATTATGTGCATTAATTATGCTAATCGTTTAAAAAGTTATTGAAAACTTCGTTGAATGCATATATACTATAAGTATGAAGTTTACATTCTTTTTTTGATTGCTTTCCCTTGCCAAATAGCATTTAAAAATTTCGGCACGGTCCTTTGGCATTATGGCGAATTTGTACCCCTGAACCTTAAAAAGCAGTTGTCGCAACACCGCTTTTACAAATTTGCAAGGCGAACCCGCCTTCCGCCGATTTGTCAGTTTACCGGCCGAATCGAAAGGTAGGTTTTTTGAGTGAAACAGTTCAGTTCGAAGGAAATAAGAAATGTTGTACTGTTAGGCCACGGTTCGAGTGGAAAAACCTCTCTTGCTGAAGCAATGCTATACGCTTCCGGAACAAGCCAGCGACTGGGCTCAATCGCTTCCGGAACAACCATCTGCGATTGTGACCCAGAGGAAATTCGGCGCCATATGTCGATTTTCCTGACAGTCGCCCCGATTGAATGGAATGGATGTAAAATCAATATTCTTGATGCCCCCGGACAGCCGGACTTTGAGGGTGAAGTGGTAGAAGGTCTGCGCGCCGCTGATTGCGCTGTAATAGCTGTCTCGGGAAAATCCGGTATTCATGTCGGGACAGAGCTTGCATGGGAAAAGGTAAGGGAAGCTCACATGCCAGCCGCGTTTTTTATCAGCAAGCTCGATGAGGAACAGGCTGATTTTTATAAAGTGCTGGAAGAGCTTAAATCTACCTTCGGAGCTGCTGTTTGCCCGCTGATTGTGCCTTTTGACGAAGGCGGAACTCTCACCTACATAAATATCATTACAAAGAAGGCATACAGATACGATAAAGGAAAACCAGCTGAAGTGCCTTTGCCGGATACAGGAAATAAACTCGACGAACTAATCGCTGCGATCAGCGAGGCGGTGGCCGAGACAAGCGACGAGCTTTTTGATAAATATTTTTCCGGAGAAGCTTTCACTGAAGAAGAACTTACCAACGGCATACTCAACGGATTCAGAGACGGCACCATCTCACCCGTATTTTGCGGTTCTTCCGTCACAGGCGCCGGCATTGATATGTTCCTTAACGGAATAACCTCACTTTTTCCAAGCGCGGACACGAAATACAAAGCAAAGGGCGCGGACGGCGGCGAGGTAACTCTCAATGCGTCTAATACCGAACCGCTCGCGGCGTTTGTTTTTAAAACTGTGGCCGACCCATATGTGGGCAAGCTCTCTTATGTTCGCGTCTATTCCGGCCAACTCAAGCCTGAAACCATCGTTGTCAATTCAAGAACAGGTAAACCTGAAAGAGTTGGCAAACTCTGCTTGCTGCGCGGCAAAAAGCAGATTGAAACTGCTGTAATAGGCCCCGGCGACATCGGCGCTATTGCTAAAATGAATACACCTAAGACCGGTGACACGCTCTGCGAACCGACAAAAGTCGTGTCACTGCCGGAAATCAGATTCCCGCGCCCATGCCTTTCCATGGCCATCAAGCCAGTGAAAAAGGGCGACGAAGAAAAGATTTCACTCGGGCTTCACCGCATTATGGAAGAGGACCAAACCATCACTTATGAAACCAATCCTGAAACAAGGGAACAGATTCTGTCTGGGCTCGGTGAACTACATATAGATATCACTGTATCAAAACTGAAATCGAAATTCGGTGCTGACGTAACGCTTTCCACTCCCGAAGTAGCCTATCGCGAAACAATCCGTAAAAAGGTTAAATGCGAGGGCAAACATAAAAAGCAGACCGGCGGTCATGGCCAGTATGGGCATGTTATCATTGAGTTTGAGCCTTCCGACAGCGAGGAACTGGTGTTTGAAGAAAAGGTGTTCGGCGGCTCTGTGCCTAAAAACTATTTCCCAGCCGTTGAAAAGGGGCTTCGCGAAGCTGTCAGCCACGGCGTCATAGCCGGTTATCCGGTCGTCAATATCAAAGCGACTTTGCTCGATGGGTCATACCATCCCGTCGATTCCTCTGAAATGGCCTTTAAGACAGCGGCGGCTCTCGCTTTAAAAGCAGCTCTCCCGCAGGCCTCACCTGTTTTGCTTGAGCCATATGGGCTGCTCAAGGTCAATGTCCAGGAAAGCGCGTTGGGTGACGTTATCGGAGAAATAAACAAGAGACGCGGACGGGTACTTGGCATGGACCACATTGAGGGAGGACGGGAAATCATACAGGCAGAAGCTCCTATCGCGGAAATGCATGATTTCAGCGTTTCCCTTCGTGCAATTACTCAAGGCAGAGGCAGCTTCACCTTTGAATTCTTGCGCTACGAGGAAGCTCCCCCGCAGGTAGCGCAGGCAGTTGCCGCCGCAAGATCTGCTCAGTCGGCAGGTTGACGTTTTGGGCTTCCGGTATTATCATTATCTTAATGGCGTTTCTCTATTAATACTTAACATTTCACGCTGGCCGGAGGTTCATATTTGATGAAATACTGTATAAGATGCGGCACGGCACTCGACGACAGCAGCCGTTTTTGCTCAAATTGCGGTTTAAAACAGCCTTTAATGGAAACCTGCTGCAGGCCAGCCGCATCTGGAGCGTTAGAAATAGCTCCTGTTGCACCTCAAGCCCAATCCAAACCCACTGCTCCGCCCAGAATCAAAGGCCAGTTGCCAATTTTAATCTGGAGCCTTATCCTCATACCGATTTTTAATCCAATAGGGACAGTACTCGGCGCGATTGCCTCGTTACTATGTCTTATTGCCGACACTGAAAAAGATCTGGACAGCGGGTTTGACAAAATTGACACAGCGCTGTATATGTGTATTATCGCGACAGTGTTTGATATTGGAACATTTGTCTTTTTCATAATTTTCATCATCATGGGTTTTCCCCAACATTAGGTAACAAAAATAAGGGCTGTATTACAGCGTTGATACAGCCCTTATTTTTGTGTATATCCGGCGGGGAGCTTATGTTTACTCAGCCCCCAATTTCTTATGCCGGCCGCATATTGGATGTTGTTCTGTTGCCCAAATTATTGATTTATTATCCTCAATGTTACATTGATACTCATGGGTGCTGCCTACTCTATATTCAATGATATATGGCCACGATTCGCGGTTTAATACACATATTCAAACGGCCTGATTGCAGATTACGGGCAGATAATCTCTGTATAAATCTTGCAGCAAAAACTGTACCTACGCAAAAAAAGGGGGAAGACAATTTTGAAAAAGATATTTGCCATCTTTATCGCCGCAGTCATGTTGTTGACATGCGGCTGTTCCGGCAGGACAAAACAGGAGAAAAGCGTTTCAGCAGCAAACCAGAACAATTCCGGCACTAACGATGTGTCTAATGCAAACTGGCCTACAAAGACGTGGAGTATCAGCACACCGGAAAAACAGGGTGTCAGCTCAGCCGGTCTTGAGGAAGCGGATAAACTCATAAAGGAAAACTACCCGAATGTCCGCAGTCTGCTTGTCGTAAGGCACGGATTTCTTATATACGAAAAATATTATAATGGGGCAGACAGAGACAAGGCAAATCCAGTTTATTCGGTCACAAAGAGTATTATGTCAGCTCTGACTGGAATAGCAATCGAGCAAAAGCTAATAAAAAATGTGGACCAGCCTGTCGGCGAATTGCTGCCAGAATATTTTAAGAAAATTGACAACCCGCGCAAAAAGGAAATCACGCTGAAAAATGCGCTTACAATGTCCGGCGGACTTGAAACCGTTGATAATAACTATGCAAGCTTTTTTACGAGCGATGATTGGCTTGCCTATACGCTGAAAAAGCCGATGACCGACAAGCCCGGAACAAAATTTGTATACAACACCGGTCTTACGCAGTTTTTATCCAATATCATCACGAAGGTTTCCGGCATGAACACAAAAGAATTTGCCGAGAAATACCTATTTTCAAAGATAGGTATAAACGCCGAGCACTGGGTAACTGACCCGAAAGGATACTATGGCGGCGGATATGGATTGTCCCTCACCCCGCGGGATATGGCTAAATTCGGATACCTGTACCTGAACAACGGAAAATGGGACGGTGAACAGGTTATCCCTCAGGAATGGGTGGAAGAATCAACGAAAAAGCATATTACCGCAAACGAGAGTAACGATTACGGATATCTGTTTTGGCTGAAAACACTGCATAATTCCGCCAATAACAAGGATTATTTCAGTTACAGGGCTGACGGCGCAGGCGGCCAGCTGATTGTTCAAATCCCTGAGCTGGATATGGTTGTAGTTGTTACCGCTGATGTCCAAGTCTCTTCTAAAAACGGCAAGGACACGCTATACATAGTTGAGAATTATGTATTGCCGTCGGTAGACCCCATCCAAGAAACATGACTTAAGATAAATTATGCCGCCGGTTTGACCGGCGGCATTTTGCTTGTTTGCTGATTCGCAAAGTTCTATGGTTCTCCCTATGAAAATCGGGAACAATAACACAGGGTGATTTTTTGAAGCAATATTATCATATAAAGGATTTGAACACCATCGGCAAGATTGAAAACGGCCGTGCATTTATATATGATAAGCAAAACGGGTGGGTGCCGGACAGCGAAAACAGGCTTATCGGATATAAAGAGGCGCCGAACGAACGGAAGGAATATATCATGAGCGCGCCGCCGGTTCTCACACTGATACAGGAAATCAGCGAGGAGGAAGCAAAGAGATTTATTGATTCAGGAGTAATTTGAGCCAATCAAGGAATGGTATATTAAAGCAAAAAGCCCTTGCAGATTCGTTTTCCAAACCTGCAAGGGCTTTTCTTTTTAGTCGCAACCTCAACTTGCACAGTGAGGATATAGACATCTTACTGCTGAGAATTTATGATTTCATTGGCCTGCTCTTCAGTAATTTTCTGAGCCAGGGCAGGAATCGGCGTATCGCCGTCGCTTGGCTGATTGCCAACCTTGCCTTGATATTCGGATACGCGGCTTCTTAAAAAGTTGTTGATGTCCTCCTGCCAAACATGTCTCCTCTTATCATACAAATAGGCTTTGCCGCGGTCTATTTTGCCGACGATATTATCTCCTTTGATTAAATAATACTGCAACAAACCACCAGCCTTTACTATATCTCGATTTATATATTTTCTCATTAGAACAAAATTATACCGGCGGTTTGAAAGCATTATTCATCAGTGCGGCGTTTGACAGAAAAGCCACGCAGTTTGATTTAATTAAATTTTCTCCGGCTCCTTGAACTCATAATCGAACAGCTCGACAGTTGCGGAGGCTATCTTCTGCTCCTTTATGGGCCTGTCGCGGTAGTCGACCTGTGTTTCGGCTATTTTGTCCACTTCGTCCATGCCTTCAATGACCCTGCCAAAGGCGGCATAGCTTCCGTCAAGGTGGGGTGCGTCCTGATGCATAATGAAAAACTGGGAACTCGCCGAGTCAGGATTTGCGGCCCTTGCCATGGATATGACTCCGCGCTTATGCTTTAGTTTATTATCATAGCCATTTAAAGCAAACTCTCCGCGGATGTTATAGCCTGCCCCGCCTGTCCCTGTTCCATACGGGCAGCCGCCCTGTATCATAAAGCCTTTGATTACCCTGTGAAAAATCAGCCCGTCATAGAATTTTTTATTGACAAGCGAAATAAAGTTATTGACGGTGTTTTCTGCGTATTCGGGCAGCAATTCAATCTTTATCTGGTTTCCGTCTTCCATCGTAATTGTTACAATCGGATTCTTACTCATAACTATTGCCTCTTTCTTTTTATTGCTATTAAATCGGTGAACATAATACTCAAATTGTCTGAATTATAGCATGGCAGGGACAAAATGTAAACCTTGCTCTAAATTTTTTCTGCTTCATATCACGCGCTCAAATTTAACAAATACGTTTTCAAACACTATAATTAAAAGCTTTCTGCAGATAATATATGTAATACTGGCTAACGGAGTGTATTTTATTGGGCAAAGGATTTAATAGAAACAGGCTTATTATAATGTCCCTGGGGAATATTATAGGCTCCGGCATTTTTCTCGGGAGTTCAACAGTAATCTCAGTCGCCGGACCTGCCGCTCTGCTCTCCTATTTAGCGGGCGGTATTATAATGGCGTTTGAAGTAATGTTCATAACAGAAATGTGCGTTATCAACCCTGCCCCAGGCGCTTTCAGGGTTCACGCTTCTGAAATCTTCGGTTCTTGGATTGGATTCGTAAACGGCTGGATGTTCTGGTGCAGCGGTATATTGGGCATGGCAAGCGAAGTGGCCGCTGCGGCCATCTTTACGCAGTTCTGGTTCCCTAAAATCCCGCTGTGGGTATTCTGCATTATCTACGCTGCTGTCATGGCAGTTATCAACCTGAATGATTTAAAAGGGCTCAGCAGTATTGAAATGGTTCTTGCGTCCGTCAAAGTAATCGCCCTTATTCTGTTTATAATTTTCGGTTTTTTGACACTGATTGGAGTAATCAATGCCGGTTCCTTCAAAATCTACAACCCGTTCTCGTCTTATAAAAGTTTTATGCCGAATGGCCTTAAGGGCATATTTGCCTCTATGATTATGGTCATGTTCTCCTATACTGGTACCGGTATCATTGGCCTTGCCATTGCCGACACGGAAAACCCCGAAAAAAATGCGCCGGCGGCAATAACCATCATATCCTCTACCGTTCTGGCGCTTTATGTACTCTCAATTTTCTTTCTGCTCATTCTGACCCCTTGGAATACATTTTCATCTTTAGAAAGCCCATATGTCCAGATTATGAACCGCTTAAAAATCCCATTCTCGGACAGCATTCTCAACTTTATTGTCCTGTCGGCGGCGCTGTCCGGACTTAACTCATCAATGTATAGCTCATCGCGCATGCTCAATTCGCTGGCACGCGACGGGCAGGCCCCAAAACTGTTTTTAAAGACGAATAAAAACGGCGTTCCCGTATTTGCACTGGGATTGAGCAGCACAGTGCTGCTGTTAACCGCGATTCTTTCATATGTACTGCCGTCAAAGGTATTCGTCATTTTGGCGTCATCAAGCGGTTTTCTCGCGATGTTCAACTGGCTTACGATCTCGATAACCCATTATTTCTACAGGAAAAAGTGGCTTTCCAAGGATCCTGAAAGGGTAAAGTACAAGGCTCCCGGTTATCCATACAGCTCATTTGCCCTCATCACCCTGATACTCGCGATTTTCCTGACTTCTCCCCTTTATCCGGGACAAGTTTCCGGCCTTGTCGGGGGAATAGTGCTGCTGTCGATCCTCATATTATGCTATTTTGTTCTTAAAAAGTTCAAGGTTTTAAAGTGAATATCGCAGCCGATGCCCACTGTTCATTCAAACAGTGGGCAAAACTATTGATTACATAACGGAAGCAGTTTGTATGGTATAGAACATCGGAAATGTACTACGCTTAATAAAGTCCTGCGCAGTATGTGCCGCTCGATACTGAAGTACGGAAATGTCCCATAATTTCCGCGGCATGATTGGATTAATTAATAGGTTATGTTGACAAGCGGATATCTTAACCTATTATGTCGAAGTTTTGATTTACTTGTAATAAACGTAAATAAGTGATAAAATAGCTAATTAGTTTACTAAACGCTTTTCAAAAAGTGAGTATCGAAAGTGAGTTCCATTGGTCAATAAACTTAAAAACTTTACTTTTAAAATATTAACACGCTGGTTTTCAGGCGAATCTATAGATTACAAACAGGTTATAGCTATTTTCTTGCCTGTTTTGATTGATCAGGCCTTTGTCATCTGCTTAAACCTTCTTAATACGGCAATGATAAGCACCTCCGGTGTAGCAGCAGTAAGCGCCGTAAATATGGTTGACTCCTTAAACATATTCCTTATAAATGTTTTTGTTGCGCTCGCCACCGGGGGTACCGTTGTTGTTGCTCAATATAAGGGCAGCGGCAACGAAAAAATGGTCTCAAAATCCGCTGCCGGCACTATCGGTTCAGTGTTTCTGCTGGCACTGGCGATAGGCGTTACCATCATTATATTTCACGACCAAATCCTCGGGCTGCTGTTCGGCAAAGCCGCCCCCGATGTTTTTGCCAACGCGAAGATTTACATAATTGGCAGCTGCGCCTCATACTGCGGAATTGGTACTGTGGAATCAGTCTGCGGTGCTTTGAGAGGTATAGGTGAAACGCGTTCCTCGCTTATCATGTCGCTGACAATGAATCTGTCGTATGTGTTCTTCAATTTTATTTTCATAAATACCTTACATATGGGTATTTACGGAATGGTAATTTCGATTAATATTGCGCGTTATCTCGCTGCCGCGCTTGCAATCCTATATGTCGTCCGGTTAGGAAATAACCTTCGCGTTCAGTTCATAGATATTATCAAATTTGATTTTTCCATGCTGAAAAGGATATTTTTCATCGGACTGCCTTTTGCAGCGGAACAAATGTTCTTTAACGGCGGTAAGATATTAACACAGACCTTCATCGTCAGCCTTGGTACATATGCCATTGATACAAATGCTATCGCAGGCTCGATGGCCGCACTGTCTCAGATTCCGGCAAACGCGATGTCGCTGACTATCGTTACTGTCGTCGGGCAATGTATGGGCAGACGCGATGTAAAAGACGCGCGCAAATTTGTCAAATCCTTTGTAACTGCCTCTTCAATTTCATTTATCCTTATGTCTATGATAATCTTCCCGCTGTATTATCCAATAGTATCCCTCTTCCACCCGCCGGCCGAGATTGTGCCAGATATTTTAAGTATCCTTATAATCAATGCAATCGCGCAGACACTTCTATGGTCGGCCGCCTTTATCACCCCTTCGGCTCTCAGAGCCGCCGGCGATTCAAGATTCACCTCCATAATGGCGATGCTCTCGATGTGGTTCTTCAGGGTTGTAATGGGCTATGTATTGGGCATTATTCTTCACTTAGGTGTCAACGGCGTATGGCTTGCCATGGACCTTGAATGGGCTGTGCGCGGTATCATTTTTATGTCGCGTTTTCGCGGCAAAAAGTGGTATAAGCACCACGTTATTGATTAAAATTAAACTTTGTCTTTTAGCCGCACGATGACTGTTGATGTCGTCGTGCGGCTTTTGCTATTTATCTTCATGTATAGTAAATTTGCATAATTCGCCATATTTATCTATTGAAATTTTTGTCTTATAATTCTATAATATAATTGTTTTCAATTTTATGGAAATTATTTAAAAGGAGGCTATGGATTTTTTAAAGGGAAGATTTCAAGATTTTAGGAGGGAGCTCATGATAGGACATTTTAAAAGGCGCATTTTACCTGTAATTTTGTCTCTGGCACTTGTCTTTTGCCTGATTCCCGCGTCTGTCAGGGCTGATTCCGGAAGTACATATACTCACCTGATAGGTGCGGCGAATGTAGAAAAGCCTTCAGTCGGCGGTATGCTTCAGGTTCTTGAGAAAAACGGCCAGAAAATGCTTTGCGACCAAAATGGAAATCCTATTCAACTGCGCGGCATGAGCACACATGGCCTGCAGTGGTATCCCGAAATTCTCAATGACAACGCATTCGCGGCCTTATCAAACGACTGGGGCTGCAACGTCATACGTCTTGCCCTTTATGTCGGCGAAAACGGTTACGCCACTAATCCTAATTTGAAACAAAAGGTGATCGACGGCATTAATCTAGCCATTAAGAACGATATGTATGTTATCGTCGACTGGCACGTCTTGAATCCGGGCGACCCCAATGCCGCCGTTTATTCCGGCGCTAAAGACTTCTTTAAATCCATCTCCCAACAATTCCCGAATAATAAATATATCTTATATGAACTATGCAATGAACCCTCGCCAACCTTACCTGGTGTCACAAACGACGCCGCTGGCTGGCAGGCGGTTAAATCCTATGCTGAACCTATTATAAAGATGCTGCGTGACAGCGGAAACAACAATATCGTTATTGTCGGCAGCCCGAACTGGAGTCAGCGCCCAGACCTTGCGGCAGACAACCCGATTAATGACGCCAATACCCTGTATTCGTTCCACTTCTACACGGGTACACATGATGTGTCCACAAATGATACCGACCGTTCAAACATTATGAGTAATGTCAGGTACGCTTTGAAACACGGTGTCGGCGTCTTTTGCTCAGAATTCGGCACAAGCGAAGCTTCGGGCGACAACGGCCCTTACCTTGACAAGGCCGATGCTTGGCTCGACTTTTTGAACGAGAACAACATCAGTTGGGTCAACTGGTCGCTGTCAAACAAAGGTGAAACTTCCGCGGCGTTTTTGCCTTATATTGCAGGCGTCAGCAACGGGACATCCCTTGACCCAGGAGACGATAAGCTTTGGACAGTAGAGGAACTGACTGTTTCCGGCGAATATGTCCGGGCAAGGATTAAAGGCATTGAATATCAACCGATTGACCGCACCAAAAAGAGTTTTTCCGAAAACGTATGGGACTTTGACGACGGGACGCTGCAGGGCTTTAATATTAACGGCGACAGCCCTGTAAAGTCTGTAGCTCTGTCAAACGTTTCGGGTGCTTTGCAGCTCACCGGACTCAGCGCCAGCAGCGATACATCCGAAAGCGGATTTTGGGGCAATGTTCGCATTTCAGCCGACACGACAACAAAATCCGCGGATATAAAAGGTGCTAATTCCATCTCAATTGACGTTATCGCGGACGCTCCGGCGACTGTAGCTATCGCCGCTGTCCCTCAAAGCAAATCTGCAGGCTGGGCAAACCCGACACGCGCTGTCTCGGTTACACCCGCTGACTTTGCAATACAGGCAGACGGCAAATACAAGGCTACGCTTAAAATTTCCTATACGGACGCGCCAAACCTTAAAAATATCGCCGAAGACGCGTCAGACAATACATTGACCAACCTGATCCTTTTCATAGGGTCTGATTCAGATACGATATCACTTGACAATATCACATTCTCAGGCAGCAGAGAGGTTGAGATACCGACGGTAAACCATGACCCGTTGGGCACTGCGACACTTCCTTCAACATTCGAGGATTCGACAAGGCAGGGCTGGACCTGGGATTCCAGTTCCGGCGTCAAAGGTTCGCTGACCATTAAAGACGCAAACGGCTCAAAGGCCTTGTCATGGGAGTGCACATATCCTGACACGAAACCTACCGACGGTTGGGCGTCGGCACCGCGCCTTATCCTGTCAAACATCAATACGACACGCGGCGAGAATAAGTATTTGGCCTTTGATTTCTATATAAAGCCTGACCGCGCAACGACAGGCAATATCATTATAAACCTCGCGTTTGCGCCGCCGTCCCTCGGCTATTGGGCCCAAGTCACAGAAACTGTGGCTATACCGCTCAACAAACTCGATACTTTGGAAAAAACACCTGACGGCCTTTATAAAGCCCACTGCGTGTTCGACCTTTCAAAAACTGACAAAGTCATTGACCCGGATACGCTGCTGCGTGATATTATAATCGTCGCGGCAGACGACATGAGCGATTTTTCCGGAACAATGTATCTCGACAACGTCACATTTACGAACAATGTCCCGGAACCAACGCCCGTAACTTACAATGTCACGACGGGGACAACTGCCGGCGGCACTATTTCAGTAAGCCCAAGCAAAGCAGCGCCGGGTACAACAATCACTGTAACGGTGAAACCCAACAGCGGTTATCGGCTCAAAGCCGGTTCGCTAAAATACAGCTTCAATGGCACTGTCAAGGCTATCGAGGGCAACAGTTTTGTCATGCCGGATTCAGATGTCATAGTGACCGCAGAATTTGAAAAGGTAGATAGCAGTGTCCCAAGTACGGATAACGGCAGCGGCAATAGCCCCACTGCGCCGGGTTCGTCTGAAAAGGGAGACAATGGTGTTCCAAATCCGAAAACCGGCAGCGATAACGGCGCCCCATTTGGTTTTGCAACTGCCGCAGTGATTTCCTCAAGCCTTGTCTATTTCCTCACGCGCAAAAAGAGAAAAACTATATAAGGCCTTAGCAAAATAATAAGGCGGGCGGCTTATTGCCGCCCGCCTTAACGTCTATATATAGGAAAGCTTATCTGACCATACGGCCTCTGCCGTCGGAACGCGCAATCCACTCAATATCCTCTACGCTTGCCGCCAGCATATCGCCCTCGATAGTGTGTTTGCAGCAGGCCGAGGCCGCCGCAAAGTCTATTGTTTCCTGACAGCTCTTGCCGCTTGTCAGACCGTAAATAAGCCCGGCGCTGAAAGCGTCACCGCCGCCTATTTTATCTATCATAAAAATGGAATAGGTGCGTGAATAATAACCTTTTCCGTCTTTGAACAGCATCGCAGAAAACTCATTTACCTCTCCGGAAATAGTTCTGCGCTTTGTTATAGCAACAGAGCCAACATTAAACTTATTCGCAAGCACTGAAGCAATCTCATCAAGCTCGTCGCTTTCTATGCCAAAAATCTCTTTTGCCTGATTCTCGTTTATAATCAGCACATCAATTCCTGTGATGAGGTCAGTCATTACCTTGCATGCCTCTTCAACTGACCACAGTTTTGAACGATAATTGAAGTCGCAGGAAATACGGACCCCAGCTTTTTTCGCGGCCTCAACGGCGCGCTTTGTAATCTCGGGCAAATTCCCGCCGAGCGCCGGGGTAATCCCTGAAAAATGGAACCATTCCGCTCCCTTGAAAATATCTTCAAAATCGTAATCATCAAGCCCAGAGAGGGAAAAATCAGAGTATTTGCGGTCATATACGACTTGAGGCGGGCGCTGTGAAGCGCCTTTTTCTGTGTAATATACGCCGAGGCGCCCGTTACCGCGTACGATTTTTGATGTATCTATACCCCAGTATTTAAGGTTTCTAATGCAGGATTCACCCAGCGGATTTTTAGGCAGCTTTGTGACATAAACTGAATCTTTGCCCCACTGTGCCAAAGCGGCGGCCGTATTGGCCTCGCTTCCGCCAAAATATGCCGTAAAGCTGGACGCCTGCATTATTCTCTGATATGACGGAGCCTGGAGTCTCATCATTATTTCGCCGAATGTTACTATTTTACCCATACCGTTCACCTACTTATAACGTTATTTCATACGTGCTTTAGCGACAGCTTCTACAAAACGCGCAGCCTTCTCTGTGACGATACTGTAATCCCCGCCGCATTTGGTCAGGTCGCTGCCCGAACCGACAGCAACAGCGCCGGCCTTTATCCATTCACCCGCGTTGTCGATACTTACACCGCCGGTCGGCATAAAGTCAGCCTGCGGCAGCGGCCCCTTGAACGCTTTGATGATAGACGGGCCGTAAGCATTTCCCGGAAACAGCTTGATTATCTGACAGCCATATTCAAGGGCAGTGACTGCCTCAGTCACCGTCATAACCCCCGGCACAACCGCTATGGCATAACGGTTGCACAGCTTTATTGTCTCCACATTTAGCGAAGGGCTGACGATAAACTGCGCTCCCGCCAGAATACAGATACGGGCGGTTTCAGGGTCGAGCACTGTTCCAGCCCCAATTAATACGTCGTCATTGTCGGCATATTTGGCAGCCACTTCTTTGATTATATCAACAGCACCCGGAACCGTCATTGTGATTTCAATAGCTCCAATTCCGCCGGCAACTGCGGCGTCAATAAGTTTTCCGGCCTCCGCCGCACTGCCGGCACGGATAACGGCGACTACACCGACTTTTTTTATCTTGCTGAATACTACGGCGCGATCCATGTCGTTTACCCCCATTTAAATGTTAAAATATTTCTTAGCGTTTTCAAAAGCGATTCCTTTAACGAGTTTTGTCAGAATCTCCTCGTCATTCGGGTATTGCCCGCTTTCCACCCAATTGCCGATGAGGTTGCAGACGATGCGCCTGAAATACTCGTGGCGCGGATACGAAAGAAAGCTGCGGCTGTCCGTTACCATACCGCAGAACTTGCCGAGAACGCCGAGAGCCGCCAGGTCCTTCATCTGCCTTTCCATGCCCTCAATGTGGTCGTTTACCCACCATGCAGAGCCGAACTGAATCTTGCTCGACACTTCGCTGGACTGGAAGTTTCCAAGCATTGTGCCCAAAACGTAATTGTCCTTCGGGTTCAGCGTGAACAGGATAGTCTTCGGCAGAATATCCTTTGTATTAAGGCTGTCGAGGAAGCGCGAAAGCGGTTCCGCTATTTCTTTGTCGTCGACTGAGTCAAAACCGGTATCCGGGCCCAGTTTTTTGAACATCTTCGTATTATTGTTCCTCATAGCGCCGATGTGGAGTTCCATTGCTATGTTGTGCTTTACATACTCAGCGCTGAGATGTGTCATAAGGGCAGTCTTATATTTTTCAATCTCACAAGTGTCAAGTGCTATGCCCGAAAGCGCTTTCTTAAAGATAGCCTCTACCTCGGACTCAGTTGCTTCGCGGTACGGGACATAAACAAACGCATGGTCGCTTGCAACACAGCCCATTGAGGCAAAGAAGTCTATACGCTCGGAAAGAACGGTTTTCAAATCGTCAAAGCTGTTGATTTCCTTGCCTGCAGCGTCGGCAAGCCGCTTTATATATGCCGCAAAACCGTTCGCTTCAATATTAAGGGCTTTGTCGGGGCGGAAAGCCGGGATGACCTTTACGTCAAAGCTCTTGTCCTCGGCAAGGAGCTTGTGGTACTCAAGGCTGTCGGCAGGGTCGTCTGTTGTGCAGAGAGCTATGACATTTGAATTCTTAATCAGCTCGCGGGGTGTAAAGCCTTCGGCTTTTATTTTTGCGTTGGCCTTGTCCCATATCTCTTTCGCGGTCTTTTTGCTTAAAGGCGTATCTATTCCGAAAAAGCGCTGGAGCTCGAGGTGAGTCCAGTGATAAAGCGGATTGCCGATGCAGTACTCGAGCGTTTCTGCATAGGCTTCAAATTTCTCATACCATGTGCTGTCGCCGGTGATATACTTCTCATCAATGCCATAGCTGCGCATAGCACGCCATTTGTAATGGTCGCCGCCGAGCCATATTTCAGCGATGTTGTCAAACTGCTTGTTCTCATATATTTCTTTCGGGGAAAGATGGCAGTGGTAATCGAATATCGGCTCTTTGGAGGCAATTTTAAAGAGTTTTTTGGCGGTTTCTGTTTCGAGGAGGAAATCTTCATCCATAAATTTTTTCAAAGCGTAACACCATCCTTAAATATAGCGATTTCTCGGTAGCCGTTTTTCTCGTTTTTTGTCTTGTATTTGCCAGAAGCGGTGTCCAGTATGAGAGAGAACAATTCGTCAGCAGCTTCTTCAAATGATGTGCCGGTTAAGATTTTCCCCGCATTATAATCAATCCACTGTGGTTTCTTTTCGAACAGCCCAGTGTTTGTTGATATTTTTATTGTCGGAACCGGAGGCCCGAAGGGAGTGCCACGCCCTGTGGTGAACAGTATCATATGTGCGCCAGCGGCGGCCATATTGGTGCACGAAACCATGTCGTTGCCGGGGCCTGTCAGCAGGTTGAGCCCTTTTGTAACACAGCGTTCGCCATACTCCAGCACGTCGGTAACGACGGCAGAGCCGCCCTTTTGAATACATCCGAGGGATTTTTCCTCAAGCGTAGTTATACCGCCCGCTTTGTTTCCGGGCGACGGGTTCTCATAAACCACTTGATTGTGACGCTGGTAATACTCCTTAAAGCCGTTGACCATGGAAACTACACGGTTAAATACCTTTTCATCAAGGCTGCGGCCCATGAGAATAGTCTCAGCGCCGAACATTTCCGGTACTTCGGTTAAGATTGCGCGGCCGCCGCAGCCTGTGATGCGGTCAGTAATGCGGCCGCAAAGCGGGTTTGCAGTTATGCCGGAAAATGCGTCCGAACCGCCGCACTTAAACCCGATAACTAATTCCTCAACCGGGATCTCGACACGTTTTTCCGCCGAAGCCCGCTCTGCGAGAGGGCGTATCAATTTGAGTGCCGCTTCTACCTCGTCTTCTACATCCTGCGTAGATAAAAATTTAATCCTGTCCTCATCAATATTGTGAATAAACTTTTTGAAAACATCAATATTGTTGTTTTCACAGCCGAGTCCCAAAACTAAGACGCCTGTGGCATTGGGGTGCTCAACAAGCCCGGCGAGAATGTGCTGGGTATAAAGCTGGTCGTCGCCGAGCTGTGAGCATCCGTAAGGATGGGTATACGCAAATATGCCGTTGCACATGCCGGCAAACCGCTCATTTGCCGCCTTTGCAATCAGTTCGGCACTTTTATTGACGCAGCCAACGGTGGGGATTATCCAAATTTCGTTGCGGATACCGACTTTGCCGTTTTTGCGTCTGTAGCCAAGGAATGTTTTTCCTGCAAGTTCGCACTTAGTTGGCTCTTCGGCCGCCGCCCGCGGCTTGTATGTGTATTCAAGCGTTCCTTCAAGATTGGTTTGCAGATTATGAGAATGTATATGGCTGCCTGCCTTTATATCTTCGGTCGCATGCCCTATCGGGAAGCCATACTTTATGACGTTTTCGCCTTTTTTTATACCACGGAGGGCTATTTTATGACCAAAAGGAATCTTTTCGAGCGCCGTTACGGTAGTGCCGCCGATAGTAACCTTTTCACCGGCTTCCAGCTCCTGCGTGCAGACAGCTACGTCGTCTTTTGGCGTTATTCTTATTAGTTTTTCCACTTAGATTGCCTCCATAAGCTCTTCGACGGCATTGCGCATGCCATTCTTCTCAATTTTGCTGAGGTAACCTTCGATCTTTTCTTCAAGACCGGGCACTTCAAGAAGATTTCTGCCCCAGAAAGCAGTGTTCGACAAAACCTTCTTTACCACACCGCCCTGCTTCCATGCGTCATTGAAGAAAGCAAGCACGTCCGCGTTATCGCGAATTTCATATTCCTCGCCGTTTCTCTTGCCGTAGTATCTGCCGTCTCTCATCTCGCCTTTGTAGAATTCCATCAATGCGGCGAAACCGAAGCAAAGGATATCCGGGAGCTCTTTGCGGCTTTCGGTGTATTCCAGCAGCGAATCAAGGCACCGAGCCTTAAATTTTGAGACGGAGTTAAGTGAAATGTCAAGGAGCTTATGCTTGATAAACGGATTTGAAAATCGCTCCAGAACAGCGGCTGCAAAGCTGTCCAGTTCCTCCCGCGGGAGCTTTATATTAGGAATAATCTCGTTGTTAAGAACAGACTTCAGATAACGGTTGAACGTCTTGTCCTCGAGCATCTCCCGCACGATATTATACCCGGAGAGATAGGCCGCCAAAACGCTGACAGTATGTGCGCCGTTGAGGATGCGGACCTTGCGTGTTCTGTAGGGGGTCATGTCATCAGTCCATGTTACATGCAGGCCGACCTTATCAAACGGTATGACTTCTGCCCATTTCTTCGGAGCCTCAATAACCCATGAATGAAACGGCTCGCAGGTGACAAGCATATTATCTTCATATCCGAGCTTTTCGCAGATTTCATTTATTTCATCACGCGGGAAACCGGAAACTATGCGGTCAACCAGCGTATTAGCAAAACAAACCTCGGTCTTTAGCCAGTCAATAAACTCGGGTTCAAAGCCCCACTCAGTTGCGTATTGCAGAACAATCTTTTTGAGGTTGTCTCCGTTGCGTTCAATAAGCTCAACCGGGAGAATTAGAATGGAGGAATCACTGCCTGCGCCGAGCGCAAGATAGCGCTCATGGAGCATTACAGTCATCTTTGCAGGATAACTTTGCGGCGGCATATCCGTCGGCTTATCGCCTTCATGATAAGCGATTCCGGCTTCAGTCGTGTTAGAAATTATAACCTTGATTTCAGGGTTTCTCGCGACGTCTAAAAGTGTGTTAAAGTCTTCATAAGGATTAATGCAGCGCGAAACAGAGGTGATGACTTCTGCTTTTTCAACCACCTTGCCGTCTTCTATACCGCGCATAAGTACGGTATAGACACAGTCCTGCGCATTAAGCATTTCTGACATGCCGCGTGCAATCGGCTGTGAAATGACAACACTGCCGTTGAATACACCGGCATTGTTCATCGTGTTAATCATCCAATCAGCAAATGCACGGAGAAAATTTCCTTCACCAATTTGCAGAACCTTTTCCGGCAAATCCTTTTTTGTAACGGTTTCCTTAATGTTTTTCAATGCTATTACCCCCGGTTATATAGTTGTATGTTAGATCAAGTTTAGAGGCCTGTTTTTTGGATTTTTGTACGATATCCCGCATGCTTTGCATTATATGTTTTTTCATTGCCCTTCTCGCTGCTTCGGAATCACCTTGTTTTATTGCTTCAAAAACCTCGTGGTGAAACATCGTGGCTTTTTCAAAACTGCCGAGTATATCGCGTGTTTCTTCATAGCCTAATTTTATGGATTCGTTGATTATAGGGATTATGCGGCTGAGTACATCGTTATGGGTAGCTTCGGCAATCGCATTGTGAAACGATATATCAACTTCCATATGGCTCTGATTTAGTTTGAGTATTTCATCAGTCTCAAATACTATTTTTTCTATCTTTTCTATGTTATTGCTGTCAGCGCGCTTCGCAGCAAGAGCCGCAATATTTGGCTCAATAAGAAGACGTGTTTCCATAAGATTGAGCAGCGCGAGCCTTTTGTCCATAAATGTGACGCCTAATGGGTCCTTTGATACCCCAGGCATATTGACAATAAAAGTGCCTATTCCTTTTTTAATCTCTACGATATTTTCCGCTTTCAGTATTTTTATCGCTTCGCGAACTGTCGAGCGTCCCGTTCCGAAAGCTTTGCACAGCTTTGGTTCGCTTGGAAGCAAATCGCCCGGCGACAGCGTTTTTGAAATAATCATCTGCTTAATTTGCTGAGCAATCATTTGGGGATAGTCCGTTTTTTGCTTGGCGCCAACATTTTCAAAAATCGACGGAGTATCAGATTTTTCTTTTGTCATAAAAATTTCCTCCTACCACATCAGACGTCTGACGAGTATAGGATAGCACGAATTTTTGCAAACGTCAATATGCTCCGGGCTTTTTCGTTACTATTTTGTGCATTTTGACCATCTCAACAGCAAAAATACTTTCCGGCTGCAAAAAAAGCGATTCTGTAAAAATGCAGACAACGGTTGTCAAACAGACTCGCTTTTGCCGTATTTTTATATTACACTTATGTCCTAAAGGCTCTTGACAGCCTCTTTATATTCTTCATAAGTATAGATGGCATTTATAACATCAATAAGCGCGTTTGAAGATAATCTTTGCGGCAGATTGAGCCGGGCCAGTAGTTTTCTGCGGCGCTGAGCACTGCATTCTCCGCCGGCAAGCCCGTCCTCATACAGGTCTGCCTTTGTAACAAGCCTTCTTTTGACGTCCGGGGACTTCTCACAGCATACACCTGCCCGCTCAAGGCATTTTACAATCACGTCGGCAGGTATGCCCTCGACGCCGAGTTTGCCCTCTTTTGATGGGGCGCTTTTTCTCGGCTCTTTGCCCAAGATATCGGGGATATAGGCATGTTTCACCTTGTCTTTCGGCAACGCGCCTCCCAGATAGTGCCTTATCTTAAAGCCCGCCGCGTCGCTGTCCGTAATAATCAGCACTCCGTTTTTATCGGCGAGCCTCCGTATTAATTCAAGCTTTTCTTTGTCATTGAAAATGGAAAATCCATTGGTTTCTATTATTACTGCGTCAATGAGCGACGACAGCTTTATCTTATCATACTTGCCTTCAACAATTACAGTCTCTTTAATATGAAGCATTTTTCCTCCCGGCACCCGCTTTGCTTATCTCCACAACCAGCTCTTCTAAGACGGTGCGCTTATCTGCTCTGGCAGATTTGATTTTTAAGTCCGCCTGCATTAAAAGTTTCAGGCATTGTTCGAGGAAGCCTAAGTCAAGTCTCGCCGCATCCCTCATGGCATTCTTGACGCGGAACTCACGCCCGCGGTAATTAAAATCATTTACAATGCTTGTCTGACCCTGCCCCGAAACAGCGGCCGCTTTTGCCCTATAGAGGTCGCAGAATGCGCCGGAAAGGGCCGAAAGGATAATCACCGGCTCCTCTTTTCTGTAGAACAGTTCGTCTATGATACCCATAGCAACGCCGAGTTTGCCGCTTGAAACAGCCCTCGCGAGGTCATAGATTGAAGAGGTCATCGGCTTTATCGCAACGGCGTCGACATGCTCCTTTGTAATCTTGCCCCCACCCGCAAAGGCGCAGATCTTGTCCATCTCGCAGGCAAGATTATTCAAGCCTTCCCCGCAAGTTTCAAAGACATATTCAGCCGTGGGTCTATCAATGCTGCACGAGTTTTTTTGGGCCCTTTTCGCCAAGAATTTAATGATATCGTCTTTTGAAGGTGAATCAATCTGTACGGCAAGCCCATTGCCTTTGGCGAGGCTCAGCAGCTTTTTGAACCTTTCGTCTTTCTTGGCATTGACTTTGACGGAATCAAAATGGAATATAAGTATACATTCCGGGGGCAGTGATGTTATTATATTCTGAAGCTCTTTCCAGTCCCCGGCTTTCATGCCTTTTAGGTCAGTGTCCCTCAAGACTACGCATTTTTTAGCGCTCATCAGCGGCAGGTTGTTTACAGCCGCGGCAAGCTGCGCCATATCTGGTATCCCGTCAAATCTTTGCAGATTAAAGCTTTCAAAATTCGTAACCGCTTTATCAGTGATTTTTTTGCAATAATATGACTTTAAATAATCCTCGTCGCCGTAGATGATATAAAGATTGGCAAAGTCACCTGTCTTTATCTGTTTTTCTAACATCGCTATACTCACAGGCAACCCTCCTAATCTTCATTCCATAGTGTTTACGTTTTCTTTGAAACTTGTATTCAACCGACAGAGATAATTTTATAACTTCCGCCGCCCCGCGTCAAATATAAACAGTTTTCCGTACTGATTGACGCCTCGTTTGACAGGAATCCGGCGGCCAGCTCTTTTGGGCAATCATTGGGGCAAGATACGTTTTTGGGTGAAACGGCCGAGGCAAATTCCGGATCAACATTATTGCTGCAAACAAGCAGGTCCGATTTGAACGCACTCTTATCGTATTCCGAAAAGTCCCCGAATTTCCCGCTGCCAGTTATCATTGCCTTGCTCGACGCGCAGTAAACAAGTGTCAACAGGTTAGCGTTGTCCCTGTCGGGCAGCATTATGACCGTAACGCCATATGGCGCGTTGAGTTTTGACGGTACGGATATCGTATCTTCAATCCCTTCGTCGTTCTGGGGCGCGTAAACCTTGCCTATCCCCATATCTCTTTTGAGGTCGGACAGTACCTGCACCTTTTTGCTGTCCACCGAAGTAAGGATTACTGCGTCTATATAATTTATGTTCCGCCTTTTGAGGCTTTTTACTATCGTGTTTTGCACATTGTATACCGACGTCGGCAGGTCAATGACAACCGCGTGGCCGTTGCTTGTTATTATCGCCGCGCCGGTGTTTTCAATAGGCAATATCTCCATGACGCCATGCGCCGCTACCGTATATGAAAAGATTCCGACGGAGATTGCAAAACATATGCACGTCACGCAGACGGCTACCCGCGCTCCCTTGCCCCTGAAGGCAAAGTATAGGATAAAAACAACAGCCGCAAAAACAATCAGAATATTGACATAGCCGTATTCGGCCGAGATTGTGGCAAAGGGAACATCTGCAAGCCCCCGCGCGGTATAAATCATTATATCGCACCCGAGCCGTATCAGTACGGCAATGGGCTTTATCAGAAAAACAAGGAACCAGACAGGCGAAAGGATGGCAAGAACGGCAGTGGCAAGGGTGACGAACAAGGATACCGGCACCTCAATCATATTCGCCACTAATGAGATAAGGGATACGCGCCCAAACGCGAGAATGATTATTGGATAGGTCAATGCTGATGCGCCGATTGTCTCGCAAAGGACGCCGGAAAGTGCTTTTACAGGCCTTGCAATCTGAGCCGGCAGCTTTTCAATGCCGCTGTTAGTAAGCGCATAGAGCCGCTTTGATACCGTCACCATGCCCAATGTTGCAAAGAACGAAAGCAGCAAGCCAATATCAGTGGCAGCATATGGGTTTATAAAACACAGAGCAAAAGCAGACAGGCCAAGTGAATTGAGCACGTCGGCGTCCCTTTTTATAATTATAGCGCAAAGCGTCAGTATTGACATTATGCCGGCGCGCATAACCGACGGCGAAAAACCGGTTACCGCCATAAAAACCGCTACTGCCGCTGCTGTGACGGCGGCAGACACCCTCCTCGGCAGTTTCAGTGCGCAGAGCAGCAACATCAGATACTCCATAATAAGAGAGGTCTGAGTGCCCGAAACAGCCAAAAGGTGGGATATGCCGCAGTCCGAGAAATCGTTTTTTATATCTTCGGAAAGGCCGGACGTATCGCCTATAAGGATTCCGGCGGCAAGGCTGCCGCGCTGACCGCCTACAAATTTCTCAATCGCGCCAGAGATATACTGCCTTAACTTTATTGCATAGTAGTAAGGGGGTTTTGAATTCGCGTGGGCAGTTTTAATATCCTCTGCTTTTGACGCAAATAGGTAAACTCCCTTTGATTTATAGTATGAACGGCTGTCATAACCGTTGGCGTTCTTCGTTTTCGGAAGCGACAGCGTAACCGAGGCCGATATGCTATCAAACGGCTCTGCGTCAAGTTCATCGTTTGACAGCAGCCGTATTTTGGTTTTGATATTATACTGTTTTCCGTCAACTGTGATACTGTTTGTCTTTATGGTGTAATAATAGTTTCCGTAGCTTTCAGTGGGTTCCTCCGCTATAACACCTGAAATCTGGGCCGTTTTCCCTGCAAATTCCGTCACAGGCCTGTATAAAAAATATTCGGCGAAGGAAAATGCGGCAAAAGCGGCGGCCGCGGCGAAAAAGACCGCCGCAGGAAGCCGCCGCTTTTCAGGTTTTATACAAAACAGGACAACAACAGCACAAACCGAACAAAAGATGGCAAGGGCTATAGACAGTGCAAATCCGGCATATGACGCCGCAATTAGTACACCTAACCATGTGAACCCAATAACAGCAAAAGGCCTTCGCATATTGAAAGCACCGCCTGACAAGATAAAATGATGATACTGTTACGTGCCAGTAGATACCGATTGGCTGTGTATTATTTTACAAACAGCGGTAGAGGAGCCAGATAAATGATATCATCCCTATCCTTTGCGTCGCCCTCGGCAAGAACTGCCATGCGTCCGACAATCTCGCCGCCCGACTGCTTAACAAGTGTTTCAACAGCCGACAGCGATTCTCCCGTTGAGATAACATCGTCGACTATGAGCACACGCTTGCCTTTCATGTAATCTGCATCGTCTTTATCGATATAAAGCCTTTGAATCTTTGCAGTTGTTATCGACTTGACCTCCACCGAAATTGGATTCTTCATATAGAGTTTTGGGCTTTTGCGGGCGATAAGATAACGGTTGACGCCCAACTGACGGGCCATTTCATAGGCCAGCGGAATACCTTTGGCCTCAGCGGTTATGATGACATCATGCTCTGGTGCCAATTTTATAAGCTCACGCGCACAGTTTACCGTCAATTCAACATCGCCGAACATGATAAAAGCAGCTATATCGAGCTTATCATCAACCGGGCATATCGGAAGTTCCCTTTTAAGTCCCGCGACATTAAGTGTATATGTATTCATAATACGTCCTCCTAAAGATTAATCAACCCATAGTAAGGGTAAGGTCTCGCCCAGCTATCACATGAAAATGAAGATGTTGAACTGTCTGACCTGCCGCTTTGCCGCAGTTGGTCACAACGCGGTAGCCTGCGTCGAGTTTCATCTCTTTCGCAAGACGGGCAATAACTTCAAATATATGCGAAACAACCGCACTGTTCTCTGCGTTGATTCCGTTTACTGACGGTATATGCGTTTTTGGAATAACAAGAAAATGAACGGGCGCGCAAGGGTTTATATCATAAAATGCCTTGACGAGATCGTCTTCATAAACGGTCCTTGACGGTATCTCACCCGCGACTATCTTACAAAAAAGGCAATCGTCCATTTTTCTCCTCCTAATTCCACTATAATAGTTTTATCGCTAAACTTAATTATATACCTGTTTTACCGAATTTTTAAGCAGTTATTGATGAAACAATACCCGCCACAGCGTCCAGCGCTTCTTGTACTTTATTAGGATTCTTGCCGCCAGCCATTGCGCTGTCAGGACGGCCGCCGCCTGAACCTCCGGCAATTTTAGCTACCTCACGGACGATATTGCCGGCATGAGCGCCGTTCTTGACCGCTTCTTTTCCGCAGGCCGCAGCGAATGTGAGTTTTTCACCTGTAATTGACGCGATGACAATAATCGCGTTCGGCTCCGCTTCCTTGACCCGGTCGGTCAAAAGCCGCAGAGCGTCGCCGCCCTCGCCCTTGACGGTCTCGGTCATAACCTTGAATTTGCCGATAGTCTGCGCTCCGTTCAAAAGGCCCGAAAGCTGCATTCCGGCAATTCTACCCTTCAATGCCTCTATCTCATGGTTTTTAGCCTTTATCTCGGACATAACGGCCTCTGAGCGCTCAACAAGCTCGGCAGGATTTGCTTTCAATACCCTTGCAGTCTCCTTGATAACATTGTCGTCATTGTTTAACAGCTCGAGGAGATTGAGGCCCGTCACGCCTTCAATACGGCGCACTCCGGCCGCAACAGATGACTCGGAAACGATATGGAAAAGCCCAATCCGAGCCGTATTCTTTACATGAGTTCCGCCGCAGAATTCGAGCGACGCAGGCGCGTTCTTCTCTCCCATGCGGACAACGCGGACAGTGTTACCGTATTTTTCACCGAACAAAGCCATAGCGCCGGTCTTGCGCGCTTCTTCAATAGGCATAACCTCAGTCACGACATCAAGTCCGGCAAGTATAGCGTCATTAACGCCCTGCTCTACAAGGCTTATCTCTTCTTTGGTCATCGCGGCAAAATGGGTAAAGTCAAATCTGACGCGGTGCGAATCCACAAGCTGTCCTGCCTGCTGGACATGCGTGCCGAGAACCTTGCGCAAGGACGCCTGAAGCAGATGGGCGGCGCTGTGATTGCGCATGGTGTTGTGCCTTGCTGTGATATCAACCTTAGCGGTAGCTTTATCGCCGACCTCAATATTGCCGGAAATCACTTCACCGAAATGGACAAAACGTCCCGACGGCGACTTCTTGCAGTCACTGACCTTTACAACCGCGTTATCAGTTGTTATGACACCAATATCGCCGACCTGTCCGCCGCTTTCAGCATAAAACGGAGTTCTGTCAAGAATAATAGAGACTTTCTCACCGCTGCCGGCAAATCCTATGCGCTCGCCGTTCGCGATGATAGCAGCGATAGTGCACTCACATTCAAGCTTTTCATAGCCGACAAAATCGGTCTCTGGGGTATCATCGTCTTTGAAGTCAGCCGCGTCAAGGCCGCCCATGGCAGCTCTTGCCGCACGGGCGCGCTCGCGCTGTTCATTCATCAGCTTGTCAAAGCCTTCAGTATCGACAGTGATATTTTTTTCTGACAAAATCTCGCTTGTCAGGTCAAGCGGGAAACCATAGGTATCATAAAGTTTAAACGCGTCTTCGCCGCTCAATACCTTCTCGTTGTTTGCGGCCATCTTTTCGGTCATAGCCGAAAGGAGCGTAAGGCCCTGGTCAATAGTCGCGGAGAAGCGCTCCTCTTCCATGGAGATAACGCGCTTTATATAATCCCGCTTCTCGACAAGTTCGGGGTAATGCTGTTCATTTTCTTTTATAACAGTATCCACGACATCGGCGAGGAATGCGCCTTTGATACCGAGCAGCCTGCCATGACGCGCAGCACGGCGGAGCAGCCTGCGCATAACATAGCCTCTGCCCTCGTTTGAAGGAAGGATTCCGTCGGCAGCCATAAAGGTTGTGGAGCGGATGTGGTCCGTAATTACGCGCAGTGACACGTCGTTTTCTTCGCTTTCGCCGTATTTTACGCCGGCAATCCTGCTTATGTGCTTCATTATATTTTGAATGGTATCAACCTCAAAAAGGTTGTTGACGTCCTGAAGGATAACAGCAAGGCGCTCAAGTCCCATACCGGTGTCTATGTTGGGCTTTTTAAGGGGTGTGTAGTTGCCTTTTCCATCGGTATCAAACTGCTGGAAAACGATATTCCAAAACTCAACATAGCGGTCGCAGTCACAGCCGACTTTGCAGTCCGGTTTGCCGCAGCCGTATTTTTCGCCTCTGTCAAAATATATTTCTGAACATGGGCCGCAGGGCAGTGAGCCATGCTCCCAGAAGTTGTCCTCTTTTCCGAAACGGACTACATGAGACGGGTCAACGCCGACTTCCTTTGTCCAAATATCATACGCCTCGTCATCGCTCTCGAAAATTGAGACCCAAAGGCGGTCGACTGGCATTTCCAAAACCTTTGTTACAAACTCCCACGCCCAGGCGATTGCTTCATGCTTGAAATAGTCCCCAAATGAGAAATTTCCCAGCATCTCAAAAAATGTGCCGTGACGTGCGGTTTTGCCGACTCTGTCTATATCCGGCGTGCGGATACATTTCTGGCAGGTGCAGACACGTTTTGCCGGGGGCTTTTCCTGACCCAGAAAATACTTTTTCATCGGAGCCATGCCAGCATTTATCAGCAGAAGCGTTTTATCGCCCTGTGGTACAAGCGGAAAGCTCGGAAGTCTTTTATGGCCTTTGCTCTCAAAAAAGGCTAAATATTTTTCCCTTAACTCGTTAAGGCCCGTCCATTCCATTATAACGGAATCCTCCTTGAAACTTTTTAGGTTTAGTTGTAGGTTCTTTATATGTTTGAAACAGCACGAAAAACCTCCAGCCAAAACGGCCAAAGGTTTCACACTGAAATTCAAAGTTTTTACACAACAATAGAATTATAGCACAGCAAAATCGTCTAATTCAAGGGCAAAAGCATTATATGGAGTGAATATGCTCGAAAATGATTGCATAATTTATCTTAATTCTATAAGAAAAGTAAAGGCTGCCGTGGCCTTCGCGCGGCAGCTGACAGGATAACCGCATATCAAAAAATAAATTTACTTTCAAAGCTACTTTAACGGAAAACTCTTATTTATTGTCTGTAGAAGAATCGCTCTGGTCAACCGCCGGATACCCGCATGTAGGCGCAAGGGCATCCGCTATATATTTGAAAATAGGTCCTGCGTCAGTACCGCCGGCACTTCCGTTCTCGCACATTACGACTATCGCGTATCTCGGCGAATCGGCAGGGTAAAATCCAGCAAACCACGCATGATTGATAGTCTTGCCGTCCTTGAGCCAGCCTGTTTCGGCTGTCGCCGTTTTGCCTCCCGCACCGCCGTAAGTAGGTTTTGCCGGCAGCCCTGTACCCTCGTTGACTGTCCGTATCATGAAGGATTTTACCTGCTCCGCAATTTCCGTGGAAATCACCCTGTCGGGGACAGCGCCCGGATAATCTGTAACCATCTTATTGCCGTCATAGATACCCTTTACAAGCCGCGGTGTCGGCAATAGCCCTCCGTTGGCGACAGCCGAGACCATGCACGCTACCTGAACGGGCGTCACCATCAGGTTTCCCTCGCCCATTGAAAAATTAGCGGCCGCAGCAGGCGCTTTTAGTTCATCAGAAGTCGGCAAAGAGCCTGAATCGGTCGATATGCCCGGGGCAAATACCGTCTGCCGGCCTAAACCGAATTTTTTAGACACCTCAAGCAGTTTATCCGCTCCGGTCTTTAACCCGATGGTTATAAAATAGGGGTTGCAGCTATTTGCAAATGCAAGGGACATGTCTTCAAGGCCATGGCCCTCGAGTTTGTGGCAGTGGAAGTCACGCCCTGACACGTCAACTACCCCGGAACAGGTGTATTTATAGCCATTAGATATTCCTGATTCAAGCGCTGCACAGGAAACGGCGATTTTAAATACAGACCCTAAGTTATAGGCTGAAAAAGCCTTGTTGACAAAAGGCGATTCGCTCATATTGAGGGCGGCCTTTACATTCAGCGGGGAAAACTCCGGTTCACTTACGCAGGCCAGAATATCGCCGTTTCTTATGTCCATTACTATTACAGAGCCGGATTTCAAATATTTATCTGCCCCCGCCTGGGCCGCCTGCTGAATCTTCCTGTCGATTGTCAGAACAACGCCGCCGTTAGTGCTGCCGGTTTTCGTAATCGTCGGCGTAACGCCGGGCAGCGCTCTTCTCTTCGCATCAACGGCGTAGGTGACAGTGACGCTTCCTGAATAATCCTTCAGAACCTTGTCGAATGACTTCTCAATCCCCGTAACGCCGCTCCCGGCACTGTCGATATAACCTACAATGTGCGGCGCTATCGCCTCTTCCGAATAGCGGACGCGCGTATTCACCACCGTTACCCCGGAAACATTTATATTAGGGCTGTCAACAGTGATAGTAAACGGCAGCCCTTTTTCAATGTTGGTTTTTAAAACAGAAACGTCAAAGACATGGCTCGACAGGGCATCTATTTGTTCCTCGGAGTTTATCCCCGGGGCCACTATAGCCACATATTTTACTCCGAGGTTTACAATCGCGGAAAGGTTCCTGTCATAGATGGTTCCTCTGCCTGTATCGACCTTTATTGTATATCTTCCGTGACTGGCTGCCGTCTGAACGCTTTTTTCACTAAGCGATATCCATAAAATCCGCGCGTCTACGGCAAAAAACAGGAGCAGGACACAAAAGAACAGAACGATTACTCTCTTTTGCATAGTAACCTCCAAATTTATCCTGACCCTATTATTGACGCAACGCGGCAGATTAATTCCGCTTCTATGAAGCTCCGGCAGTATACTGGAGGTAAATTGAGACATAAAAAATACGCGGCGTCAATATACGACGCCGCGCATGCGTTCGTTAAGCCGGTATTATTGGCGATTATGACTTTTCAAGTTTCGCACGCAAGAATCCTACTCTTGTAACCATTCTATATATTTTCCCGCCAAAAGGCAGTCTTACAATATCGTTTTTCTTTACCCCGCGGATGACAACCATTATTGCGAAATAGATAAAGACGCCAGCCAAGATAGTAATTAAAACACAAATATCGTTTGCGACTATTACATTCTTGATAAAGAGGCTGACTATCAAATTGAGCAGGTTAAATATCAGATAACAGGCCCCGCCCATAATGAGCGACGCAAATGTCGGTTTGATAAGCATGCGTATGAAATGCACCTTAAATTTAAACCGCCTGTTGATTACCATCTGATTGAGGAGAATTGCAACTATCCAGCCGATTGCCGTGCCGATAATCGCTCCCTTTATATTGAGCGCCGGAATAGAAATTAAGAAGTAGTTGCACAGTATTTTTATAGACATGCCGATTATAAGGTTCACCGACGGCGCTGTTGGGTGCCCTGCGGCAATCAGCACGCCGGATTGGACATACTGAATCGTCATAAAAATGGCGGTCCATGTGCCGAATACTACAAGGTCGCTGCCGGCATCATGGTGCATAAAAACAAGCCTTATCATCGGGTGCGCCAAAAATGTAATGCCCGCTATGCTGGGCAGCGTTATAAGGTAGATGGACTTATAGCTTTCACTTATCCTGTGCTTTGTAAGTTTGTTATTTTTAAGCGCCAATGCCTCGGCTATTGCCGGTATCATCGTCGTCACAAGGGCTGTTGAAAAGGCTATTGCCAGTGTAAAAAGCCGGTTGTACTGATAAGAATAGATGCCAAAAAGTGTATCCGCCTCTTTGCCAGTATATCCGATTGCTTTTAGTCTCTGAGTCCCGACAAAAGAATCAATCAGGCTCGCCGCACAGGTCGCCACTGTGTTGAGTATTGCAGGAAAGCTGTAGTGCGCAATTTCCTTGTAAATGTCGCGGCTTTTGGGGATTGGCAGGCTGCTGTCTGTATTCCTTATCTCGCGTCTGCGCTGCTTTCCCATAACCGGGAAGAAAAGATAGCAGAGAAAAGCAGCGGCACCTATCGCGCCAATAATTGTGCCCACAGTTGTGCCGGCCGCACCGTATTCAATGCCGTATCTTATCAACAGGTAAGCAAAAACAACCGTGAATACGGAATTTAAAATCTGCTCTAAGACATTTGATACGGCAACTGGAATCATATTCTGCCGGCCTTGAAAATAACCGCGCAGCGCGCATGAAACGGACGTAAAAATGAGCGTCGGCGCAAGAAACAACAGCATGAGGTATGAACGGGGTTCATCCATCCAGTCTGCCAAAGGCTTTGCCGCAATCACCATAAAAAGCGCGACGGCAATGCCGAGTAGTATTAAGACTGTGAAAGCGCATTTGAGAATCTTCTGGGCAGCCTTAAAGTTTTTGTGAGCCGTCTGCTCGGCAACAAGTTTTGAGATGGCGTTGGGAAGCCCGGCATTAGAAAGAGAAAACAAAAACGTAAATATACTGTATCCCTTCGCAACGATACTGTTGCCATCTTCTTTGAGTATCATCGTCTGGAAAGGCAGATATACAATTGCAAGCACCTTGACAAGGATACTCGCTGTTCCGAGAATTGCAAAATTCTTTGTCGTCGACTGTTTTTTCATAAAAAATCTCCGCTTTGATTTTAAAATGATAAGTACCAATTAAACGCCGGTTCGTTTAAATCATACCTGACAGCTTAATTTAATACAATATCATTGTATTATTAATTAATTGCTTGTATAATAAACATATTCGGTGTCTTCGAAAATACAAATTAGGAGTGAAGTAATGTCCGGCATTCAATTTTTTATTGACGTATTTCTGCATTTGGACAAGCACCTGAGTGCGTTCATGACCCAATACGGAACGCCCGTCTACATCCTCTTATTCCTTATCATCTTCTGCGAAACAGGACTCGTCGTTACGCCATTTTTGCCAGGCGATTCGCTCATATTCGCTTCAGGTGCACTTGCCGCCACCGGGATAATGAGCTGGGGCGCGCTCCCTATGTTCATAGTCGCCGCGATAACCGGCAACATGTTAAACTATCAGATAGGCCGATATTTAAGCGACAAGGTAAGAAGAAAACAAAAAATCAAGTTCATAAAGCAGGAATACCTCGACAGAACACAGGAGTTTTTTGATAAGCACGGCGGTGCGACTATTATTATAACACGTTTCCTGCCAATCCTGAGAACTTTTTCTCCGTTTGTAGCAGGCGTCGGCTATATGCCGTACAAGCGCTTTTTACTCTATAACGCAATCGGCGGAATATCTTGGGCAGCCGTATTCTTCATAATCGGTGTTCTGTTCGGCAATATGCCTTTCGTGAAAAACCACTTCAGCATTATAGTCCTTGCTATTATCGTTATATCTTTGATCCCGGCAGTTGTTGCTTTCCTTAAAAGCAAGTTTGCCTCCAAGAAATAATAAAAAAGATTATTGTCCCCCGTGTTTTGCGCGGGGGATTTTTTATATTATCTGTAACGCTACATATTTTAGGTATAGCGATTCGTCAGCGCTGATTGAAATGGGATGGTCTTTTGCCTGATAACGGATTTCGCAGATACGGACACTTCTTCTTGAATCGGACGCCGCGTCTTGAAGCATCTTCATAAACAAGTCCGGCGTCATATAGTGTGAACACGAGCATGTAACCAAAAATCCGCCCGAGCGTATCAGTTTCATGGCGCGCAGGTTGATCTCTTTATACCCGCGGTAGGCGCCTTTGAGCGCCGACTTTGTTTTGCAGAACGCCGGCGGGTCGAGTATTATCGTATCAAACATACGCCCCTGCATCTGGTATTCGTTCAAAAGGTCGAATACATTTGCTTCTTTTGCCGTTATAGTTTTAAAACCATTGAGAGCGGCGTTCTGTTCAACCATTTTAAGAGCCGTATCGGAGATGTCAACCGCTTCAACTGATTTTGCTCCGAATTTGGCGGCGTGGAGGGCAAATCCGCCCGTATGGCAGAAGCAGTCGAGAACCTCTGCGTCTTTGCAATAGGGCCCTATTGCGGCGCGGTTCTCCCTCTGGTCGAGGAAATAGCCAGTCTTCTGCCCGTTGGCTATGTCTACCAACATCCTTATGCCGTTTTCCTCTATCTCAACGATTCCGGGTTCTTCGCCGTACAGGACGCCCTTTTGCTGTTCAAGGCCCTCCTTTTCGCGCAGAGCCACATCGTTTCTTTCGTAAATGCAGCGGGGCGAGTAGTACTCCCGTATCACATCAACGATATCCGGCTTGAACCGCTCCATGCCGAGCGACAGCGTCTGGATAACCACGCAGTCGGCAAATTTGTCCACCACAAGCGCCGGAAGAAAATCTGCGTCACCGAAAACAGCCCTGAACGCCGAGCGTTCGTTTTTATAAAGGCCAAGCCTTTCGCGGTATTTGAAAGCGCTTACAAGCCTCGCCTTTATAAACTCGTGGTCTATTTCTTCCCGCCCGCGGGTCATGAGCCTTACCAGAATCTTTGATTTAGGATTTATATACCCTCGGCCGAGATGGGCGCCGTTATTTGCCTTTACATCAACAATCTGACCCGGAACAACCTCCCCGTCAATTCGCTCAACCTCGTTGTCATATATCCATAAATGGCCGGAAAAGATATCTTTTTCTTCCCCGCGCTTTAAAATTACGCAAGTTGAGTCAGCCATAGAAACCTCCAATAAAATTTTAACGCTGCTTATCGTCGCAATAAATGCAGGCAAGGTTCCCCGCCGCGTCCTTTTTGAAATAGTGCGGCAGATAGTGTTCCTGCTGGGTGATACAGCGAGGATTGTGACAGGTATGATTATTATCAAGTATCTTGGGCGTGTCCTCTATTTTAAGATTATTTTCTATCATCTTTAGAATAAGCGCCATGCGGACATACATGCCGTTTACCGCCTGTCTGAAATATGCCGCGCGGCGGTCGTTGTCTATCTCATTCTCTATCTCATCGACGCGCGGAAGCGGGTGCATGACGACAAGGTCTTTTTTCGCCTTTTTCATCTTCTCGCGGTCAAGTATGTATATGCCGCGCTGCTGCTCGTATTCTTCAGGCGTCGCAAAACGCTCGCGCTGAATTCTCGTCATATAGAGAACATCAAGGTCGCCAATACACTCTTCAAGTGTATTAACCTCGGTATACTCGCAGCCGCTCCTGTCCATGACATCCTTGATATACTGGGGTACGGTGAGCTCCGGGGTAGAAATAAGTATAAACCTGTTGCCGCCTATCTTGCACATCGCCTTGATAAGCGAATGCACAGTCCTGCCGTATCGCAGGTCGCCGCACAGGCCGATGGTATGTCCCGTAAGGCCGTCTTTTTCAATGGAAAGCGTCACAAGGTCGGTCAATGTTTGGGTCGGGTGAAGGTGTCCCCCGTCGCCCGCGTTGATTATCGGGCAATTTGAGTAAAGGGACGCGGCTTTTGCGGCACCTTCTATCGGGTGGCGCATTACCAGAATATCTGAATAGCCGCTGACAATCTTAATGGTATCTTTAAGGCTTTCTCCCTTTGCTACCGATGAGTTTATCGGATTGTCAAAACCGATAATCTGGCCGCCCAGACGCAGCATGGCGGCCTGAAATGACATCTGAGTCCTCGTACTCGGCTCATAGAATAAAGTTGCCATTATCTTTCCCCTGCAACGTGAAAGATAATCCTCTGGATTCATTCTTATATCTGCGGCAAGCCGTATAAGCTCGTCCCATTCCGAAGTTGTACAATCGTTAAGATCAATTAGATGACTCAGAGCCATAAAAAAGCACTTCCTTTAGATAACCTTACTCAACTTTTTTTATTGTGATGTGACGCATAAAGCATTATACCGCACCCTAAAGCGCCGAAAGAAAGCCCTGCAATAGCCTTCGTTTCGCCGGTTTTTGCGCAGATCAATATGAGCACAAAAATACCGCAGAGCAAAAATAAAACCGCGTAATCGTTGTTTGAAAATTTCAAGAGGTTACGCCCCCCGAAAGTCCATGATTATCGCATTATAGGCGGCAAGCGCCTCTGCGGCATTCGCGTCCGGCGAATAATGTTCAAGCGCGCTGTCATGGGCGTTTTTCGATACGGTATTATAAAAATCTTTATCGTCCAACAGCTTTTTCAAAGCAGTATACCACTCATCGGTCGTTGTGGCAAGTATCCCGTTGACGCCGTTCTCAATACAACGCTTATAAGTATCCACTGCGGAAGCGACTGTCGGCACAAAAACCGCCGCCGCTTCAAAGTATTTCAGTTCGCTTTTAGCGTGGCAAAACGAGTTCTCGACATCGAGCGGCGCTATATTTATATAGTTTTGGGCGCCGAATTTCATCAGCCTTGTCCACCGCATATACGGCGCTATACGCGTTTTCTCCCTTACCTGCTCAGGCAGCATGTCAAAATCAAGGTAGCCCGCGACATTTAGTCTGACGTCAGGATATTCGTCCATTATCCTCGTTATTGCGGGAAGAACTATCTCAAAATCCTTGTCGTGGGTTTTGGTACCGCTCAGATATCCTATTGCCCTGACGCCGTCCGCTGCCCTTTTAGCCCGTTCGGCAATCTTGAGCTGGCGCCGATTCAGCGCGTTGTGAATTACAAACGCTTTTTTGCCCTCTTTTTTCATCAGCTCCGCAATATACGGTGTGCTGGCGGTAGCGTAATCGCACAGTTTGAACGTCTTTTCAAACCCGGCAAATTCCTTTGCGCGCAGTTTTATATTTTCTTCGGACATATCACCGAGAACGCGGCAATAATTTTCAACATACCGAGGCAGAAAAATAAGGTCGTCGATATCAAAGACAACGGGCGTGCCATACCTTTTTGCAGCCTCTATGATCTCATCGACCTTAGGCACCCATGTTACCCGCATGAGCACCACGATATCGGCCCATTTTATCAGATTATCAAAAGATGTCTTATAATCTATAAGCACTGATACGGTCTCGGCTTTTCCCCGAAGAGCCTTTTTAAAATTATCTATCCGATATCTCGCTGTCTGGGAATGGAAGGCTTCAAATTCCGACGTTATATAGAGGATTCGGGGTTTTGCCGGCTTACGGTGCACCCTAACTGCCAGCTTGGCGTTGGAACGCTCAGCAAAACTGATAAACAGATAGCTTGCCCTGTTATACAGATTGGCAATATTATCTTTTGCAAGCCCTAATACCTCGCCAAAGCCTTGTTTCCTCAAAACCCTTTGGGCTGTCACAAACTTTCTGACTATCCTCATAATATACCCCGATTATATCACAAAAACAAAGCCTTCATTCTAAATAAATACTCACTTTATAAACCTGCGCAGCAACCTGAAACGCCCTATTTTCGTCTTTAGTTTAATAAACCTTTCATTCATGAGATATGTCCAATCCTTGATTTCATCGGTATTGTCATGAATCTCCTTGATGCGGCGCGAATCGGTTCTCAGCATCCTCAAAATCTCCCGCTGCTGGCTTTCGATTATATTGAGCTTGTCCTGAACCGAGCCTTTGCGCACCGGACGTTCGATGGCTCTGGGCTCTTCTTCACCCTCATGGGCCTTGGCATATAATCCCTCGCGGGAAGAGAAGTGCACAGGTTCACGGCAGAATGAAACGATAGGCTCGGTAACCTTGCTCCACTTGAATTTTTCGGCGATGCGGGCCGCATTTTCTTTGCTTTTGTTGTATTTTTCCTTATTGTCGATAAGATCAATGATTGCGCGGGCGAGCGCTTCTTCGTCCTCATAGGGGACAACTGCGCCGAGCCTCTCTTCCTCCACAAGCTCTGCGAAATGGTCGCCCTCTGTGCATATTATCGGGAGATTTGCCCACAAGTAATCAAGTATCCGTGTCCTGAACGAGAACCTTGTTTCGAGGGTGTTAAAGTGATTGGACACGCCTATGTCCGCTTCGAGCAGGTAGTTTTGCCTGTCGTTATAGTCAACCCAGTTGAAATTGAAAAATACATATTTGTCGTATACATCTAACTTATGGGCAAGCTCAACCGCCTTATTGAGCATTTCCATCTGGTCAACGGCGGGGTTGGGGTGCTTTACGCCCATGAAGAACAGTTTAATATCGCTGCGCTCTTTTGAAATCAGGCTCACCGCTTTTATAAGCGTCAGTGGGTCAAACCAGTTCCAGACGCCGCCGCCCCAGATCAGCACCTTGTCGTCCTTATTGATTCCGGGCCATACGCCCTTTAGGACGTTTTTCGTGTGCTTTGGAGGCTCGTCGGGAATTCCAAAGGGGACTATGTCGATAAGTTTATTGCAGCTGCGGTCAGCCGCATACAGTTCCGGGTTTACCCTGCCCAGCTGTGAGAGCATGCCCAGCCAGTAATCCTTTTGCTTTTCGTTGGCACAGACGAAGAAATCCCCGAGTTTCAACTGATATTCGAGTGAGGCCGACGCTTCTCTGTGGCGCAGATTTTTTGTATAATAATCCTCATTTCTGAAGACTTCAAGGCCCTCTATTACAAATGGGTCGTAAATATCTATTATTACATATTTCTTATCGACGATTGGCCTTAAATCAGGTATCGCTTCAAGTACAAATCCCATAAACATGACAATCGTGGCTTCTTTTGCGGTCTGAAGCAGCCTTTCAGGTTCCTGCTGGCTGTATGTGACTATATTGATGCCGTCATGCTCTATGTCACATTCGTTCGGGCAGCCGAGAGAGACCTCAAAATTCTCATTCTTTGACAGCGCCTTTGCAATCTCCCAATACCTGATACCAGTGCCGGCCATCTTCTCGCCGATAGTATCATTGGAAATCAGCAGTATCTTGCACTTGTAATCCTTTTTGAGCAGCTTATCAATGCCGAATGTCTTGATTATCTCATATTCAGAGCTTAAGAATCCCGCCGTATCCTTCGGGAAGACAAGGAACGGGTCGCCCATCAGCTTAATTATTTCTTCGTCCTGTACTTTCCGGTTGGCCTGAATGAACGCGCGCTTTTTATCCACCTTTCTGATGTTCTGGATAAATTCATTGAGAGCGCTCAGCTTCATGGCAGAATAATGGCCAATCTTAACCGGTTCTTTCTCAAAGGGCATCGGGTTTTTGATATTGTAATTGAATCCGTCTATTTTGCTGCCAAGATAGATTTCACGTATCTCGAGCAAAAGGGACGGAAAAAACACTTTATAGAACAGCTCGTCGCCGTAGTTCTTATAGCAGGTATATAATTTGTTGCGCTCAAATAGATACTGAATACGCTCGCGAGGCAGCGTATTTGAGGTGCTGTTGTGCTTGTGGTAGACGCGGGATTTTACTGACAGCACGATTTTGCAGCCCAGCACCCTAAGGCGCCAGCCGAGGTCGACGTCTTCATAATAAGCAAAGTAGTCCTCGTCAAAGCCGCCGGCAAATAAAAACATCTTGCGCTCAACAATCATCGCGCCGCCGCACGCAAAAAACAGCTCCCTGTCTTTTGTCAGCTTCGGCCCCATCTCCGACATCGGGCGCTGGAAATCGTGCTGAAAGCCGAATCCCTGAAAGTTTATCCCACCGCCAGCAAAATCCAAAAGCTTGCCGTTCCAGTTGAGTATTACTGAACCGGCACATTGTGCGTTGTTTTCACGCAGCGACTTAATAAGCTCAATAAGCCAGTTCCGCTGAACGCGCATATCGTTGTTGAGAAAAGCGACATATTCGCCCTTTGCCGCGCGCGCGCCGTCATTGCTGGGCTTTGCAAAGCCTTCATTCTTGCTGTTGCAGATAAGCTTTACCCAACTGAACTTCTTGCTTACATATTCGACCGAGCCGTCCGTCGAACCGTTGTCAACCAAAATTACCTCAATTTTGTCTTTCGGATAGTTCAGCCGCTGGATCGATTGAAAACAATCGTGCAAGTGATGTTTTCCGTTTAAATTAACGATTACTATAGAAACTGAAGGGAAATTGTCCATCATCTTACCACCTTAAACAGTCACCCGGTCACTGCTTCCGAATGAATTTTATCGTGCGTTGTTGAACTTTTCATATTCTGAAAGGACCTCTTTTACATCACCGAGCATTTTCATTTCTCCATGGTCAATCCACAACAACTTAGTGCAGATTTTTTCAATCTGAGCCATGGAGTGGGAAACAAAAACAACAGTTGCGCCGCCGTTTATCATCGACATCATTTTTGCTTCGCTCTTCTGTTGGAACGGCGGGTCGCCCACTGACAATATCTCATCAACAAGCAATATCTGGGGCGCTACAAGCGTTGCAATAGAAAATGCAAGGCGCGCAATCATACCGGATGAAAAGTTCCTCACTGGCACATCCATAAACTGCGACAGTTCAGAAAACTCAACTATCTCATCGTATTTTTCCTCGAGGAATTCTTTAGAATACCCGAGAATCGCACCGTTCAAAAACACATTTTCCCTTGCCGTAAGCTCCATGTCAAATCCTGCGCCAAGCTCAATCATAGGGGCCAGGGTGCCTTGCCTTATTACTGTGCCTTTTGTAGGCTTCATAACGCCCGCGATTATCTTAAGAAGCGTACTCTTGCCGGCACCATTGGAACCGACAAGTCCGAGCACTTCGCCGGGTTTTACCTCGAACGAGATGTTTTTTAGTGCCCAGAATTCATTGACCACAATCTGATGTTTTGCTTTCTTTATCAGAAATTCCTTGAGGGTATTGACCTTGTCTTTGCCGAGATTGAATTTCATTGATACATTATCGACTTTAATCAAAAGGCATACCCCCTTAAATGTAGTAAATAAACTTATCCTGTTTTGAGCGGAAGAAAAGGACGCCGATTATAAGCATTATAAATGCGCACGCAAGACATTCAAGATGGAGCTTCAATGATGGCACCGTGTTATAAAGGATGACTGTATGTGCGTATTTGACAAAGTAGTAAAGCGGGTTAATATGGAATATCACCTTCATAACCGGATAGAAGATGGATTTTTCAACAAAACTCTCTGCATACATGATTGGCGTCAGATAGTTCCACGCGGTAAGAACAACGCCCCATATATAGAACATATCCCGGAAAAATACTGTAAGTGACGACAACAGCAGCCCGAGGCCGATACAGAATATGACCATACATACAAGAACGTATGGAAGCAACAGGTGCGTCCATGTGATATTGACAAGCTCAATCTCCGGTTTGTGCATCAGGTGGGTGCGTATTGCTTCCTCGCCGACAATAAGGTAAAGGGCGATTAGTGAGAAAACCATATTGATTGCCGACGATAGCACCTTTGACATGGGAAATATATATTTCGGGATATATACTTTGGTTAGCAGATTGAAATTGCCTACAATAGCACCGTTGGAAAGGGTTGTTGCCTCACTGAAAAAGTTGAAAAGGACTATACCAGAAAGCAGATAAACAGGGTAGTTTCTCACCGAACTCTTTCCCAGATTAAAGAGCTCCTGAAAGACCACATCAAGAATTATCATTGTAAAAAGCGGATTCAGAACACTCCACGCAACACCCAGAAAGGACCTTTTATATTTGACCTTGAAATCCCTTGCAATCAGCTGCTGAAGCAGGTATTGGTAGTGCCTGAACACTTTTATACTATTGACAATCTTCAAAAACATCCCCTCAAATCTATTTATCTTCCTGGCCAAAATCTGGAGCAACTGCTAAATACATTATTCCCAAAATTTTCCCTTAATGCTCACCGTGTATCCAATATTGTCAACATCAATGCCCCATACGGTGCATGCGGGTATATTGCCGGGGCAGCAAAAAATATTATCAGGTTAAATATAATTGAAGGGCAAAATATTCAAAATCCGGCTGGTGTTCCATTTTGCAGATATTATAGTATAGTTGGATTAAAGTGTCAATTAAACCAAAGCTGTACCTGCCTAATGTGAGCAGATACAGCTGGATTGTTCATTTATCTATTTGAATACATTGACTTATAGTAGTTCTGATATTCACCTGAGATTATCTTTTCCCACCAAGGCCTGTGCTCAAGATACCATTTAACGGTTACCTTGATGCCCTGTTCAAAGTTATATGTGGGGTTCCATCCGAGTTCCTTTTCAATCTTCTCAGGATTTATCGCATATCTTCTGTCGTGCCCCGGACGGTCGGTGACGAAGGTAATAAGGCTTTCAGGTTTGTTTAGCTCGTGAAGCACCGTCTTGACAACCTGCAGGTTTGTGCGTTCATTATGACCGCCGATGTTGTATATTTCTCCTTCGCGGCCCTTATGGATAATAAGGTCAATGGCTCTGCAATGGTCTTCAACATACAGCCAATCCCGGACGTTTGCGCCGGTGCCATAGACAGGAATAGTCTTGTCTTCCAGCGCCCTTGTAATAACCAGTGGGATCAGTTTTTCCGGGAAATGATAAGGGCCATAGTTGTTCGAGCAGCGCGAAATTGTAACCGGAAGCCCGTAAGTGCGGTGATAAGCCATAACGAGCAGGTCCGCGCTTGCTTTTGAAGCCGAATAGGGCGAAGAAGTGTGCAACGGCGTTTCTTCAGTAAACATAAGGTCGGGCCTGTCAAGCGGCAGGTCGCCATAAACCTCGTCGGTTGAGACTTGATGATAACGCTTTATGCCGTATTTGCGGCAGGCGTCCATCATAACCTGTGTGCCAATTATGTTTGTTTTGAGGAAAATCTCCGGATTTTCAATCGAGCGGTCAACATGCGACTCCGCCGCAAAGTTGACTACGATATCCGGCTTTTCCTCCTCAAACAGCTTATATACACATTCCCTGTCAGCGATGTCGCCCTTGACAAACCTGAAGTTCGGGTTTTTCATAGCTTCTTCAAGCGTATGAAGATTGCCTGCGTAAGTCAGTGCATCAAGGCAGATAATCCTGTAGTCAGGATGATTTTTCAGCATATAATAAACGAAATTAGAACCGATAAATCCGGCTCCGCCTGTTACTATAATGTTCATATGAATAACCTCTATTCTGGCGCTTATGTGGCGCAAAATTAATTTTTGCTTAGTATCAGCCGTTATATGTGAAATTTACATCACTATCTTTGAGATACGGCGCATTAAGATCCTTCTGTGAAAGGATCGGGTCTTTGATACCCCAATCTACACCGATTTCGGGATCGTCAAAACGGATACTGCGGTCACATTCCGGCGCGTAATACTCGTCGACCTTGTACTGGACCTCAACATCATCGGTCAGTGTGACAAAACCATGGGCAAATCCCTTTGGAATCAGGAACTGCTTTTTGTTTTCGGCGCTGAGCTTTACGGAAACCCACTTCTTATATGTCGGCGAGCCCTTCCTCAAGTCGACCGCAACGTCGAGGATCTCGCCGCGGGTGCAGCGCAAAAGCTTCGTCTGGCTCTTCGGGTCAATTTGGAAATGCAGACCCCGGAGGGTACCCTTCTGAGCGCTGTAAGAATGGTTGTCCTGCACAAAATCTATATCTATGCCGCATTCGAGCAGCTTTTTCTTTGTCCATGTTTCCATGAACCAGCCGCGGTGATCGCCGAAAACCTCCGGCTCAATAATGAGCAAACCTTCAATCTCTGTCTTTGTGACCTTCATCTTAATGCCTCCAGCAAAGTTATTTGTTTTCCGCTTTTACGTAATCAAAATATTCCTTGAGCGCGTCATGCCAATCCATTGGGCGGTATCCGCATACTTTCCAAAGCTTTTCCTTCGATAGATTGGAATATGCCGGGCGTTTTGCCGGACGCGGGAACTGGTCGGTAGTCAGATCATTTACCTTGACATTGACGCCAGCCAAGCGGAATATCTCCCGGGCAAACTCGTTCCATGAGCAGACTCCATTGCAGGTCGCATGATATATGCCGAATTCGCCCTTTTTAAGTACCACGTCGATTATGCGGATAAGTTCAAAGGTAGATGTAGGGTTGCCTACCTGGTCGGTGACTACGCCGACTTCGCCTTTTTCGGCGGCTAAGCGCAGCATAGTCTTAACAAAATTGTTGCCGTGGGGACCATAAAGCCATGCTGTGCGGAGCACATAACTCTTCTCGTATTTCAAAACCTCTTTTTCACCTGCAAGCTTTGATGAGCCGTAAACACTCTGTGGGCAGGGGGTATCGGTTTCACGGTAAGGTTCTTTTGAATTGCCGTCGAATACATAGTCGGTGGAGATATGGATCAGGCGAGCACCTACAGCCTTTGCCGCTTTCGCCATTATTCCGGCACCGTCGCGGTTGACCTTGTACGCCAGCTCAACGTTTGTTTCACAGCCATCGACATTGGTGATAGCCGCCGTGTTTATAATCACATCGGGCTTTACGCGGAGAACCTCCTCCATCACCTTTTTTTCATCGGTTATATCCAGTTCTATATCCTTATAGGCGATTACTTCATTGTCTTTTTTGAAATAATCAGTAACGTCTGTGCCAAGCTGGCCGTTGCAGGCTGTCACGAGAATTTTCACAAACAGTCCTCCCTGATGTTCATTCGTCAAAAAAATAGTTTTTATATAATGTTGACTTAATTGCCGCTTTGTAATCCCCTTTTGATGCGTAAGTAAAGGGTCTTGAGCGCTTTTTCCACAGTCCCGAGCGCTGTCGCAAGGCAGAGAAGCAGATACAGCGGCAGCGGCGTTTTAAGGTATTTTCTATGAAAATACAGTCTGCTTTTTTGCAATATACGGTATTTTTTTAGGTAATTCATCGACTTTTTGACGGAACTGCCTTCCATGTGTATATAGCGGTAATTCCCGAGCAACGCCGTTTTATATCCCATTCTTTTTAGCAGAAAACCTATGATATCCTCTTCATAATACAAAAACGTATGCTCGTCAAAATCCCCAATTTTGCGCAGCGCGTCACGCCTTATCACAAAAAATGAACCGGCAACGCAGTCCACATCGGCAACGGGCCTTTGCAGGTAGCTTTCCGGATAACATTCTCTACACATGCCGACGATTCTTGACAATATTCCGGAGCTGTAGGCAAAATCACACAGAAAGGTCCTCTCATGCCATGCGGCAAGATGATGAGGGGTGCCGTCGGCAGCGCACATTCGGGGCGCGGCAATGGCATACTCCGGATTTTCATTCAAAAATTCAATACAGGCATTTATCGCATTTTCTTCAACATATATGTCGGGATTTGAGATAATGACAAATTTCGCGCCGCCTTCATCGTCAATAAGTTTAAGGCCTTTGTTGTTGCCTGCGGAATAGCCGCAGTTCGGAACTTTTAAAAGGCGTGCCTTTTTTCCGGGAAGAAATTCAATGCCCTCCCCGGCGGAATTGTCAACGACAACAGTTTTCCCGACCGCCGCAAACCTTTCAAAGTCGGCGGCAAGCCGGAGCGTATTTTCGTTGTCATTGTGATTAAGTATGACGGCGGCTGTCATTATGCTCTCGGTCACCGGTTATTCACCTGCTATTTCTAACAGATAGTGTCCGTAATCGGTTTTTGACAGCTCTTGCGCACGTTTAATCAATTGTTCGCGGGTTATATATCCTTTGCGGTACGCGATTTCCTCAAGGCAGGCGATATAGAATCCCTGGCGTGTCTGAATGGCCTCGACAAAGTTCGCCGCCTGAAGCAGGCCCTGACATGTACCTGTGTCAAGCCATGCGAGCCCGCGGCCGAAAAGCTCGACGCTGAGTTTGCCGGCTTTAAGATAAGCGTTGTTGACACTTGTTATTTCGAGCTCTCCGCGTTTTGAGGGCTTTACGTTCTTTGCGATTTCCACGACGTTGTTGTCATAGAAATAAAGTCCCGGCACTGCGTAATTAGACTTAGGCTCTTTTGGTTTTTCCTCTATTGAAATAACCTTGCCGTTTTGGTCAAACTCTACGACACCGAAAGCAGACGGGTTTTTGACATAACAGCCGAAAACGATTGCACCCTCTTTGAGCTTTGAAGCCCGGGACAAAATCTGCGTAAGCCCCTGGCCATAGAAAAAGTTATCGCCAAGTGCAAGGCATACGCCGTCATTGCCTATGAACTTCTCGCCGATTATAAATGCTTCGGCCAGCCCCTTTGGTTCCTTCTGCTCGGCATATTCTAAGCTTATGCCGAAGGTTTCGCCGTTGCCGAGCAAATCCTTATACATCGGCAGGTCGCGGGGAGTAGAGATAATAAGAACTTCCCTGATTCCCGCGAGCATAACAACAGAGAGCGGATAGTAGATAAGCGGTTTATCGTAGACAGGAAGAAGCTGCTTAGAAACTGCTTTCGTTATCGGATATAACCTTGTGCCGGAACCTCCGGCGAGTATTATTCCTTTCATGAGAAACCTCCAAACAACGGATGACTTCGCCCATTTAAATTTTGTCTATTTAAATTTTTCTGCTTAATAAGTAAGCTTTTTTCGGCCTGTCAAGCGCTTAAAGGCCCTTGATACGGCACGTACGGCTGACTTCAATTTTACACTCCTTGGCAAAAACCTGAAATCTGTCGCCCGTAAAAAGCGTATATATAGACTTTTTGCCAGCGCATTATAGAGCTTTGGGTCACCTTTTAGCCATGTATCAAAGCTCCTTGCCCGGACTTGTCCCCTCTCCAAATTCTCATCATAGAAAGCCGCGAGCATGTACTGTGTGAAGCAAAGCTTGGCCGCTGCGCTGTAGATATATTCCCTATGCTTGTCCGAACAGTCGCACTCATTTGCAAAGGAGGCTACCCTTTTGACAACGCGCAGATGGTCGTCATACCTACTGACAAAATTGGCCATATCAATGCTTTGGCCTGCAGCCCCAACAGTATAAAGATAAACGCAGTCTTTTAAAAACAAGACAGTCTTGACCGCTGGAATCGGCAAAACGGCATACTCCGCGTCAACATAAAAGGTGTGATGCTGAAGCTCTATACCGCTCGCCTTAAGAACCTCGGTTTTGAATGTAGACGAATGAATGCCGAAATATATCGTCCCGTCCACGGGAATTTCGTCAAAGCTGTAAATTTTATTGTACTCGACGCCTGTAAACTCCATAGTTCCGGCATCTGAACCATCCGGCAGCACTTTTTTGTAATTTGAAGCAACAAGGTCTGCGTCCGTTTTTTCCAGACAGTTGACAAGTGCTATAAAACCGTCTTTGTCAAGCCGGTCGTCGCCGTCGACTACTTTAAAGTATTTTCCCTGCGCGTTCTTAATCCCGGTGTTGACAGCAGAACCATGGCCGCCGTTTGGCTGGCTTATTACCCTAACACTCTCAGGGTAAGCTTTTGCATATTTCTGTGCTATCTCGGGAGTCGAGTCCGAAGAACCGTCATCTACTACGATTATGTCAAGTTTCGGCAAAATTTCTTCAACACAAAGAGAATCAAGCGTTGCAGCAAGTGTTTTTTCAACATTATAGCTTGGAACAGTTATAGTAAGAAGTTTCAAATGAACCTCCGTTTTAAGCCTTAGTAAAGGCAAAATACAAAAATTAAGTATATTATGATTGGCATTATTTGTCAATTATTCAATTACTGCTTTAATTTAACATTGATATATTGTATCATAATTCATATAGTGATATCAATACCCGCCCTTACTTTAAGTCTGCAAATAGATGTGAATGAGCTGGATACAATGCTTAGCGGAAGGGTTGTTTGTGCAAATGAATATAAAGGTCAGTGTTATCGTTCCTGTATATAATGCAGGGGAGCAGTTAAAATCATGTATCAGTTCGATCCTATCCCAAACGTTAAGAGAAATAGAGCTTATCCTTGTTGACGACGGTTCAACGGACGGCAGCGCTGAAATTTGCGATTCATATAAAACCGACGAAAGGGTTCGGGTTATCCACAAAGCAAATTCAGGGGCCAGTGAGGCGAGAAACGCGGGGATAGCCGAAGCGCGGGGAGAATTTATCGGGTTTGCAGACGCCGACGACCGCCTTGATCCGGGCATGCTCGCGACCCTTTACGATGCTGCCGTAAAGACAGGGTCTGATATGGCTTTCTGTGATTATATCTTTTGTACGAAAAACGGAAACAAGGAAATAAAGTCGGACCTGAACGGCGACAGGACTTACAGCAAAAATGAAATCAGAGGGCTGATACTGCCCTATTTTTTCGGTTACAGCGACAGTGAAGTCCAAAACTACAAGAACCTGTTTCCCTTCGCTGACTACAGCTCATATCTCTGGCTGTGCATCTATAAAACCTCCGTTATCAAAGAACACAATCTGCGTCTTCTTGACCAGAAATTATATTATAATGAGGATAACCTGTTTAATTTAAACTTCCTGCTCCATGCGGAACGGATTACTCATATTTCAAAATGCCTGTATTTTTACTGCGACAACGACAGCTCGCTGACAAAACGGTATTTCCCGGAATTTCTTAACGCTAAGCTCAGAAAGTATGATTATCTGCGTGACCTTATTAAAAATAACGGCTTTGACCTTAATTTTTATCACAGGCTCGATAATAAAATCTGCATAGAGTCTATAAATATCATAAATTATTATGTATCGTCGACTGAAATCTCATTTAAGGACAAATACAAAAAGATTGTCAGCACCCTGAATTGTAATACTATTTCAGAAGCATTGGCTAAGCTGGATCTTTCCTATATTAAATTGTCGAAACTCTTCATCTTTTTATATCTTGAAAAACACAAATTATACAGGCTTCTTCTTATACTGTCATCATTCCGCAATCTTTTTCGGATCTAAAAAATATATAGGCGCTGCAAGCCAAAGGTTTGCAGCGCCTATCATTTATATAGCGTTCCGCCCGGCAAAATCCGGACGGACAGGGTACTTCCATATTGGAAGCCGCTTATCCCTGAATTCTTTATTTCATGCTGTTTTCAACCTGTTCAATCATCTTCTTAACCATCTGTCCACCGATAGAACCAGCCTGACGAGCAGTTAAATCACCGTTGTAGCCCTGCTTCAGAGGAACACCAACTTCGTTGGCAGCTTCCATCTTAAATCGGTTGAGAGCTTCACGAGCCTGAGGTACAAGTGCCTGATTATTATTGTTGGCCATATAAATCTCTCCTTGAATTTTAATTTTTTCTGCGTTTGCATTAATAGTTTTATCACGATTATTGCTTTTATTAAGTGAAATAATTAGAATGTCTGTTTATAATTTACATAAATTCAAGGCCGCTTTCCGGTATCGCTGCCCCCGACAGCAAAAGCACCGCCGTTGACGCCAGGATGGCATATTCACTGTGAGTTGTATTAAAAGTTACCGGAATTTCCACTGGCAGAATCTCTGAGCCATCCAATGCTACAAGTCCTCTTTGCAGGCTCACCACTGCCCTATCATTTTCAAGGCTTGAAAATGTAATCGTATCCTTTTGCGAAAGCCCGCAGGTAATAGTCTGATTGCCCTGTGAACTAAGCAAATCGGCTGCCTTTGTGTTGTCCGAGTCTATAATTGCAAAAAAAGACGGAGGAATTACAATCTCGTGTTTTGGCTCTATTTCTTTTCTGAAAAGGGCTATTCCGCTTTTAGTGTGGATATTTTTGATTTTTTTGTTGTCAATTATAACAAAGTCTGGATTCTTCGCTTTCGGCGGGATAATCGAAAAAGTCTCTTCACCAATGTGAATAGCGCAGGAATGAACAAATCTTATCGCACTGAAAAGCGTGTTTATTGTCTCATCTCCGGTTTCATGTCCGCACATTAGAACTATATTCATATTATTAACCATCCTTTTGAAGAGAGGCAGCATCTTTCTTAGTTCCAGCCTTGTTTTTATCAAATAGTATGAATTAAGTACGTTCTGACTTTATTGTTTTTAACCTTTTTATCACCTACCGGTATTTGTTATGCTATCCAATCTTAAGTTAAACATTCTTATTTTTAATAATCATCACTGGCTTTTATTAAAATTGACAAATTTTTGACAGCCCAATAATTATTTTGTGAATAACATTACAAAGTTTTTATTAAATTTATTGTCTAATCACAATAAATTTAGTAAAATAGCATTGATAAAAAAACAACTGGTTATTTTTCATTAACAAAATTCCAATTATTCAAGCCTATCATCTAAAGATAAGAGGTAGTTGCAATTGACTTATTGCGAACTGTTATATTTTACAAGGTATTCCAGCGGCCAAATTCGTCAAGAAGTGCTTAGAACCTGTTCCAGTTTCGAATTGATATATGTAATTGATGGAAGCGGACGTATTTATTTTGACGATAAATGTCAAAAAATAGAGCAAAATGATATAGTAATAATCCCGCCGAACGTGCAGTTCCGTGTAGAATCCGATGGCAGCAGTGAATATTTCATAGCAGGCTATAACAATCCGATTCATCATTCATATCCCCAACCCGTTGTGTTTAAAAATTGCGGAACACATACGGTCAAAATGCTGCTGAAAATTATTTTGTCCGAACTTAACGGCAAAAGATATCAGCGCAGAAAAATGCTGAATCTGCTTTTCAATGAATTAATTATTCTTATTTTGCGGCAGGATATGCCTCATGACCTGAAAAAGAATATAGAAGAAGATAACTTCTTCTTCATCTTGAATTTCCTAAATGCTCAGAGCCAAAACGGTATTTCTATAGAAGACGCCGCGAAGATGTCAGGACTCAGCTATCACAGGTTCAGGCATAAATTTAAAGAAGTTACTGGTATATCGCCACAGCAGTATATCATCAAAAGGCGAATTCGGTTTGCTAAAAAGCTGCTTCAAACAACATCTTACAGCACCTCTTCAATAGCCAAGGCTTGCGGATTTAATTCGGTTCCTCAATTTATTACCTGTTTCAGCAAACAAGAAGGCATAACTCCAGACAAATACAGAAAACAGTTTAAAAACAAAATGCTAATAAACTCTGTCAAATCTTAAATATTGAACACCCAATTAAAGTGCAAAGAGCTGCCGGACTTCATCCGTCCGGCAGCTCTTATTTCATATAATTCTTGTTTATTACCGTTACCGATTAGAAGTTGTTAAATCATTTCGAGAAGTTTATAATTCCGTTCAATAAACTTCTCTTTTTCTTCTTTACTGAAGTCTCTGTGAGACATAAGCGCAATGTCGTAAATCTGCTGGCAAAGCATATTCATGCATTCCTTCTTACTCTCGTCAAAGCGCATATCCATAACCTTTTTTATCAGCGGGTGATCTGGATTCAGAGTTATCACATATTCGTCATCAGGCTTGTATGCGAAGTCTTGCCCGTACAGCCTCACCATATCTGCAAAACGCTTTGACTGCTCTGACAATGTAAGGATAGCCGGGGTGTTTTCGTTTTTGAAATACTCAGCTTTGACCTCAAGCTTGTCCTTGCCGAGGGCCTTTCTAAATATCTCAGACAGAACCTTTACATCATCCTCGTTCGCTGCTTTGCCGCTGACAAGGTCATCAGGGAGTTCCGAGACAACGCTGGAGAATTTAAGCCCTTCCTCTCTCATTTCAAGTTCCTGCGCAAAACGCTGGTCTATTGGGCCCCTAAACTCAACAACTTCTATACCGTTTCTCTTGAACATATCAATATTAACCGACTGCTGAGCCTTGTTGTCGGTATAATAGACTGTCTTTTTATCTTTATCCTTCTGCCCTTCAAGGTATTCAGAAAGCGTCAGATATTTCCCATCAGTCGTCTTGAACAGGATAGTATCTTTCATGCGGTCAAAGAACTTGCTGTCTTTAATGCAGCCGAACTTGATAAGCAGGTTGATATCGTCCCAGTATTTCTGATACTCTTCCCTGTTCTCCTTAAAAATCGAATGGAGCTTATCCGAAACCTTCTTCGATATGAGGTTCGATATCTTGGCAACAGAGCCGTCGTTCTGCAGAAAGCTTCTCGAAACGTTTATCGGGATATCCGGGCAGTCGATAACACCTTTTAGCACCACGAGGAATTCCGGCAGTATCTCCTTGATGTTGTCGGCGACGAAAACCTGATTGTAATAGAGCTTAATCTGACCCATTTCCATAAGGTCAAGATTTTCGCGCAGCCTTGGGAAATAGATTATTCCTTTGAGCTGGAATGGATAGTCGACGTTGAGGTGAATCCAGAAAAGCGGATCCATATAATCGTGGAAAACATCTTTGTAGAATTTTTTGTATTCATCATCAGTGCAGTCTTTCGGATTTTTTAGCCACAGCGGAGAGATATTATTGATAATTTCGGGCTTTTCGCCCTCTTTCTTTTCTTGACATTCGTCGGTAAGCGTTATCTCGTATGATATAAATGAGCAGTATTTGCGCAGTATTTCTCTTATTCTTGCCGTGTCAAGGAACTCCTCGCTGTCCTTTGAAATATGAAGGGTGAGGGTTGTTCCGCGCTCAGTGCGTTCACCTTCACCTATCTGATAATCAGACCCGCCGTCGCAAATCCACTTGACGGGTTTCGCATCCTTTTTGTAAGACAGAGTGTCTAATTCAACATAGTCGGAAACCATGAATACAGAATAGAAACCAAGGCCGAAATGCCCGATTATATTGTTTTTATCCGCTATATCCTTATACTTCTCTATAAAGTCAACGGCGCCGGAAAACGCAACCTGCGCTATATATTTAACTACCTCATCTTCTGTCATACCGATACCGGTATCACTGATTTTGAGAGTACCTTTTTCTTTATTAACCGAAACATCTATATGCATCTTTTCATTTTCTGCTTTTTGGGCTTCCCCGAAGACGACCAATCTCTCAAATTTAAAAATTGCGTCGCTTGCATTGGAAACCGCTTCCCTCAAAAATATATCTTTATCTGAATAAAGCCATTTTTTGATGATTGGGAGCATATTTTCCGCTTTCACAGAAATTTTCCCAGTCTTCATCCATATATCCACTCCTCTGACACAAGTAATCTGAAGCCTAACTTTTTATTATATTTATTTTTTACCTATTGTCAACGAGTGAGGGCTTCTGCAAAGGCTTTTATTCTGTTCTCATAATACTCGGTAACATTTTCTGAAAGGCCCGCTACCCTTTTCACAATAAACCTGTCGAAAAAGCCCATTTTATCAAACTTATAGGCATGGGCCTTTGGAAAAACGTTTTTCCTCACAACCTCATTTTCCGCAGCTTTAGGGTCGCCCGCGCTCAAAAACAGTCCGACTTTCTTTGTGAGAAGGGTGTCAAGATGTTCGTTCACATACTTTTTAAGCTGTTTTTGGATTCTTCCAATATAAAGTGAACCGCCCAAAATCACCGTATCGTAATCATTAAGCGGCGGTACACTGCTTTTCATAACGTTGACAATCTTACATTCACCCTTCAACTCTTTCTGAATAAGATAAGCCAACTCTCCGGCACAGCCATACTTCGTTGAGTAAATAATTATAGTTTTCATTTTCAAAACCTCACATTTTAAATTTATTTAACGTGCGAAAAATTACCGATACCTTCTTTACTTGTATTACAGCTATATTAACATATCGGATTATATCAGCGCAATAAAAATAAAATAAACCACCGCGGCAATGCCGCAGTGGTTTATTAGAACATAGCGTAATTTTTCTACATGGCGAGGACGCCTCCAGGAGTTTGCTTGAGAATTAAAATCTGTTCTTCAATCCCATTTGTCACGTTGAAATAATCAATTACGTCGCCAGAAACCTTGTTATCCGCCTTGCCTTTGCATTTAAATTCGTAACACAGCACCTCTTTTACACCGTCCCGCGGAATAAGAGCGAGTGAAACGCTGCTGACTTTTAGGGAAGGGTTGAGCATTGACTGCGCACGTTCTTTAGAGACGGATATTGCGGGGAAAGTACGGTTTTTATGATTCATTATAAATCCTGTGGCATCATAGGATAAAATTTCCCCGTTATCAAGCGCAATGCCGACTTTTATAAGGTCAGGATAGCAAATGACATTGTCCTGCAAAAAAGCGAAGTTGACTACGCAGATATTGTTATCGGTCAGACTGTATGTCACCTTGAAATTGCCAAGTTTCTTGTCTGATACAAACTGGTTCGCTTTGTTTACAGCCTGTTCATTGCTCAATTTTGATTCTTTTGGCTGACGACTGTCAATAACTCGTACTACCATTCCCCCATTTTTGGATACATAGATGTTTTTGGTCGAGGTTTTGAAGTTATAGGTCGGGAGATTTCCTCCAGTTTCACCGTCATCCTTTAAAGCATTTGGGGAAAGGTTCAGGAAAGACGCCGCAACGTTTTTTGCGTCTTTGCGGCTAACAGCCGGTTTTCCTTTCGTAAACTCCGGCACCTTTTTCAGTACATTGTCAGAAAAAGGGCCGTCATAAATCATCGCCGGCACACCGGACATGTTTTCCTCTATGTTCTGGAACCCAAGCTCTATCGACGAGGCCGGTTTTGTTTTTGTCTCTGCCAAATTCCCGATAGCATAATTTGATTTGTATAACGTGAGTTTGCCATATTGTACGTCGCTGACTAAGTTGTCAAGCTCTTCAGACAACTTATGGGAAGTGCTGAGCAGCATTGAGAGCATTTCCCGGTCTTTATCTGTAAGCTTATTTTGCTCTGTAATTGACCTTGAGAGCGAGTTCGCATAATCGGCTAACTGGGCAATAAACTTTTGCGTTTTATCAAAATTTACATCCGTTATAGAAATCTGTGAAAGGTCGGTCTTAGCCGCCAGTGCCTCAGAGCGTATTTTCCCGGAGAGTACGGCAAGCTGGGTCGTTGTACCGGCATACTGCGCTTTCTGCAGGTCCATTTCGAGGTTCTTCATCTGGTCTGCAAGGTCGCTGAGCGACCTTTGATAAGAATATTCAATATCCATTTTAAGTTTGTATGACATCCATAGTCCGGTAACCGCCAGTCCGACAGCAACGATAAAAGCTGCGCTGCCGAATGTAATCAGCCTAATCAGTGTTCTTCTGCGTTTGATTCTGAACATTCTATTTCCTCCCTAATGCTCTTAGGGATATTTTATCCACATCTTGATATATTATCCTCTCAAAGCCGTTTCTTTCGCAAAAAAATAGGCACATCCGAATTCCTCGGATGTGCCTTTATCAGCAGTGATTAGCAGGCGCCCTTACTTGTCACTACGGCGCCGAATGTTTTTAATATAATCTTCAAATCATTTAAAAGGCTTCGGTTCTGAACATATTTCACATCAAGCTGCACACGTTCTTCATATGTCGTGTTGCTTCTGCCGCAGACCTGCCAAAGACCGGTAAGACCAGGTTTTACTGAAAAATAGGTATCCGCATAGATTCCGTATTTTTTAACCTCGTCTTTTACAATCGGCCTCGGGCCGACAATGCTCATCTGGCCTTTAATAATATTTATCAACTGCGGCAGTTCGTCAAGGCTTGATTTTCTTAGGAATTTGCCTATTTTGGTGATTCTGGGGTCATTTTCAAGCTTGAAATTCTCTTTAAAGTGCTTCATCTGTTCCTTGGTGAAGTACTTCTCAAAGTTGTCAGAGTCAACTACCATTGACCTGAATTTATAAATTTCAATCTCTTCACCCATATAGCCGACTCTCTTATGCTTGTATAAAACCGGTCCCGGTGAAGTCAGTTTGATTATTATACTGATAATCAAGAATACTGGGGATAAAATAATAAGACCTATTACTGACAGCAATATATCGAAAAATCGTTTCAATACATTATATGTATATGAAACATTTGCCTGATTCTGTTTTTGTTGTAATTCTTCATCGTATGATATATAAAACTCCTGTGTTTCCACTGCAGCCCTCTTCTTTCATTATTATCTATATATGATAAACAAGTACAAGATAAATGCCATTTTAACTGATACCGACAAGTTTGAATTAAACTTTTGGCATCACTCCCGTTAAAATGTTACTGATTTTTTATGAAATTGAAACTAAATTAGTCTTTATTAAGCCGTATACCAAAATAACAGATTAATTATAATACTTTTATCCTGCAAATGCAAGAATATTATAAATATTCATCAACTATCAATATATTCCTGCTGTATATAGTTTATCTTAAATTAAATCTTTTAAACAAATTCAGCAAATTTGTTAATTTATTATGAACTTTTTTAGCACAAAAAAAGGCTGCCCGAACAAGACAACCTTTTTTTGCGCTCCGATGCCATTTTACCGCTGACACGGTGCGGGCTGACCCGCATGGCACCATGAGACGCCCACCCCAGTCCCGCCGAATAATAAACGCACAATATACGGCTCTCATTAATTAAGTCCAATTGATAAATCAGAAAGTCTGCCGCTCCATCAGGCCTGGCCACTGATTATGGCAAGCGGATCGACATTCTTTCCGTTCTTCTGTATTTCAAAGTGCAGGTGCGGTGTTATTGCTATCTCAGCCTCGGCGGTTTCACCGACAGCGCCGATTACATCGCCGACATTGACAGCCTGCCCTTTTTTGACATTGACTTGGCTGGTCAGATTGGCATAAATCGACTTAATGCCATTGCCATGGTCGATAACGATTTCCTGCCCGAACAAGTCATCTGTTTTTACTTCGACAACTTTACCCGAGGCACACGCTTTTACTGGAGTGCCCTCTGCTGCCGCCAAGTCAACTCCGTTATGGGTGCGCCAGTCACCCATAGTTTTGTCATAGGTCAGCTTATCGCCGCTGAATGGTGTTGCAACTGACCCATTGACAGGCATGGTATATACAAGTTTTGTAGTTTTGCTGCTTCGCTCTGTCGCTGAAGAAGCAGAAGAGGAAGACGAACTGGACGATGATGTGGAAGCCGGCACACCGACTACTGTCTTTTCTGTTTGCTGTGCTGAATTGTTATCATCCCAGTTCGGAATACTTGAAGTTATATTCTGCGAAGAGGCTTTATTCCCGGATTTTACATTGTCAAGAACTCCAATTGAATTATTGACTGCTATATAAGCTGCAGTTCCAATAGCCACCAGACATATTGCAAGGGCTATGTAAAAGCCCTTACCATTTACAAATCTTGTGAACTTAGAATTTCCAACTTTAAAATTGCTCATTCTGTGCACCTCCGGAAAATATTTTGACCGGAAATGCATCTTATTATGCAAAAAAAATGCAATTATGGCTTTAATTATATATACATATAATCAAATGATGCCAATAATCACTTAAATATGATTGTATTTTTGCTTCTTAAAGTAAATTTTCGGAATAATCGCTTATCTCGGCACCTTTGTAGTACCACTTAAGAATCTCGCGCCAGTTTTTACCCTGCTGGGCCATATACTGCGCGCCGCGCTGACTCATGCCTACACCGTGACCATTGCCTTTGACTTCAAAATCGAAAGTGCCATCCTTATATGACAGCGTAAAATTAGCCGAGCGCAGGCCAAAAATTGAGCGTATATCCCTGCCTGAAACCTCTTTCCCGCACAGGCGTGCCGAGATAACACCCCCTGCGCCGGAGCGTTTTTCAATCTTAAGGTAATCCGCCGGGTTGCCGCTGAAATCCGCGTCCTTGTCGAAGCCCTTCACCTTTGCCTTAAATTCATCAAGGGTAAGCGCAGTGTGGGATATAAAATCCTCCTGCAACGTGTCACCGGGGCTTGAAACCTCGACAAGGTACGGCAGTTCCTTCCCGAAAACATCTTTACAGTTTTCGGTTATGCCCGAAGACATATTAAAGAATACGGCATCTATAATTTTCCCGTCATAGGTCAGAACTTTTCCGTAAACTTCGCTTACCGCATGCTCTATCTTTTTCTTATTGTTTTCATAGTTCGAGCTCCAGCGTTTTTTCTGCTCCTCCGGCGTAAGATAAGCAATACTCAGCCCTGTCACAATAGTGCCGTTCTCATTTTGATATAGGCAGTATGTCAGAGCCGCAACAGCTTGGGCCTTCAATGCTTCAACATTATACGAAGCAGGCATTTCACCGGCTACAACACCGCAAATAAAGTCAAAGCCCTTTACTGTTTCGTAATTTCCGGTTTTGCCATCTTTAATTTTAAATGTAAAATTGTCCGACTTTATACTTATAGTTTGTGAGGCTGATGCATATGTATTAACATGGTTGTTCACTTTTTTAGCATTTATTAATGAAATCATCGGTATTAGAAGCATTAATAAAAGAAAAATTGCAACCGGGATAATAAAATCTTTCATTTTTCTTTCCCTTTTGCTTGACTATAATATCTAAAAATATTAAAATTGTATTATTAACACCTAAAAATTAAAATTACATTTCTTATTGAAATTTAAAAAATTCATTTAAATTTAAAACGAAAGGAGTGCAGCTTTAATGAATGGATATCATGCAAACATACCTGCCGGCTCGTTAAAAAGGCTATGCGATGAATTTAAAAAATATAACCAAATTAGCCCTGAGCTTTTTGATACTTATCATGTAAAGCGCGGCCTTAGAAACTCAGACGGTACCGGAGTTTTGGCTGGTCTTACACGAATCTGCAACGTGCATGGCTACCTTATTAATGAGGGTGAAAAAATGCCAATCGAAGGTGAGCTCATTTACCGCGGAATCAACGTAAAAGAGATCGTGAAAGGATGCCAAAAGGACAACAGGTTTGGTTTTGAGGAAGTAATATGGCTGCTTTTGTTCGGCAGACTCCCAAACAAAGATCAGTTAGAAGCTTTCAACGCAATTTTAGGCGAACTGCGCGAACTGCCGCCGTATTTTACTGAAGACGTCTTAATGAAAGCGCCGTCGCCTAACATTATGAATAAAATGGGCCGCGCTGTGCTTGCACTCTATTCTTATGACGACAACCCTGAAGACACCTCAATTGAAAATGTTCTCAGCCAGTCAATCAAACTGATAGCCAAAATGCCGACCCTCATGGTCCACGCATATCAGGTTAAGCGCAAAAACTTTGATCACGATACAATGTTCTTTCACCCTCTCGAGCCTGCACATTCAACCGCTGAAAGTATTCTCGCCACAATGAGGCCTGACAAGCAATTCACTGATGAGGAAGCTAAACTCCTCGATATCTGCCTCATTCTCCATGCAGAACACGGCGGTGGTAACAACTCAACATTCTCCTGCCGTTGTCTGTCTTCAACTGGAACAGATACATATTCCGCAATCAGCGCGGCAATCGGCAGCCTCAAAGGCCCGCGCCACGGCGGCGCCAACTTAAAAGTCATGGAAATGATGGAATATATAAAGAAAGGCGTCAGCGACTGGGAAGATGATGAGGAGGTAAGCGCCTTTCTTGAGAAACTGCTCAAAAAAGAAGCCGGCGACCGCTCAGGCCTCATATATGGAATGGGACACGCCGTTTACACTATTTCTGATCCGCGCGCAGTTATCCTTAAAGAAAATGCCCGGAAGCTGGCGGAAAAGAAAGGCATGCTTGATGAATTCAAACTTATCGAGTCTGTTGAACGTCTGGCGCCTGCCGCATTTGCCAAGGTTAAAAACAACAACAAGTATATCTGCGCTAATGTGGACCTCTATTCCGGTATGGTGTATAAAATGCTCGGCATGCCACCCGAGCTCTTCACCCCACTGTTTGCAGTGGCACGAATTCCGGGTTGGTGCGCTCATCGCATAGAGGAAATAACAACCGCAAACCGTATTATGCGTCCGGCATATAAGGCAATTTCTCAGCCGCTTGAGTATACTCCGCTCGATCAGAGATAAAATAGCAAAAGCATGGCAGGAAATCTCCTGCCATGCTTTTTAGTTGCCATATGCTTGCAAATTCTTTTCCAATTCTATATAATTAATTTTATTGAACAATTAATAGAATATGCAAAATTATATACGCTAAGTATAATTTTAAATTTTTTATACACTTTTTATCGGAAGTTAAAAGCGTACACAATAAGGGGCTGAATGATGTGACGAAAAAATTGAAGAATATGCTGACATTTTCATCGCTGATTTTTATTATAGGTGCGCTTGTCACGATACCGCTCGCCGTTTATCTCATTTTATATGAGATTGACCCAGAGACACATTTCTATTATGATAATGCCAAATTTGTTAACGTTCAAAACTCCGTTTTGCTCATTTCAACTGTCCTTTTAATTCTGCCAGCGTTTTCAAAGCGTACGAAAAAGATGAATTACGAGTGCACGAGAAACTGGGCAACTGCCGTCTGTTCAGTCCTGTTCGCCATAGCCATTTGCATTTCTTCCGCTCATTCCATACTTCAGACTTTTCGCAGGGAGACCGGTGCCGGCGGCTTTATTACAGGGCTTGCGGGATTTCTTGCAGCCATATTCTTCTTCACGCTCGCGGACAGCATCTTTAGGAAAAAGCATGCAGACCTGCGTATTTTAGCACTTCTTCCTGTTGTATGGGGCGTTGTCAACCTCATCACGACGTTCATGAGTTTGACCCAGATAGCCAATATTTCCGAATATCTGTATGAGGTCATGCAGATGGTTTTTGCCATATTGTTTCTTTATTATAATGCGAGACTTATCGGCGGTGTGCCAAACGGGCGCGAGCTTCAGGGAGTATTCGCTTATGGGCTGCCCTGCACATTATTCGGGCTGCTCTCTTCGCTTCCCCCGGTTATTGCACATCTGATTAACAATAAGCGCGGCAGCGTATTTGGCCCTTCCGACGCAGTATATATTACAGCCTCTGCCTACATCTTAGTTTTGCTGATATCGTTGTTAAAAGAAGTCCGGCAAAAGAAAGCTGAAGAGCCAAAACCGGAAGTTGAAGATAATAAGGAATAATTAATTAACTCTTAATATGCCAAAAATCTCCTTATTGTATTTACTGAAATACAATAAGGAGATTTTATTTTAAGCCAATATGTTCAGATCCCGCATTCAACGTAATCTTCCCACTTTTCATTATATGCCTTATCGCGTGAAATTTTATATAAAAGATAAGCTACTGCGCCTGATACAGCGAGTAGAATTGTAGCGGCTGCGACGATTGTTCCGATTATTCTTTTTATTTTCATGAGTGCCCACCTCCGCGTGACTTCATTATCACTATAATAAACGAAGCATGCAAAATTGTCAATATATGTTTCCTATTCAAAATATACGAAAAGCCCCGTAAAACGGAGCTTCAGACCCAACGGGTTTATATTTCGTATATTAAATTTAATTCACATCACTTGCTGCTGAGAACGAGGCGGGACTTCTTTCTCGCCGCTGCATTCTTATGGAGAATACCCTTCGATACAGCTTTATCTATGGTCCTAATTGCGGCTTTAACGATTTCGTCCTTGTTCTCTGCACCTGTTGCTATGGCGGTGTTAGCTTTCTTAATAGCTGTGTGGAGAGCTGATTTTAAAGCCTTATTACGCAGAGCCCTGGCTGCATTAACCTTGACGCGTTTTTTTGCAGATTTAATGTTTGGCACGGTGACACCTCCTTCTACAGATAACCAGTAATACTTATTTTAACATTTCACAATAAAAAAAGCAACATGTTTTTCAAAAAAGTCGTCTATTTAAATGTAGGATTACAATAGATGTGTTACACTAGCGGATAAAAAAAGATAGCGAATAGGAAAAGCCTGTGCTATAGTTGAGCTGCAACCCACCAACAAAGCAAGGAGGTTTCCTATTCGCTATGAATAAG
>NZ_JBAIZF010000003.1:0-170881 GCF_036762875.1 [Clostridium] cellulosi | reverse complement strand
GATAAGATATCCCACATCGTTAAGATGGTAAGACACCTTGAAGACTACAAGGTTGATAGGTCGGAGGTGTAAGCACCGTGAGGTGTTAAGCTGACCGATACTAATATGTCGAGGGCTTGACCTCAAAAAGTTCTACGGAAGCAGTAGAGTAAACTAAACTTTGTTCAGTTTTGAAGGCCCTTAGAACTGCACCTCTAGCTCAGTTGGTAGAGCAACTGACTCTTAATCAGTGGGTCCAGGGTTCGAGTCCCTGGAGGTGCACCACTATTAAAATATGGCAGAGGTTCAGTGGGAGCGAGGGTCAGGGATAAGGAAGAGGAAAGAGATATAACTGGCCCGTTGGTCAAGCGGTCTAAGACACTGGCCTCTCACGCCAGTAACAGCAGTTCGAATCTGCTACGGGTCACCAAAAACGACAATAAGTAAAATTAGAATATAGCCGGTGCCTATGACGATGAGGACCCACCCGTTCCCATTCCGAACACGGAAGTTAAGCTCATCAGTGCCGAAGATACTTGGCGGGCGACCGCCTGGGAAAATAGGTCGGTGCCGGCACATAAGTCTATCCTTTATTAACTTGGGCCTTTAGCTCAGTTGGTTAGAGCAACCGGCTCATAACCGGTTGGTCCGGGGTTCGAGTCCCTGAAGGCCCACCAAAATGCAGGGGTATAGCTCAGTTTGGTAGAGCAGCGGTCTCCAAAACCGCGTGTCGTGGGTTCGACTCCTACTGCCCCTGCCATTTTTGATTACGATATATAAAAATATATGGCCCGGTAGTTCAGCTGGTTAGAACGCTAGCCTGTCACGCTAGAGGTCAGGGGTTCGAGCCCCCTTCGGGTCGCCAATGCTGATGTAGCTCAGTGGGTAGAGCACATCCTTGGTAAGGATGAGGTCGGCCGTTCAATCCGGCTCATCAGCTCCAGAAAAAAGCCGCATAAACGATTGTTTATGCGGCTTTTATTTTGTCTTAGTGCGCATAGGCTTTAAATTAAGACACTATTTCGCTATAATTTTTGAAACTTATTATAGTATCAAAAATATAATAGTATAAGTGTTATTGATAAATCCGTTATTCATAACGAATAACGGATTTATTTTTTGCAGCCTGAGGCTGTAACTGCATCCGGGGGTAAAGACATATGGGAGGATATATTGGGAAATGCTTGTCAGGCAGATATGTTTTGCAAAAAATTATAGCCGTCGGAGATAAATCAATAGTTTATAAAGCTTATGACAATTTGGAGGATAGAACTGTAGCCGTAAAAGTATTTAGCGGAGAAGTTTATATAAAAAAGGGGATGAGCAAACAGTTTAAAAAGGAACTCAATGCACTCACCCTCTTATCGTTCCCGGGTATCGTTCAGGTTTATGATTATGAATTTGATGGCCCGCAAAAATATATAGTCATGGAGTATGTTGAAGGGCTTAGTTTAAAAGACTATTTGGAAAAGCAGAAACTTCTGAATTGGAGAGATGCATTGAATATTGTGGAACAGGTGCTGTTGGCACTGGAATATGCGCACAAGAAAGGCATTCTCCATCAGAACATAAAGCCGGAGAATATTCTGCTGGCCGCTGACGGGACGATAAAAGTTATGGATTTTAAGATTAGCGGGCTTATGGATACCAAAACCAAAGTGATAACTGACTTATACTGCGATTATGCAATATATTCAAGTCCAGAGCCGGCAGATGAAAAAGCAGATATCTATGCTGTTGGAGCGCTGCTGTTCAAAATGCTGACCGGCAGCCTGCCTTATGTTGGGAGCAGCGCGGCATCTGCAATGCAGCATTGGGGAAATTCTAAACGGAAGAGCAAAGATAAGGACGCGATACCTGTAGGACTTAAGGAAATAGTCCTTCGTGCAATACAGAAAAATCCGGAACTGCGATACCAATCGGTATCAGATATGCTCGGTGATATAAATAAACTCAATTTAAATCCTGACATCACTTTTAATTATGATTTAGGCGGTAAATCTACAAAGAAAGAAAACAGCGCATGGAAAAAGTCGGCCTCAACGTTGCGTGCTGCCCCTGTTGTGATTGGAGTATTCATTCCTATTTTTATAGCGCTGCTCATTGCCCTCATTCTTATGGCAGTCGGCAAAAACATTATCTTTTCTTCAAAAGTTAAGGTGCCAAATCTCGTCGGCAAGGATTATAAAAGCGTCATGGCCGACCCGAAATATAAAGATATTGACATCAAGATGCTTACAACAGAATATAGCGACACCTATTCCGCTGGAACTATCGTCTCCCAGAATCCCCTGCCCGAAACGATTGTGGAAAAAGGCTCCCGTATTGATGTATTCGTCAGTTTGGGGCCGGAAAAATTAACAATTCCGGATGTTACAGGGATGAAAGAGTCCGACGCAGTGTCTACGCTAAACAACGCCGGATTTAAGAAAGTGAAAACGAATAAGGTATACGATAATGTAATTGAATCTGGGTTTGTGGTGAGACTCGAGCCATCAGTAAATACGCAAGTATCAGCAGATACGGAAATCACTGTCTATGTAAGTATGGGCGCTGATCCTAAGAATAGGCTTATAACAGTTCCCAATCTTTCGGGAATGAGTTATGAGAAGGCAATAAATAAACTTAAAGCTTTAGGCCTTAAAGCAGGGACAAAAACCTATAAAAATTCAGATGCGGCGGCAAATACGGTTATTTCACAAAACCCTGCCGCAAATTCACGTGTTGCTGCTGGCACTCGCGTCAATCTTGTAATCAGCGGCAAAAAAACCGCTGCCGACAGCAACATATCAAATAATAAAGCTGCCGACAGCGGCAAAAATAAACCTTCATTTAATTTCAAATGGCAAATAGATTGGAAGAATGGTTTTCCGCCTAAGAAATAATTATCTCAAAACATACTCGCTGATAAAACGGCAGATACTGCTGATATCCACATTTCCCAAAAACTCAAGTCTGACCTTGCCAAGGCCGCTAAAATAAAGCTCCAACTCACTGTCAAGGTCAAATGTTCCCGCTGTTTCTACTGAGAACGCTTGGATTTTCGCATACGGGAGAGAAGAAAAATCCTTCTTTTTGCCTGTGAGTCCCTGTACGTTGACGGTAATAATTCGCTTGTTGGTAAAAACTACAGTGTCCCGCACCGACTTAAAGGACATTACGACATTTTCGTCGGGGAGCAGAATCGGGGCCACCATTTCGGCACCGTCCGCAGAGGGACGAAGTTTGAAGAAACTGCCATTTTTGAAATCAATCACAAATATAACTCCCTTCAACTGAAATGATTTATAAAATCATCATATACCAAAAAGGGAAAAGTATGCAATTATCATTTTTCTAAAAATCATATTAAGCCATTTCAGTAATGATTTGAACCCTAAGGATAAGTTTATTACGTTAAAAAAACCGCCACCGGCAGCAGTACATCGTGTACTCAAGCTGCCGGCGGCGGAAAAGATAACCGCGTTTAGCATTATCGGCATATTAGCCCGATATTTTAAGCAAAGAAAGTTGTATTTTCGCAGAAGGGAAGATAGTTAAATGGGGATCATCAGAATGTTTCGGCAATGCGGCGGGCGTCACTTATGGCTTTAGAAATGATGGTCTCCGTATCAACACCTACAATGTCAAGTGAATTGGCGGCGATAGTGGTATAGTCCGTTATGCCTAAAAATCCGAGTATAGTTTTAAGGTACTTGTCTCCAAGCTCCCAGGCTGCATTCGGACCGGTGGAATATTCACCGCCTCTTGCGGTTATATTGACCGCTTTTTTGCCCTGGCATAGCCCAACCGGCCCGTTGGCTGTATATTTGAAGGTTATGTTGGTAACGCAAATGTAGTCAATGTAGGCCTTCAATATCGCGGGAACACCAAGATTCCACAGCGGTTCGGCAAATACATACTTGTCAGCGGCAAGGAACTGATAAGCGTACTTTAATACAGGATCGTCTTTGCCTTCCCCTGGCTTTGCGACGTGTTTCTGCACGTCCTGCGGCGAGAGAAAATGGATGCCTTCTTTATAAAGGTCGAGCGTGATGATCTTGTCATTCGGATTCTTAAGTTTATACGCCTCTATAAACTGGTTTGCAATTCTGAAAGTTCTCGACACATCGTCGGGTTTCGGGTTTGCTTTAATATATAAAACTGTATTCATAAAACACTCACCTCTGAATTCATTCTATCACTTTTACAGCGTTTGTCAATCCCTAAATTCCTGACTTTGTCATATACTTACTCTAAAAGGTGGTGCAATCTACTCTGATTTTAAAAATCTGACTATTTTTTTCGTCTGAATCTGCTAATAATAAGATATCCAAAAAGCACTGCAAAAATACAGTAGATTACTATTCTGAATGGTTCCATATTATTTCCACCCCATAAATTCAAGATGTGGACCTGTAATCCTACGAATTAAAGAGCAATAGCCTCTTTCTTGGTCAATTTCTTAATTGCCTGTTTTAAACCCATTTTTACCGCTTGCTTTATCAGAGCGGCGGTTCCACCGGAGACGATGCCGGCTACGAGGAAACCTGCATCAATAAGCCATGCCCACCAGGCATTACCTGTTAAATAATCATAAATCAGGTTACCAGTTGACCAGGATGTCCCCAAAATTTCAATAATATATGTCATATTTATGCCTCCTGAATTTTCCAGGTCCACATCTTGTTAAATTTAATAAAGTAAGAATGAACCCCCGAATATACAGAACATATGAAAAATCAAAATCATCATTCCGGATTACGAAAAAATTCGTCGTCCAACTTATCTATATGAACGACCCTTGTTGCGATTGCCTTAAATGTCTCTATATGCGTAACAAAAAGCACCGCTTTGTTTTGTGATTTTACAATATCAGCGACGGAATCGAGAATTATCTGCTGCGTGGACTGGTCAAGGGCGGTAAATGGTTCATCCAGAACCAGCAGATCAAAATTTCGCGAAAGCATAATCGCCAAATAGAGTTTGTTTCTCATTCCTTGTGAAAGCTTTTTGACTAAAACTGAATCATACCCGTCAAGATTAAAAAGTTTCAGATAGTGGTTTACATTTTCATTATATTTTTCATCACATTCAAAAATGGTTTTAAAGAATTCAATATTTTCTCCGACCGTAAGATAGTCGTAAAGGCAGTCTTCGCTCATTATATAAGAAATTTTTTTGATGAGAGCGCGGTTTTCAGAAACAGATTTGTTATATATGTATATGTTTTGATAACTGTTGACTATTCCAGTTATACAATTCAATATAGTTGTTTTGCCTGCACCGTTGCTGCCTTCAAGGCAGACGATTTCACCAGGATATACTTCAAGGGAAAAGTCCTTAATTACAACTTTCTCGTCGTAACCAAACGTCAGGTTTTTGACGGTTAATATGCTGTCTATTATTACCACTCCCGAGCAACAATTTGCGCCTTTAGAAATATGATACTAATTTTTCAAACACCCCTGCGACTAAATACATTATAAGAAATAATACCGTAAAGGAAGCTGTAAAAAAGCACATATCTATGAGCGCGGTTGAAAGTTTTTGCTTTTTTAAAAAAACGAGTTTGACGTTTTTAAATACCTTTACCCAAAAATAGAAGGAAAAAAACGAGTTTAATACTATTGCACAGGACTCAATCGTACCATGAATAACCATTTTATAAACGAGATACAATTTATTTGTACTATATAAAACACTAAAGGTAGTACCTAAGGACAGAGCGTTGATATAGATGGCGAAAATACCGTAAAGACCAAATGTAGAAATACCCATAAACTCTTGAAAAAGGAAAACCAGTATATTATGTAAGAAAACCTTAGAAAATTTTACTACGCCAGGGTTGACAATGATTTCTTTGTCTGCATCGGGTATTGGGAAAAGAGTGCAGAAGACAATCAAGCCGATGAAAAGAACAGTTAAAAGGATTATCGCTATCCGTCCGCGAATAATTGAAGTTTTAATCACTTGCAAAGATTTTCTTAAAGTCTGCACCATACTCACCTTTAGTTATTGACGCAACAATATTAATGCGTATCTTCTTCATTATTTTAGAACACACCAGCGTCGAGGCAAACAGAACGGTCATTACGGTGAGTGTGCCTAAAATCGTAATCACTGTTGACAGGTGGAAAGCATATACTACCACCGCACACGCGAAAATCGCAATGCCCATAATGTTTGTAAGCACGGAAATTGGCATAAAGTCAGAAACGCCTTCCTCGATGATATTGTACTCATCAAGATATTTCTCATAATCCTTATAATTTGATCTTGTAAAGATCAGATTATTGGTTATCAGCATATATGGGGAAATAATAAACCACAGCACTCCATTTATTACAAGAAGAGCGGTTGCTGCCGGCGGTGCGCCCAATAAAAATGAAAACAGCGACAGCATGAGCGTATACAAAATCACTGACAATGATTTTGACTGGTAATACAGAAATAATTTTGATTTTAGCAACAGTGATATATCGATGCCGGATGAATTTAACAGCAGCAGCGTGCTATAGTCACAGCAAAAGGAGAAAATAAAGACAAGCTTTTTGTTGATTACGGAGCCGGCGTCGAGAAACATTACAAATGCAGAAACGGGGAACAAAAGATAAAATGCCGTGTCCGAAGGGAATTTTCTCAGTAAAAGAAACGTAATTAATAAAAGCAATGCCGGTCTATCAAGCAGATAGATGTAGAGGTATTTATTATAAAGGTAGTTATACATACTGGTTATTTGCTTTTTATCTTTTTTTATCAAAGCCGCCGACTTGGACGTGTCCTTTTTGGGATGCAAAAACTTGCCGAAAAGATCGAATACCGCATCCATTAAATAATATCTGCAAGCATTTGATTCGGGGATTGAATTCGGGATTCCACGTATAAGTTTTTTCGACGCCAGAATGAACAAGACCGCTGCTAATACAACGCCGATGCCGGCGCAGTAAAGAGAAACCGAATCATATAAGTTCCACAGGCTGTTCGACAGACTAGTCAATGCGTCGAGTGTATAATTAAACACGTTTGCCTTTCGGCTTCTTGATGCAACAAACTTGATAATGTTGATTATGAATGCGATAAGATAATATATGACGGCGGTTGTGACAGCCATAGAAAAAAGATAGCTGAAAACCGAGTAGATTTTTTTAATCGTAATTCCAGAAATATAGAGAATGAAGTATGTAAGCAATACCAATGAATAAAGTGCGGCAATAAAAACCAATAGCACTGCCATTTTTAAAATGCTCAGCTTTAACAATATGCCGAGCGCAATGATATCAAGGATAATATTGTCCTGAATTAATAAATCAAAAATTAAATTTGCGGTAAATATCCATCTAAACCTGCTGAACTGTTCCGGCTCAGCAAGGCATATATCCGATCTGAAATACAATTTCCAGTTGGTGCTGTCGGTTTTAACAAACAGAAATAAAAAGCTTAAAAACACGATGAGAGCGGATATGCTCTTTGATATGCCAAAAACGGGCAGGAGAAAAATAAACAGGTATTTAAACAGATAATTAGTGATAATATAATATGTAACGTAAACGACTGTTTGAGCTTTTGAACTAAACCAAGAGCGCAAAAAAGAAAAACGATCAAAAAACATATTTTTATTTATGCTGATAAAAAGCCTTAGATAAACCAAGGATCGTTTATTAAAAAATACCATAATATCACCTTAAGTGATATTATAGCAAATTTTTTCTCAATGTCAATCAATATTTTTAATAATATTACAAAATTTATATAAATTAGGCATAAAACATATTGTACGAAACCAAAATCATGCTGTATCTCACTGCGTGCTCCAGTGTAAGCCAGTTATGCTCCGCTGTAGCCGTTCGCGGGCAGATGGCTAATCTATAACTAATGTAACCGTCCGCGAGGGACAAGGTAGAATTTATGACAGAACTACCCCGTGACTTGCCCCGGCGCTAGCCGGCGTAAGGAGAAGGGATAAAATATAACTAATGCAGCCGTACGCGAGGGACAAGGTAGAATTTATGACAGAACTACCCCGCGTCCTGCCCCGGCGCAGCCGTAACTGGGTTTCAGAAGGTAAAAGATAGAGTCATATGAGCTATCAGTCTGACGTGGGCAGAAGCCGTCAAGTACGCGAGCGGGAGGGTAAAATTAATATCAAAGCTACCCCGCGTCCTGCCCCGGCGCAGCCGGTGAAAATTATCACAAACTCAATCAATATTTGTGATATAATAGATAACAAGGATATTTTATTATAAAAATAAGCGTCCCATCTTTCAGCCGGCTGTAGTTTAATTCTGCTTTATGCTGGGCGGATGTTTAGACGCTTTTATAACTTTGATACTTAAGCTTATACGGAGGAATTATGTTCGAATTCAAAGAACCGCTGCTTCTTGACGGCGCAACAGGTACAAATCTTATTAAAGCAGGAATGCCGTCGGGTGTCTGTGTTGAGAAATGGGTGCTTGACCACCCAGATACAATTATTGAGCTTCAACGGGCTTATGTAGACGCCGGGAGCAATGTAATAACGGCGCCGACTTTTGAGGCCAACAGATATAAGCTATCCCTTCACGGACTCGGTGACAAGGTCAAGGAATTCAACAAACAACTCGTTTCGCTGTCAAAAGAAGCGGCAGGGGGCAAGGCGGCTGTCGCCGGCAATATGGCGCCAACAGGGCTTTTTGTCGAGCCTTTTGGTGACGAAACCTTTGACGGGCTTGTGGATATTTTCCGCGAGCAGGCCTTTGCGCTCAAAGAAGCCGGCGTCGATTATATCGCATGTGAAACCTTTATGAGCCTTACCGAAGCCCGGGCAGCGCTTCTCGCCGCAAAAGAGACAGGGCTGCCGGTAACTGTTACACTGACAGTTGAAAAGAACGGGCGTACACTTTCGGGCGGCAACGTGCTTTCCAATCTTGTGACGCTTGCTGCAATGGGCGCGGCTGCTGTTGGCCTTAACTGCTCAACAGGGCCGGAAATTGTATTGAAAGCGCTTTCAGGCGTGCCGTCGCAATTGCCGGTTCCGGTTATAGCAAAGCCGAACGCGGGCGTTCCAAGCAATGATAACAGCCAGGTCACCGTGGACGAATTTGCGTCATATGCGAAGGAATTTTTCAAAGAGGGCATAGGCATTCTCGGCGGCTGCTGCGGTACAACGCCGGAGTATATTACGGCGCTCCGTGAAGAAATGAACAAAGCGGAGTTTATAGATAAACGGGGCGGCGACGGCGCCAAATCAGAAGGAGTACGCGATTTTATCGCCGCTAATGAAAAGCAGGCGTTCTTTATCTCTGAAGAGGACTTGGATTTTTCACATAAAATCAACTGCGGAGTCGATATAGCAGACAGGCTTCTCGAAATTGAGGGCGAAAACTGTGCGGCACGTGTTGTTATTAAAAACGCCGACGATGCGCATGAATTCGGCATGAACGCTTATCTTGCGTCGGTGCCTGTAGTATTGCTCGGTTACGACGCGGACGCTCTCGATACCGCCCTCAGATTATATCAGGGCCGCGCAATGCTGGACTCAAAGTCCGATATAGAAAAGGATAAACTTAATCTGCTGTCACAGAAATACGGCGCAATTATAATATGAGTTTTAGCCGGCAAAGGCAGGCCCTTCTGAATTTGCGTCATTTGACCCCGATCCGCGGGCAGTATTCTCGCAGGCAGCAGTCGTCACACATCGGGGCGCGCGCCTTGCAGACCGCCCTTCCGTGCCAGACGAGCCTGTGACAGAACATACCTGATTTTTCTGGCGGTATGACACGGCGCAGCTCCTGCTCAACCTTATAAGGGTCTTTTGAATTGGCAAGCCCCAATCTGTTTGAAAGGCGTATGCAGTGCGTGTCTGCGACATAAGACGGTTTGCCGTAGATATCGCCAACAATCAGGTTCGCGGTTTTGCGCCCAACACCAGGCAGCTTTACAAGCTCCTCGATGGTATCGGGTACGACTGAATTGTATTCATTGACAAGCATTTTGCACATGGCGACTATATCCCGCGCCTTTGTTTTATAAAGCCCGCAGGAATGTATAATATTCTCGATATCCGAAATATCAGCCGACGCAAAATCCTCAGCGGTTTTGTATTTCGCAAACAGGTCTTTAGTCACGATGTTTACCCTTTCGTCGGTGCATTGGGCCGAAAGCCTCGTTGCTATGAGAAGCTCGAGGGCGTTCCTGCTTTCCAGCGAGCAATGTGCGTCGGGATAGTTGATTTCAAGCGCTTCTATAATTTTAAGCGCACGTTCTTGTTTATTCATTTTGACGTCTCCCGGCAGAGGATCCCGGATTCACTGGTGTCCCTGCTTTTATGTATTTTTATATGCCAATTATTATCTTATCACAGAAAAAGGAGCCGGTAAACAGATAAAAATCCGGCAAAAAACACCCCGAATGGCCTTTTATTTTATAATCATTATTGAGTATGTTCAATAAAATATAATAATTTATTATATATTTTCCTACAAATTACTTAGTGTTTAATGGATGTAGAATCAGTGCAAACAGATATTGTCTCAAGATTATTATTCAACTATAAAATTGAGAGAAAAAGAGAAATTTACGCCGCGGGCAGTGTTTAACATTGTAAATAAAAGGTTTAGAGAGGAAACTTTTTCAATGTCCCAAAGCGGCGGGGAAAATGATTATATAACAGAAAGGCCGGACTCTATTTTTGAGTCTGGCCTTAAAAATTTACCCTATAATCTTATTGATAAGCTCGTCGAGCTTGCTTTGGGCGCGTTCGAGGTCGACGCAGGGCGCGTAACATTCACGTATAATATCATCGTCAGCTTTCGCTTCCTGCAAAAGCAATATGGCCTGATTGTAAAGCTCGCGAGCTGCCCTGCGGTTGAAGCCTATCCGCGCTTTTTTAAGCCTCAGGGAATCGCAATCCAAAAAACGGCGGATGTTGATATGGCGGCAAGGGCGACCCTCTGCCTTGTGGAAATTGTTTGACGTGATAAACGCTATTGCAAGTTCAGGAATCAGGAGGTGTTCCGGCGCGCCGGTAATCGGGCAGGCGCAGATAATAACGTCATAGCCCGCCGCTTTGGCTCTTTCACTCAGCAATGATATAAGCAGCCGGCCTATGCCGTAATCGTCCACGATAGCGTATACGCGGTTATAGGAAGCAGTATTCTCGTTATAAAAAAAGATTTCGCCGTTTGCCGTTATTCCGGATAAATACCGCGGTATGTCAATACCTGTGCCTTCCTTTGAGGGAAAAATTCGCTTTGCCAGCCCTGCCGCGTATTTTTCCACAGCCTCGGTGTCAAAATACTCCTTGGCAATGCGGAAACAATCGCTTTGCAGGGACGCCGCCGCGGAAATAAAACGATAGGCCCTGTCATACTGGGCTGCGGCGCGGGTCGCGAACTGCAATATTTTTGCGCGGTTGGCGCAAAGCTTTTCATCATCCATATCAAATAGGGTTATTTCCGTCTCGACTACGCCCGGAAATTCGGGCTTAATACAATGAGGCGGCAAACCATCAGTGATACAGATTTTAAGCTGCGGAAGCACAAGGGCGTTTACGCCATTCGGATCGGAAACGCAATGTATGTATTCAACCGCAATATTCGATTCTTCAAGTCTTTCGCCGGCTTTTGGCAGCAGTGTAGCGGCAACACCGGGCGCACTCTTTAAAATATATGCCTTCCACCCCGCCGCCGCGTTATAAAGCTGCCCAAACTTAGAAACAAAACCTGAAGGTGTGTGGGCACTCATAAAATAATGAGCGGCTTTTGATTTTTTTTGATTATCAAGAGAAACAGACTCGCCTGTCAGGGTGGCTTCACTTGACTGCATTGAAATCCCCCCCGTTATCTTGCATTAATAAATGCTGTATTCCATGATATTCAAAAAAACAGGGGAATGACACCTTAAATATAAAATATACAGGCTTTACGATTTAAATTTTTGTTGAAGTACAAATTTCGCGGATTTTATCCCGCAGGGCGAGATAGTCCTTGAACGCCTCTGGTTTCTGCGCCGGATTTCTCAAAAGCGCGGCAGGGTGAAGCGTCGCCATCATAAGCGTGCCGTTTTTCTCAAACCACAAGCCGTGTTCGCGGGTGATTTTCAAGTCGGGCTTAATTAGCCTCATCCCCGAAATCCTACCGAGGCAGACGATAATCTTCGGTTTCATCAGATAAACCTGATTCCGCAGCCAATCTATGCACATATCCTGCTCTTCAGGAAATGGGTCGCGGTTTTTCGGCGGGCGGCATTTGACCATGTTTGCTATATATACTTTAGTGCGGTCGAGGCCTATTGCAAGCAGCATTTTGTCAAGCAGCTGCCCGGCACGCCCGACAAAGGGCAGGCCCTGTAAATCTTCCTGTTCGCCCGGTCCCTCACCGATGAACATAACCTCTGCGTCTTTATTTCCTCCGCCGAAAACCAGGTTAGTGCGCGTTTTGCAAAGTTCGCATTTCTTGCACTCCCGGCAGGCAGCTTCAAGTTCACTCCAAGTCTCGTACACTGTTTTTCCTCCATTTTATATTTTAAAGCTCTCATAAAATTATAACACAAGGACAATTGTTTTTCATTCAATAGTGGGATTATGAGTGAGGAATATAATGGCCGGCCGAGGCCGAACACGATATTCCCAGTTTTAAATACCCAAAAATACTTGACAAAGCACTTCATAACCATTAAAATAATATAGCAATCTGTCAATCTGGGGCGCGGCGCTATCTTAAGCGCGGCGTGTTCATTTTTCTAAAGAACCTGCCCGGATTTGCATATATATGTGGGGGTGTAGCTCAGCTGGGAGAGCACCACGTTCGCAACGTGGGGGTCAAGGGTTCGAATCCCTCCATCTCCACCAAATATAACCGAAAAGCCAGTAACCATCTTTGGTTACTGGCTTTCTTATTTTTCAGATATTTTTACGGCACGCACCAAATGTAATATAACATAACCTATCATAACCACTCTTTACGAAGAGTTTCAACCATTTCAGTATAGGTCTTTCTGCACTGTTCATACTCATTATGCTCATAGAATGAAAGGCACTTTGACAGATACCTTTCCCATATGGATTTGTAAATATCTTTGCGTTTCGGAGATTTATCAATGGCTCTGACAATCATCGGAGCGATAAGGTAATATTCCTGTATTTGTTCCGGACCGCCCTGCTGAAATTTCAAGTAATTGTCCCTGAAACTTCTGAAAGCCTGAAGCTCATAGCAATTATCAGGCCGGCCCAATGTTTCACAAACCGCAGTTGTGATAAAACATAACTTTGTCTTAAAGCCCGAATTTATCTCTTCAAATGACGATTTCGAAATTTTCCGGTTCTTATGTTCATTATTCCATAACAGCACAAGCATATCGGCCAAGCTTTCACTGTATTCGGCATCATATTTTAAAACGGACGGTATCAGAAATGAAACATATACCCAGATTAGATTCTCAAGCTCCAATCCTTTGAGATTGCTGAATTTTTCTTTTCCTATCACCGCTTTGATTTTTTTATATATGGATTCTGCGTATCGCTTAACAAACTGTTCTTTGTCACCAGAGTAATCGCTGTAAGCGGCAGCAAAGCAATCAAACGATTTTGATATTTCCGTATAATATTCGTTAAACGCAGAGCTGTATTTTTCTTTTGTAATCAATTCGATTACATAAGGATTTATTATTAATTTGGGCGTAATCGCTTGAATTGCTTTGTCCAGTAATGCTTCGTTATTTTCCGCTGATTCCGTTTTTGCGCAAAATATATTTCCGCAAAAATTACAAGTAACCTTTTCAATTTGGGTGTTTATCTCAAAACTTTTCCCGCAAGCTGGGCATGTAACGGTTCTAATCTCCATAAAGACCTTTCCTGTTTTTTAATTTACAGCATCAAAGTACGCAAACACAATCAATCGCGCATTTTTATCTTTGATTTATCAATAAAGATGAAAATGGCAATGAACGCTGCAAAAACGCAGACACAGAGCAGGTAATATAAAATGGTAGCGTAGGGTTCCAGTTTTACATAATCAACGCCGCCAGTGATTACAGCTAATGCACCGCCGATTATGCAAAACCATTTTATCATCTTTTTATACTTCTCATGGAGCGCTTTTTTAATATAATCAGTTTTATAAATACTGCCCTTTCCAGAAAAGGCCCAGTAAAACATATAAATGCCTGTAAGAATTATAAGTATATCTAACGCTTTGTTGAAAGAATCCATAAAAATACCCTCCGTTTATAATTTAACCGCGCATCTAACTGCTAAGGCATGCTGGCTGATATGCTGGTGTTAGTGCCGTTGCACTATGAATATAAAACGCCTTCAATGATTTTAATATTTATGCTTCAGATTGCTTTATAAGCGCTGTTTTATTCTGCATAAAGCCCCTTTAACAGCGGGCAGGTAAATTTGTTGCAGTATACAGGCAAAGCCCTTGCTAAACCTATCTGAGCCGTTCTGGGCAATATTCAAGGGAGAGTGTTTATATAAATTTTTGAAACACTATTTGAATAATGGATTTAAGTACAGAATAATACCCTCTGAAATGATTGTCAATCTCTTTGTCTAATCATCGGCTAAGCGCAGGCGTTACACCCTCGCGCGGGTTATTATTTTGGGGAAATTATCACGATTTTTATAGTTGATATTAATATGAAGCCCACATCTACTCACAATGGTTAATGATTAGATGTGGGCTTCCGCAGTAAAAAAACAATGGGGGAGATCTACCGGCTATCTCAAATTATGATGCTTTTGCTCTTGATTTTGAAATAATATCGAATGCTACAGCAAGAAGAAGGACAAGGCCTTTTACAACCTGCTGGATATCCGATCCTACACCGAGAATAGACATACCGTTATTCAGAACACCCATAAACAAAGCGCCTATGATTGCTCCAACTATTGTTCCGGCACCGCCGTACATTGAAGCGCCGCCGATGAAGCAAGATGAAATGGCATCCAAATCATAGCCTTGACCAGCAAGAGGAGAAGCTGCGTTCAACCTTGACGTTGAAACGATAGACGCGATAGCTGCAATTACGCCCATATTGGTGTAGCACAGGAACAAAACCTTGTTTGTATTAATACCTGACAGTTTTGCGGCTCTTTCATTTCCGCCCATCGCGTAAATATATCTGCCAGGAACTGTTTTAGAAGCGAAGAAACTGTAGGAAACAACAAGGAAGAGAATGATAATAAAGACAATCGGAATACCCTGATACCTTGCCAGCCATAATGAGAACAACATGATAACTGCTGAAATAAGTATAAGTTTAATTAAGAAGAATGACCACGGAAGTACATTGGTTGTATATTTTAACTTTTTGGCTCTGGCTCTGACCTGAAGAACAATAATAGCGGCAGTCGTAATTAAACCAACAACCAGTGAGGTTATATTTAGATTTGAACCGGGAATCTTGCAGAAATCAGGAATAAATCCAGCACTGATATTTACGAAAGATTTACTGAACGGAGCAAGCGTTAAGCCGTTGAGAACCCTTGTTGTAAGTCCTCTGAACATCAACTGGCCCGCAAGTGTTACGATAAAGCCCGGCATTCTTACATAACCGACCCAAAAACCTTGCCACATGCCTATCAGCAAACCGAGAATAAGGGCAACAATAATTGACAACCAGAGAGGCGCGTGATGATTTATCAGCATAATACCGAGAATAGCGCCGATAAATGCAACGACCGAACCTACTGACATATCAATGTTGCCGCCGTTTATAAGCAGAAGCATCATACCTACTGACAGTACAAAGACGTAGGCGTTCTGAAGAATCAGGTTTGTGATATTCATAGGAACAAACAGAATACCGCCTGTTGCAATTTGAAAGATAATCATTACGACTATCAGCGCGATGAGCATTGTATATTGTTTGATGTTGTTCTTGATTAACTTTATAAACGTATCCATTATACTGCCTCCCTGTTACTTTGCATAATGCATTTCATTATAGCCTCTTGGGAAATTTCTTCACCTTGAAGTTCGCCGACAATCTGACCTTCATTTACAACATAAATCCTGTCGCACATACCCAAGAGCTCAGGCATTTCAGAGGAAATAAAGATAATTGCTTTGCCTTCTTCAACAAGTTGATTCATGATTGTATAGATTTCGTATTTAGCGCCGACATCGATACCGCGTGTCGGTTCATCAAGGATCATCAAATCAGGGTCTGTATAAATCCATTTACTCAAGACGACCTTCTGTTGATTTCCGCCTGAAAGATTAATGCACTTTTGGAAGACACTTGGCGTTTTGATATTTAACTTTTTGCAATAATCCTCTGCCACTTTAATCTCAGCATCACTGTTAATGACCATTTTATTGGCGAGTTTATTTATTGCTGCAATCGTAATATTCTGTGTTACGTCACCTGACAGGTTAAGGCCGCCGTTCTTGCGGTCTTCGGTAGTATATGCTATACCGTTCTGAATGGCTTGTCTGACGTTGTTTACCGTTATTTCTTTTCCATATTTATATATCTTGCCGGTGATATTTCTGCCATAGGATTTTCCGAAGATGCTCATTGCAAGTTCGGTTCTGCCTGCTCCCATAAGTCCGGCAAATCCAAGGATTTCACCTTTTCTTACATTAAAACTGACATTAGAAATAACCTTTTTATCAGGGATATTTGGGCTATAGACATTCCAGTTCTCAACAGAGAACATAACTTCCCCGATATTATGTTTTCTTTCTGGATAAAGGTTGGTAAGTTTTCTTCCAACCATGCCTCTTATAATGTTGTCTTCGCTAATATCATCTTTATTTTTGTCAAGTGTCTCTATTGTTGCGCCGTCGCGCATAACCGTTATGGTATCTGATACTTTTGTTAGCTCTCGAAGCTTATGTGAAATAATAATGCTTGTTATACCTTCTTTTTTAAGGTCAAGGAGAAGGTTAAGAAGATTATTTGATTCTTCATCATTAAGTGATGCGGTTGGCTCATCCAAAATCAACAGCTTTATATCCCTTGATAAAACCTTTGCAATTTCAACAAGCTGCTGCTGACCGGCGCCTAAGTTGCCAACAAGGGTATAGGTATCTTTTTTAAGCCCGACTTTTTTCAGCAACTCTTCAGCCTGTTTATGTGTTTGGTCCCAATTTATAATCCCTCTGTTTGCCCTCTCGTTGCGGAGATAAATATTTTCACCTATGGTAAGCTGTGGGACTAAAGCAAGCTCTTGATGGATAAAACCAATTCCGAGTTTTTCGCTGTCGCTGATCGTTTTGAATTTGCAAACTTTACCTTCAAAAATTATATCCCCTGTATAAGTGCCATAAGGGTAAACGCCGCTGAGAACATTCATGAGTGTTGATTTACCTGCGCCGTTTTCGCCTATCAACCCATGTATTTCTCCGCGTTTTACCTTGAGGTTTACATTATCAAGAGCCTTGACACCGGGGAATGTTTTAGTAATGTTTCTCATTTCAAGTATGTATTCGCTCATTCCATCATCTCCCACCATTGTAAACGTAACTTCCTTCTGGTAGACTATATTCGCGGACCCAGTGTATTGGCATAAGTTTTATAACAGTAATAGTCGGCTTGCAGCAGTAAAACTTGTCATTTAACACTACAAGCCGAACTATTACTTTACTTGCTATTATTTAAGCTGGTCTTCTGTATAGTATCCGCCCTTAATAAGAATGTCTTTGTAGTTGTTTTTGTCAACATAAACAGGTGTAAGAAGCTCGGTGGGAACAACCTTTACGCCGTTGTTGTAGCTCTTGGTATCGTTTATTTCCGGAGCATTGCCCTGTTCCATAGCTTCAACCATTGAGACAGTCTTCGCTGCGAGGAGTCTTGTGTCTTTAAAGATAGACATTGACTGCTGGCCCTCTATGATAGCTTTAACATTAGCTATATCGCAGTCCTGACCGGTCAAAATAGGATAGGGCTTTGCAGATGTGCCATAGCCGTTGCTCTTGAGTGAAGCTACGATACCGATTGCAAGGCTGTCATTAGCGGAAAGAACCGCATCAAGCTTTTCACCTTTTGTATAGTTAGATGTGATAAGGTTATCCATTCTTGACTGAGCTAAAGCTGATGTCCAGTTGGAAATTGCGCACTTTGCAAAATCAATCTGGCCGCTCTTTACGATAAGCTTACCCTTGTCTATGTACGGTTTAAGAACGCTCATTGCACCGTTATAGAAGAACTGCGCGTTGTTGTCACCCGGGTCACCGGCAAATATCTCAATGTTGAAAGGACCTTTTCCTTCTTTCAGGTTCAGCTTTGATTCAATGTACTGACCCTGGATAACACCGACTTTGTAGTTATCGAATGTCGCATAATAGTCGACGTTCGGGGTCTGCATAATAAGCCTATCATATGCGATGACTTTGCAGTTGTTTTGCTTTGCCGTGTTCAGAACGTCAGTAAGGGATGAGCCATCGATTGCGGCGATAATAAGTATTTTGCATCCCTTTGTTATCATGTTTTCAATCTGCTGAATCTGAGTGTTGACATCATTGTTTGCGTACTGAATTTCAACGGGATAGCCTTTGTCTTTCAACTGCTTTACAATGTTGGCACCGTCTTGGTTCCACCTTTGCAGAGACTGGGTAGGCATTGAAACACCGATTTTTTCGTACTTTGCCGAACTACCAGATGCGCCAGTTGATGAACCATTTGAACTTGTATTTGAGCTACATGCTGTCAAAGAAAAAACCATTGCGCCTGCAAGCAGAGCTGCAAATACTTTCTTCATTAAGCCGCTTTTCATTTCAGAACCTCCTATTTTCTCTCAAAATTTTTGAATGTATATTGGCTTTGCCTTAGATAGACAAAGTCGACCGCTTCTATCGTACATATATATTAAAGGAAAGCCTTTAAATTGTCTCTGCACAGGTTTATTAATATCTTACTTTTTTTATTTATTTTTTTATTGCACATATTTTAATTAGCATTTTTTTAAGAACAAGAATTTGAAGATTTATTTTTAATGATATCTATTGTATAATAGATAAAAGAGACGGAATTTATCCGCGGTATTTTGGTGATTATATGAAATCATATAAAGTTATAATAATCATACTTGTACTATGCCTATGTATAGGTGGAATAAGTTATTCAAAAAGCATTACAAAAAGATCTGTCCACCTAATGGATGACACACCAAAAAATGCACAAATATTTCGTTACCATTTTGTCGTAATAGCGCAGAATATCAACGAGACATTTTGGCAGTCGGTAAAGAGCGGGGCGCAAAATGCAGGGCAAAAGTATGCGGCTGCGGTAGAGTTCATCGGACCAGAAGTACAGGATGATGATGAAGAGCTAAAGTATTTAAATATAGCTATAGCATGTAATGTAGACGGAATTGCCGTTTATGTAACAGATAAATCAAAATTAAGTCCGGTTATAAATAAAGCGGTTGAAAGAGGAATTAATGTAGTTACGATTGAATCTGATGATAAAAATAGCCGGCGTAAAGCATATATAGGGCCAAACAACTACGAAATTGGTGCAGCTCAGGCGTCACTGGTAAGAGAAGCGGTAAATGGGGAAAGCAATGTTGCACTGATATTCGGGGGTAACTATGCGGAAAATCAGGATTCAAGCGAAGAACTGCTGCAAAGCTTTAAAAAAAGCATAGAGTCAGATAAAAATATAAGGTTGAAATCAGTAAAGAATTCCGGAAGCAGCTATTTCGGCGCGGAAAAGATAATACGAAATATTTTATACGACGAGCCTGATATAAATACTGTGGTATGTACAAGCTCCGACGATACGCTGGAAATTGCACGTGTACTTCTTGATTTAAATAAAACCAGTGATATAACTGTTATCGGTTACGGGTATTCTAGCCAAGTGAGAGATTACATAAAAAATGGCGTGATTTTCGGTTCTGTATATGAAAATCCTGAGAAAACCGGAAGCAAGAGTATCGAATGTCTTGTTAACCTTTTAAATATGAAAGATGTTTCATCAAATATAAATACTGGCGTTTACAAGGTTACAAGAAATAATTTAGTTAGTAATTCGGACGGTTTGTAATTCGGAGAATTATATATGCTGCACTTTAAAAAAAATTATAAAAATGTTATAAGGAAAAAACTTATTCTTTATTTTGTAGTATCTTCCGTTATTGTTAATTTAGTTGGTTTTTATACATACTACAATACCCGCATATTAACATATAAACTAAACACAATTTTTACAAATGATGTAAACCTTACAAACCTCTGCGATACGATTGATTCAGTAGAAGCAAGTTTGAAAGCATATCTGACTACAAGCCATTCGACTGATTTGCAGGATTATCTTGTGTCGAGCAATAATTTAAGGCAAATGGTGACAAATCTAAAAACAACACTTTCAAATAACGAAAGCGATTTACTTTATGTCGATATTAAAAATATGCTGTTCACGTATCTCCAGCATACAGATTTTGCTGTGCAGGAGAAGCGCGGCAGGAATATTGACGGATATACGGATGAATTTAATGAAGCGACGCAGGTCTATAACTACATTAACGAATACATAGACAAGCTTAAGGTTGTAGAGTTTAGAGAAAATAATGCCAACTATCTGCGGCTTTCAAATGAGCTTCAAAGGCTTCAATTTTTTAATATGATAATTTTGATAGTTGGATTATGTGTTAACTTTGTTTTGGTGCTCTTGTTTGCTTACAGAATTACGGAACCTATCATCCGGCTTTCAAAAGCAGCAAGTGAAATAGCTAAAGGAAACTATAATATCCCGAAAATAGCGGTTAAAACAAACGATGAGATTAAAACACTGGCGGTCTCCTTTAACCGCATGGCCGAAAGCATAAAAAAGCAGCTCATTGAGATTCGTAAAAAAGCTGAAATTGAAAATCGCCTAAAACAACAGGAAATGCAAAATATCAAAATGAAATCCATGCTTGATGAAGCCGAGCTCCGCTCCCTGCAGGCCCAGATTGACCCGCATTTTATGTTTAATACGCTCAATGCAGCCATGCAGCTTGCGATGTTCGAGGACGCCGAACGCACGCAGCTTTTTTTAGAGAATTTCTCAAACCTTCTCCGGTATAATCTCGGCACTATCAGCATCCCCTCAACCATATTGGATGAAATAAGCAACATTGAAAGCTATATTTATTTACTGAAAGAAAGATATGGAAGAAAATTTGAGTTTAATGAATATATTGAAGATGGGATACCTAATTTGCAAATTCCGCGAATGACACTCCAGCCTATTGTTGAGAACTCTTTTATTCACGGCATTAATGAAATGGAGAGCGGGGGAGTTATCAGTGTTTCCGTTAAAAGATGTGGGGATTATGTGCATGTTGTAATATCTGACAACGGACGCGGTATGAGTAAAGAAACCATTGATAAAATATTGTCTGACAACCATAGCAGCTTGACAAAGGTAGATAGCACCGGTCATAAATCCCAAAGTATCGGTCTTAGAAATGTAATCAGCAGGTTAATGCTTTTTTATCACATTGAAAAGGAATCTGATGTAATAGAAATCGAGAGTATCTCAGGCACAAAAACGACGTTGAAGTTGCCGATTAAACGGGAGGAAACATAAATGTATAAGCTGCTAATTGTAGATGATGAACAGATTGTAATAGACTCGGTTAAATTTATTGTTGAACGACAAGGCAATTTGCATTTTGAAATGGAGACTGCTCATACCGGAAGGGAAGCAATTGAAAAAGCTGAAACATTTCGGCCTGATATTGTTGTGATTGACATAAAAATGCCTGGTATCAGCGGATTAGAGGCAATTTCAGAAATAAAAAAATTTCATTCCGGGGCCTTATTCATAATCATTACCGCATTTGCAAATTTTGATTTTGCCAAAGAAGCATTGCAAATGGGCGTTATAGAGTATATTAATAAGCCGATAAGCCGAAGCAAGCTTGTTGCTGCACTTGAAAATGCTGTAAAAATCAAAGATGAAGAGCGTAAAAAATTAAAAGTTCAACTTGATTTTAAAGAGAAAATGGCTTTTATCCTGCCGGCCCTTGAAAATAGCTTTATATATTCCATTGTGCTTTCCGATGACCATACTACTGAGCTTAAATCGCTGAAAAAAATACTTGATATTAATTTTGACTGCGGATATATAATGACTATCGAATATGGACAAGGTAAAAACAAAAACGGCCTTGTAAATAAAATCGGGGTAAGCATTAAAAGTCAGAAATTATATTCTGCATTAAGAGACGCTATCAAAGAAAACTGTAAAGGTATCGTCGGCCCGGTAATGATAAACCGCATTACCACATTTGTTCCATGTAATGCCGAAACGGATGAATACACACAGAGAATAGAAGCATTAAAAATAGGGACAAAAATCTATAATAAACTTAAAAGCATAGATTCAGGTATTGATTATTATATCGGCATCGGCAAATGTTATCCCTCGTTAAGGGATGCTAACAAATCCTATGAAGAATCGTTAATAGCCATTGATTATATGGACGAAGGCGGAGTAGTCCATATTAACGACATACCAATGGAACGGGATATCCAAAGGTCATATAAACAAGATATAGAGCAAAACTTGGTTAAAAAAATAATTTTGGGAGAAACAGAAGAGAGTGTCGCTGCTTTTGAACATATTTTCTGCCGGCTAATTGAACAGGATAGGGGTAATATTGACAAATTAAAATTAAATCTGCTGGAACTGGTGGCTGCCATTTGGCGTATTTCAAAAGATTATAATCTCAACAGTGACAACGCTGTATTCGCAGATTGCCTGTCAGAATATATGTCGATAAACAATATAAACCTTATACGGACGTGGATGATAGACAATATCAGGCGGACAAGCGATGAAATGGCAAGGGCTAAGAAAAACAATTTTTCATGTATTGTAAAAAGAGCGATTGAATATTTAACCCAAAATTATAATAAAGCTATAACATTGGAATATATGTCCAGAGAGCTTAATATTAGCCCAACGTATTTCAGCAAAATTTTTAAAGAGGAAACAGGATACACCTTTATTGATTATTTAACCAAGCTTCGCATAGAACAGGCGAAAAAGCTAATCGCTAATAGTAATTACGGGAACAAAGAAATCTGCGATTTTGTGGGTTATTCCGATCCTAATTACTTCAGCAGAGTTTTTAAAAAAATTGTCGGGGTAACGCCAACGGAGTACAGATCCTATTCAATGAACAATAAATAAAAAGGAGGGCAGTGAATATTGAAAAAGCCCTGTACTGTTCTAATAATTTTTATTATGATGTTTGGAGTCATAATACAGACAGGATGTTCAGACCGGAAATACATAAGTTCTCGAAGCTCTTCCCAAAAAATTACTATTGGTTTTTCTATAGACAATTTGCAGCAGGAACGCTGGTATATTGACAAAGATACATTTGTAAAAGAAGCAGAAAAATTAGACGCAGACGTTATTGTCAATGTCGCTTACAACAATGCCGATACGCAGATTTCCCAAGTAAAAGATATGGTGGCAAAGGGAATAGATGTGCTTGTCATCATACCTTATGACTGCCGTAAGGCAGCCGTAGCAGTCAACTACGCTAAGAAAAACGGGGTAAAGGTAATCGCATATGACCGCCTTGTATTAAATGCCGATGTGGATTTATATGCTTCATTTGACAATGAAAAGGTCGGCACATTACAAGCAAATGCAATGATAAAAGCGGTTAGCAAGGGAAACTATGTAATAATCAATGGCCCGTCTACTGACTATAATACTGTTATGATTAACAAAGGAATAATGGATGTTCTCAACAAATACATAAAGGCAGGGCAAATAAAAATCGTCAAACAGATAGTAACTAAAGACTGGTCGGCAGATGAAGCCTCTGACAGTATTGCTAAACTGTTAAAAGATGATACACATATAGATGCCATTATTGCAGAAAATGACACGTTGGCAGCCGGAGCTATAGACGCTCTCGCAGAATACCATCTTATCTCATCAGTTCCCGTTGTAGGAATGGACGCTGACATAGCCGCCTGCCAGCGGGTTGTTGAAGAGCAGCAGCTTATAACCGTATACAAACCAATTAGTAAACTTGCCACTGCTGCTGCGGACGTTGCTGTGAAATTGGCAAAAAACGAGAAGATAACCTTCAGTGAAAAGATAAACGACGGTAAATATGATGTTCCATACCTTAAAATTGAACCTCTGGCAGTTGATAAAGAAAATATGTATTCCACAGTTATAAAAGATGGTTTCCACACTGTTGAAGAGGTTTATATGAATGTTCCGAAATCCCAATGGCCGGAAGATAAAAATAAATAGCAGAATAATTTTTGAATAGTGTTAGGGGTTTATCTGCTTAGCCTAAGACAAGAATAGTTTTTGAATTTTAATTTTGTCTAATATACTGTAATAAATAAAAAGCGGTACCTGTTGAATTGGACACAACAGATACCGCTTTTTTTAGATTATTTAAATGTTATGCGCTGGTGCCTGCCAATCTCCTTGAGGCTTGCGCTAAATATACTAAAAGAGCACTGCAAAACTTTTCGCTTTGCAGTGCTCTTTAAAAATAAGAATTGGTAAAGTTCTAGAGCTGTCAGCCTTTGACGGCACCTGCGACCATACCCTTGACGATGTTTTTCTGGAAAATCAGGTAGATAATCAGTGCCGGAATGATAATCAGTATGGCACCGGCCATAATGTTCTGCCATTCCATTTTATACTGTCCCATAAAACCATAGGCAGCGAGCTGGAGGGTTTTGACAGAGTCGTTGCTGTTGATGGTAAGAAGGGGGAGCAAGAAGTCATTCCAGATCCACATGGCGTTGACGACAACTACACTTGCTGTAACCGGCTTGAGCATTGGGAAAATAATGCTGACAAACATACGCAGCGGCGAGCAGCCATCCAGCGAAGCGCACTCTTCAAGTTCATGCGGGATTCCCTTGACGAATCCATGATACAGGAAGATTGAAAGCGGCGCACCAAGTCCCCAGTAGATGATACCAAGTCCATAAAGGTTGCCGAGCATGCCAAGCTCTTTTGCCAGCTTTACCAGTGTAATCATAAAGGATTGGAACGGAATCATCATTGGCATAATGCAGAACAGGAAGATGAGGTAGCTGTAACGTGTTTTGGTACGAGAAAGCTTATATCCTGCGAGGGAGCTGATAACAACAATACCAGCGACGCCAAACACTGTGACAAACAGCGTATTGAGGAATGACCTCGGATAGTTCATGCTTTCAAAAACATTTTTGAAGTTGTCAAAGGAAAAACGCTGTGGTACTTCCAAAACGTGAGACATGATTTCGCTGTAGGATTTAAAGGAGCCGAACACCATGAGCAGCAAAGGGGAGAGGTAGCAGGCCAGGATGATCAGCATAACGACAAATGTAATAATGGAGGAAGTTTTTGTCTTTTTCATGCCTCTATCTCCTTTTTCTTGAATAGGGTTACCTGCAGAATGGTGATAAAGGCCACCATGACGAACAGGATAACGGATTTGGCACTGCCGTAGCCATACTGGTTACTATTAAAGGCGGTGTTGTAGATATCAAGTGCAACAGAAGTCGTTGCATCGCCCGGACCGCCGCCGGTGAGTGTGAAGATTAGTTCAAACATTTTCAGAGAGTTTGCAATCGAGTAGAAGGTACATACTGTAATAGATGGAACGATCAAGGGCAAAACAACCGAGAAGAAGCGGCGGACTTTACCCGCGCCGTCAATTGTTGCGGCTTCCAGAACATCATCCGGCACGGACTGCAGCCCGGCAATATATATCAGCATGTAGAATCCGAGCGCCTGCCACACAGTGACAAGTACAGTGCTGATAACTGCCAGTTTGGGTTGCCCCAGCCAGCTCCATCCGAATGCTCTAATGCCTGTCGCCTGATGTATCGCTTCAAAAGCTCGTCCGAAAATAAACTTCCAGATAAAGCCGATAATAATAAGACTGATAATATTCGGAATGTAAAAAGCAGCCCTAAAAAATCCTTTGCCCCATAAGTTTGACTGTTCCAGAATCGCTGAAAGGAGCAGAGCTATTATATTGATCAGGATAACCGTCAGAAGGGCATAGAGCAGCGTATATCCGATGGCTTTTATAAACGTAGAGTCATTAGTAAAAGCACGAATATAGTTCTGAAGCCCGATGAAAGTTGATTTACGCTGAATGCCGTTCCATTTGCGTAAAGAATAAAAAATGCACATGAAAAAGGGAATTCCGACAAACAGTAGGATTGCAATTACTGCGGGCATAGTAAAGCCAAGAAACTCCAGAGCATGGCTGACTTTTTTTCTCCGTGCCTGATTCATAGACTTAGACCTCCAGGATTTGGTCAAAAATGAGGGGGGCAAAAACGTCCCCCTCACCAGACCTGATAAATGATTTTACTGTCAGCTTTCTGCGTTATAGGCATCTACAAATATCTTAGTCAAATTGTCTTTAGTTTGCTGACGGGAAGCACCCGCTGCGTAGTTTTGGAATGCTGTGCCGAACGGCTGTTCGATACCATCGGGGCCGCAGAATATCCACCACTGGCATGTTTTCCCGTCATTTACAGCCTTTGCAGTTTCCTTAGCCAGTTGTGTATCGGGGCTTGCTGCATCTTTCTGCGGGGAAATTTGCTTGACAACTTCCGGAATCCAAGATTTGCCGTAATCAGAAGTGGTCAGCCAATCCAGGAATGAGAGAACTTCTTTAAGGTTTTTGGAATCTTTTGAAACGCGCATAGTCAGGTTTGAATCGACGGCTATAACAGATTTTCCGTCCATGCGGGGAGCTTCAAGGTAACCCATGTCGATGTCTTTGTTAATCTTGCGGATAGAATCCTCTTCCCATGAGCCCTGATGGATCATGGCAACTTTACCGTTGGCAAAGTCGGAAACTTGCATATCTGCAGTGGACTCCATCGGTTTAGAGCCGCTGTATTTCTTAACAAGGTCGATCAAATCAAGAGCAAAGTCAACCTGCGGGAGATCGCCGAATTTTAACTTGCCGCTCTTAATGTCACTGAAGAGCTTGTTGTAATCGCCATCGTATGCGTCACTCATAGACGGGTAGGTCATCTGAGGCAGAACCCACCATTCAGCAAAACCGGAGCTGAACGGCTGAATGCCCTTAGCCTGCAGTTTTTCACAAACTTCCTTGTAATCGTCCAGTGTAGTGGGCAGTTTAGTAATTCCTGCTTTTTTGAACAGATCTTTATTGTAAATAAAGGAATGAGACTGGACAAGGAACGGATATCCTGTAATCTTATTGTCTAATGTAACACTCTTGAGGAACACCGGGTTAAAATTCTTCATGAAACTTTCGTTTGTCAGGTCGTAAGCATAGTCTTGATAGACCTTGTTGTCGTTATAAGCACTGGACATGAACAGGTCGGGAATATTGCCTGAATTTAGTTTGGATTTTAATACTGTCTGATAGTCGTTTTGAATGATTGTCATGTTGATGGTGACGTTCGGAGCAACTTTCTTGTACTCAGCTGCCATGGCTTTGTACTGATCAGTAAGTTCCGGACTGTTCAACATGAAGTTTAAGGTAACGGGACTCTTTGATGAAGCTGTACTGTTAGTTGTTTTTTCGCCTCTTGAGCAACCGGCTATGGTACCGGCCAGAAGAACTGCGCAAAGAGACAAGGCAATCAACTTTTTCATATTTTACCTCCTTGCTTTTTTGAACGAACAATATGCTGTTAGCTTTCATTTCACCCTATGATAATATGTTTATTGTTAAAAGAAAAGTGAAAATCGAAAACTATTAGGGGTAAAAAGAGATACAAAAAAATCCTTAACTCGTATAATTTTTTATGCTATAATTTATAAAAATTCCGTCATATAAGGAAATGGAGAGGCAACCAGATGCACATTCTGGTCAGGGTCAAGGAAAAATTTCATCAGATGACAGTCGTAAAACAGATGATGATTGCCATTACGCTGATTGTATTTTTTTCTTTTACGGCCATTACGGTCTTTAACTATCAGCGTACCATTGATATCATCAACCGGCAGCAGTCTGATTCGAATTTGGAAATCCTGGACCTGAAGAAAAACAATTACGTCAGCTATATGAATCAATTAGAGGACTATACCATGCAGCTGCGGTATAATGACCAGATATTCAATATTATAAATTCCGGAAAACCTATTGATTATTCTGCTTATTCCACTGTCAGCTCCTTGCTCAGGAACACTTTTTTATCGCGCAATGATGTGGTTTCATACCAGTTTTACCTGCTGAAAAGCAAAACCTGTTTCAGTATCAGCAGTTCCGATTTTAATGTGAGGAGTTTTCCCTTTGGTTCCGCTGATGAGATTTACTTGTATAGACAGACTTATGCTGCAAAGGGCAATTACCTGACTTTCCGCACAGAATATGGAGACGGCAAAAAGTTTTTGACAATATGCCGTCTGTATATCAATATCAGCAATCGCCGACCGCTTGCTTTCGTAAAGATAACGGTAGACGATTCGTTCTGCCGCAATCTTTCTTCTGACAGCAGCGGTGTTCAAGGAATTCTTGGAATAATAGATCAGGATGGAAAACTTGCTTTTTCGAGTGATGGCAATGTTCTGAATACAAATTCTCTGCCACTTGTCGCTTCTGCGCTTTCGGGCAAAAACAGCAAAGGGAGCTGTTCTGTGCAGCTTTCGGGAGAAGAATACTTAGCAGTGTTCAGCGATACTGCAAACGGAAGGTGGAAGCTTATCCGGCTTCTGCCGCAGGATGTTCTTCGCCAACCGGTAGTCAACACGCGAAATATCAGCCTGCTTTTAGTTTTGGTTGCCTTTATCATTTCTGCCGGTGTTATCTATGCGCTGATCCGCGCTCAGCTTCGCCCGCTGCAGATGCTGGCAAAACAAATGCAGAACGTAGGACGCGGTGACTTCAAGACAAAAGTACAAGGGGGCGGCAGTGCCGAGGTAAACAACTTGGCAGAACAGTTTAACCGGATGACGGAGCAGATCGACGAGCTGATCCAGAAGAATTACGTCGCCGAACTCCATGAAAAAATTGCGCAAATGAAAGCACTGGAAGCGCAGGTGGACCCGCATTTCCTTTACAACACGCTGCAAACGATTTCCACAGAGGCGGTGCTTTCCGGCCAAAAAACGATACAGCGCATGGTCGAATCGCTGGCGTCTTTACTGCGGTATTCCGTCCGGGAAAAGGACTTAGTTCCGGTCAGGACGGAATTAAAGCATGTGCGCCAATATCTGTTTTTACAGACTGCCCGGTTTGAGGACAGGCTTGCCTACAGCATTGATGCGGATAAGGCACTTGAAGAGCAGATGATACCCAAGATTTCTATTCTGTCACTGGTGGAAAACTCCATCAAACACGGATTGGAAAACAGCTGCGAATTGATTTCCATAGCGGTTCAAGTGCGCACTTCGAACGATTTTCTCCGTATTACTGTAACTGATAACGGAAAGGGGATGACTGAAGAGCGGCTTGCTGAGGTTCGCAGCATGACAGAACTGGACAACGCGGAGGGCAGCAGCATTGGCCTGCCGAACCTTGCTGCGCGGCTTAAGATACTTTATGACGGACGTGCTTCTCTTTTGATTTCGAGTACACCCGGCACGGGGACGAGAGTAGATTTGATGATTCCTCTAAGTCAGAAGGGGGGAGCTTCATGTATCGATCGTTGATAATCGACGATGAAAAACCAGTTCATCGTGTAATAAAAGCATTGGGTAACTGGTACCAGTTAGATATAGCCGAGCCGGAGTCCGCTTATGACGGGAAATCGGGTCTTTCCGCTATGAGAGAGCTCCGGCCTGATATTGTTTTCTTGGACATGAAGATGCCGATGATGAACGGCAGCGAGTTTTTGAAAACGGCATATCCGGAATTTCCGCACGCAAAGATTATTGTGGTCAGCGGCTATGACGAATTTACCTTTGCCCGAACTGCAATACAGTATCATGTAATCGACTACCTGCTGAAGCCTATTGTTGAGGAGGACCTTAACAGCGCGCTGAAAAAAGCACGGGACCTCCTCGACGAAGAGAACCACGTGCAGCGCGGGGAACAAAATGAACCTTCCTCCCTGGGCGCGGAACGTCTGGCTGATGCCGTCAAGGATTATCTGGACCGCAACTATGCCCGTGATATTCATCTCTCTGAGCTGGTTGATAAATTCCATTTTTCGAAAGAATATATTTCAAGACTATTTCGAGAAAAATACGATACCGGAATCTATGAGTACGTTTTAAAATCCCGCATGACCCGCGCCAAGGAGCTGCTTTTGGAAAACGATCTCCGTATACAGTCAATCTCGGAGCGGTTAGGCTACAAGGACAGCAACTATTTCAGCAAGGCATTCCGCACATTTTACGGTATCTCTCCCTCGAAATTTCGGGAGCAGCACCTTAACAATCCCTCTGAGAATCATCAAAAACCAACATTCCTGAAAGGAAGCTGATTCAATGAAATTTACCGACGGATATTGGCTCAAAAAACCGGGCGTGGAGTTTAGCCGCGCCGTTCAAGTACGCGACATAAAAGAGGAGAAAGACAGCGTTACCATTTATGCCGCAAACCTCAATGTGACCGACCGAGGGCAGACCCTGAATCACCCGCTGCTTACAATCCGTTTTACAGCTCCAAGGCCGGACGTATTGCGGGTTGAAGCTGTGCATTTTGCAGGAACCGCTAAAAAGGAACCGCGTTTTCAGATATATGAAGAACCCTGCGAGCTTAAGGTAGAGCGCACTGAGGACGAAATTAGAATCTCGAGCGGCAAACTCACCGCAGTAGTTTCCTGCGCACATTTCCGCGTCAGATATTTCTATGACGGCCGGTTTCTTACCGGTACGTCAGACCGTCCCCTTGCCTATGTGAGTGCTCCATGGGGCAAATTTATGCTGGAGCAGTTTGGCCTCGAGATAGGCGAAAAACTGTACGGACTCGGCGAGCGGTTTACCCCGTTTGTCAAAAACGGACAGACGGTCGATATATGGAATGCGGACGGCGGCACCTGCTCTGATCTCGCATATAAGAATGTGCCGTTTTATATTTCCAACCGTGGGTACGGCGTATTCGTCAACAACAGCGGCCGCGTTTCCTACGAGATTGCTTCGGAAACAGTGTCTTGTGTCCAGTTCAGCGTGCCGGGCGAAAAGCTGGAATATATGGTCATAGGCGGAGATGACATGAAAGGGGCACTGCGGAACTACACTTCCCTCACCGGACGTCCTGCACTGCCTCCCGCATGGACTTTTGGTCTGTGGCTGACCACTTCTTTTACAACCCAGTACGACGAAAATACTGTCAACAGCTTTGTTGACGGCATGGCCGAGCGGGATATTCCGTTGCACGTATTTCATTTCGATTGTTTCTGGATGAAGGAGTATGAGTGGTGCAACTTTGAATGGGACCCACAGGTGTTCTCTGATGTCAAGGGTATGCTTGCGCGCCTCAAGCAGAAAGGCCTTAAAATCTGCGTCTGGATCAATCCTTACATTGCCCAGAAGTCGGCGCTATTTGAGGAAGGACGCAAAAATGGGTATTTCTTGAAGCGGCCGAACGGCGATGTATGGCAGTGGGATCTCTGGCAGCCGGGTATGGCAATCGTGGACTTTACTAATCCGGCAGCCTGCGACTGGTACTGCAGCAAACTGCAGAGGCTGATTGATCTCGGCGTAGACTGCTTTAAGACAGATTTCGGCGAGAGAATCCCAACCGATGTAGTCTATTATGACGGTTCCGACCCAGAGATGATGCACAACTATTATACATTACTTTACAACCGCACAGTGTTTGAACTGTTGCGCAAAAACTTCGGCGAGAACAATGCCGTTCTGTTTGCACGCAGCGCCACAGTCGGAGGACAGCAATACCCGGTGCATTGGGGCGGTGACTGCGAGGCAAAGTACAGTTCTATGGCGGAGAGCTTGCGCGGGGGACTTTCTCTGTGCCTTTCCGGATTCGGGTTCTGGAGCCACGATATCAGCGGCTTTGAGAATACGGCGACACCTGACCTCTACAAACGCTGGGCTGCCTTTGGCCTGCTTTCTACCCACAGCCGCCTGCATGGCAGCAACAGTTACCGAGTGCCGTGGTTGTTCGACGAGGAGTCCGTCGATGTAGTTCGTTACTTTACAAAACTGAAATGCCGCTTGATGCCGTACCTATACTCGATGGCCTGCGAAACTCACCGTACCGGTGTGCCCTGTATGCGTGCAATGGTGCTGGAGTTCCCCGATGACCCCACCTGCGATTCGCTGGATCGCCAGTACATGCTGGGCGATTCGCTGTTGGTCGCACCTATTTTCCATGAGGACGGAACGGTGGAATACTATCTGCCAAAGGGGAAATGGACACATTTGCTTACCAATGAGACCGTCGAAGGCGGCTCATGGAGGCGGGAGCACTATGACTATTTTGGCCTGCCGCTGTTTGTCAGACCGAATACAATACTTGCGCTCGGTAACAACGAGCAGAGGCCCGATTATGATTACTCCAACGGCCTGACACTGGAGGTATTTGAGCTTTCAGATTATGAGCCGGCACAGGCGGAAATCTTTAATCAGGACGGAAGTCCTATGCTGCGGGTTGAGGCGCGCAAAGACGGGAGCCGCGTAACCATTCATTTTGAGGGAAAAGCGACGGGCCTGTGTGTGCGGATGCGGGGTATTTCAAAAGTCAGCGGACTTTCCGGTGCAACAGGGGAAGAAACAAAAGAGGGCATAATGCTGTTGGTTGACCCGTCTCTCGGCGACGTCACGTTTACAATCGAATAAGATGCAACCGTAAAACAGTGATTAGGGCTTTCGGTCCAAAAGACCGAAAGCCCTTTTTACTGCCGCCAAAATGAGCAAAAAAGCTCCCTGTGATACTTAAAGCAGCCCAGTCAACTGCTAATCAAGTATCCAGGGAGTATGAAGGGGATATGTATTGCTTCGGCAGGGAAGCAGAAGCAATAGTTAATTAAAGGAGGCTTTCAAAAAACTCAAGGATATAATCACCTGAATATGGGAGGTATTCATGACCGTATTCAGGGAAAAACACACGCTGTTTATTTGATGTTATGCCGTTATATGCTGCCATCTGCGAGAAGGGAGGGCAAACCTTGTCCATCAGCGCCGTAGTCCACAAAACATCGCATTTTATATCCTTTGTGCGGTTCTTGAGGTCAATATAGCCAAGCCGGTCAAAGAAGAAATCTTCTTTTCTGTGAAGCGGGTCGCGCTGGCGGAAATACCAGGTTATCTCTTCATAGCAGGGGCAGTCAAAATTAAACTTATAGATACCGCGGAAATCGCATAAAAAAGGATAAACCGGCGCCGCACCTTTAAGGGACGGTACGAGGCTTGCACATGCTACGGTAAGAGCGCCGCCTTGAGACGCACCTGTCGCAAAAACATTGTTTTCATCGACGAAATCGAAACTCATTAAAATTTTTGCAGTCTGCGCCGCGTCAAGGAATACGTTTCTGTAGAACATGTTGTCCGGATTTTCGGATTCAAGGCCTCTTATTATATGTCCGCTCTGTGTGTTGCCTTTTCTGTAAACGCCGTTATCCTCGCTTTCTCCGCCTTGGCCTCGCACATCCATTGCCAAGACGCAGAAGCCCTCTTCGACATAGCCGAGCTTTGACGACCAGTCACCGATATTGGTCCAGTAACCGTGAAACATTGCCACACCTGGCATTTTTCCCTTAATGTTTTTTGGTATAAGCAGCTGGCAGTGGATTTTTGCTCCGCCGGCACCGGTAAAATACAGGTTGTATGCCTTGCAGCCGCGCGGATGGAATTCCGGCTCAGCCAGCTCGTAGCTTATGGGCAGCGCGTTGAGTTCCGCCTTGGCCCTGTCCCAATATGCGTCGTAGTCGGCGGGAGGATCGCCGACGCCGCGGTAGTTTTCAAGATTCTCTATCTGCTCTTTGTAGAGCTTAGATAAGGGGTTTATCTCACTTTCAGAAAAATAAAATTTTCTGTTCAAGCTGATTCCTTCTTCTTGGTATAATATTTTTTGACGACATTGCAGGCCGGTTTTCCAAAGATGCAGTAATCGTCGTTTTCTTTTCCCTTGCTCTCAGGATAAAGCTCGGCAGGCCAATCCCACAGCCCAAATCCCTTAAACCAAGGGTATGGGTCGGTACTATCAAACATTGTTTGATAATACTTCTTCTGTTCAGACAGACTTAAACGCCCTTTATGTTCCCAGTTGTAGGGCTCCATTGCCGAACCCTCACGGGATGGACAGCCAGCCTCCATGAAAAAGAACGGTTTCTTGACTTGCTCAACAAAGCGCGCAATCCTTGAAAGCTGCTCCGGCCATTCGTTGATTGCATAATAGCCGCTGGCTGATACGGCGTCGACCGCGTCCCAAAAGTCTACCTTTTCCTCGCGGTATTTATCAGTGTTGTAGGTAAGATAACCGCTGTAAACTCCGCGGATTTTTTGAAGGAGAGCCCGCCATTCGGCTTCTCTTTTCTCGGTGCCGATCATCTCGCACCCGGCGCAAAACATAAAGCAATGCGTTGATTCGGCTATCCTCGCAAAGTCCAAAATAAATTCTTCATACGAGGCAAACCACTCTTTCCATGCTTGCTCATCGCTGCCCATGTCAATAAAGGCGCGCCATAATCCGCTTTTTATATTGAGAATAGGTTTTAGGATAACACGGAGCCCCAGACTGTGAGACAATTCTATAATACTGACCACTTCTTCGGGACTTACCGTTCCTTCGCCGGTGTAGTCTATCACGGTTGACTTTTCATTCGCCTGATAAGCGGTAGGCGCCAACACTACCGTATCGGCTCCGGTTTTTTTCGCCATAAGTTTCAGCGATTGTTTTGCGCTTTTTGTTTCCCATGCGCCGCGCGGGCTCATAAAGCCCCAGGTTACGCCCTTTATGTAAGAAAACGTATTATATGTACTCATCGCTGTCACCCGGGCAGAGAGAAGAGTTGTTGATTAATTCGTCCATAATCAGATCAAGCTGAGTGAACGCAACGGCGACATAAGTATCCGCGGCGCCGTAATAGATCGCGATTCTGCCGGTTTCTGCGTCCTGGAGAGTTGCGCATGGGAATACGACATTGGGTACAAATCCGCGTGTCTCGTAATCCTTTTCCGGTGTCAGCAGATACTCCTTTGTGCGGTAGAGCACCTTGCTGGGATTGTCAAGGTCAAGGAGGGCCGCGCCGAAGCTGTAAACGAAGCCGTTGCATGTGCCCGAAACGCCGTGATAGAAAAGCAGCCATCCGGCATTTGTTTCAATCGGCGCCGGACCGGCTCCTATTTTAACTCTTTGCCACCAGCCGCCGCCTTTGGTCATTACGCGCCTGTGCCTGCCCCAATAGACGAGGTCGGGGCTTTCGCTTATGAAAATATCGCCGAAAGGAGTATGTCCGCTGTCGCTCGGGCGGCTGAGCATTACATATTTGCCTCCGATTCTGCGGGGGAACAAAACGCCGTTGCGGTTGAAGGGAATAAAGGGGTTTTCAAGCCTTGTGAAGGTTTTAAAATCCTCTGTGACGCCAAGTCCCAGAGCCGCTCCGCCAAAATCAGTGCACCAGACGATATAATATTTGTCTTCAATCTTTATCACTCTTGGGTCGTAAGCATATCGGGGTTGAAAAGGATTGCCGTTCTCGTCATACCAGCGGATCTCATCATCGTCAATCTCCCAGGATAAACCGTCGGAGCTTCTGCCTAAGTGCAGCCGAGCTATACCGTCCTTATGGTCAGCCCGGAAAACGCCCATAAAGCCGCCTTTGTACGGAACGACCGCGCTGTTGAACACCCGTGCTGTTTTCGGGGTCGGGTTCCAATCAATAATCGGGTTTGATGTATAGCGCCAGACAGCACTCGTGCAGCCCTTGGGCCTGTCCTGCCAGGGCATTTGGGGCAGCGCCTCACCTATAATCTTGAAGTTTTTCATAAAATCATAACCTTCCCAAAAAAATCGGCAAAAGTTACTTTATTGTTACTTTACAATTATTATACTATGCGGTATCATTATGTCAATAGATTTTTTAATAATTTATCATCAGAATTACTTTGACGGAAAAATGTTGGTAAATTGCGGCATCGTTTAATAAAGCAGGATAGTTTTCGACACTTTATATTCCTGCTATTGACAACGATTTAAATTCAAGTATTATATTTATTGAAATATAACGTTACACCAAAAATCAGATGAGAACAGCAAAAACGATGCCGGGGAAAACCCAAACCGGTATGTTTGTCATAGAATATCAAAATATTAGGAGCCAAAGAGAAGATGAAAAATAGGGTTAGTATGCAGGATATAGCCGACAAAGTCGGAGTTTCAAAGGTCACTGTCTCAAAGGTGCTGAGGGGACAGAGCGACGTTTCTGAGTCGATGCGTGACAAGGTACTTGAAACGGCGAAAGAGCTTGGTTATGTCTATAAAGGCAGCACTCAGCAGGAATGTGATATATCTAAAATTATTGTGATGACCCCGGAGCATTTTCTCGGAAGAAGCGACTCTTTTTATATAAAGCTTTTCAAGGTTCTTTCGGAAAAGCTTGACAAGCTCGGCATTGACACAAAACTTGTTATAGTAGACACCGAAAGCGAAAAGGAGTTAATTGTCCCCGACGCGGTAAAAAACCGCGCGGCCGACGGCCTGATCGTATTGGGTCAGTTTTCAAGGAAATATCTCAAGAATCTTGTCAGCTATGAATTGCCGCTTATTTTCTTAGACTTTTATTACGACGGATTCGATGTGCCAAGTATAATTACAGACAACTTTTTTGGAGCCTATGAGATAACAAATGCCCTTATCAAAAAAGGGCACAGAAGAATAGGGTTTGTAGGCAATATAAACTCTACAAGCAGCATACAGGACAGGTATCTCGGCTATTACAAGGCTCTGCTTGAATACAATATACCGCTGAATCCTAAGTGGATTCTGAATGACAGAACAGAAGACGGTATAACCATAGATATAGAACTGCCGGACGAAATGCCGACGGCATTTGTCTGCAACTGCGACGAGATTGCCCTTTCGCTCGTAAATAAACTGAAGCGGCATGGGTACAGAATCCCGGAGGATATCTCGATAGCCGGTTTTGATGATACGGCTCATTCGAAGTTATGTGACCCTCCGATTACCACCGTGCATATAAGCCTGGATGAGATGGCAAATATGGCAATAAGAACGATTATGAAAAAGATAAACAAAAATACGGCAAACAACAATAGGATGTTGGTAAAAGGCAAGATCGTGAACAGGAAGTCACTTGCCGCACCGAGAGATTAAAAATAAAAAGTCAGATAAGCACCAGAATCAAGCGCCGCACTTGAATGTGCGGCGCTTTTTTATCGATAATTATTCGCCCGTCGGATTGCGGTCAGAGAAACTTAAAGATAAAAACCTTATGAGAGGCAATATGAGACTTTAAGATCTGCAGGCATAAAAGCATAAAGCGCAGGCAGACTATAGCGGATGCTGCAGTATGCGCCTTCCATCTATACCTTTGAGATACCCGCCGACAATATTAGTTATAGATTTGCACATTTTATGAGTTAACATCTGTTATATGATAAATTAAGTAACACTCACATAGTGACGTAAAGTATTTCATAAGCAGGAAAGGAACGACAACCCCACAATTATTGTGCACAATAAACAAAAAGTATTGCAAAAATGCATCAATATAATAAAAAATTGCAGCTACGCCAAGATTATTCTAATAATATTATTGACAAAGCTGCGGAAGTGGGTACAATAATAAGTGTAACGTTACGTTTATATAATTTACTTAACAAGGAGGAAAAACGATGAAAAAGCTAATTTGTCTCTTTGTTGCGGCAGCAATGGTTGTTTCCTTTGCAGGCTGCTCAAACAACAAGAAATCGTCCTCTGGCTCAAAGAATTCGAATGTAACGCTTAAGGTTTTGACTCACTGGACAAACCTTACTAAATCCGACGGAAGCGGATGGCTCGATAAGTTTGCGGATAAATTCGAAAAAGAGACCGGAGCTAAAGTAAAGTTTGAGGCAATAACCGACTATGCAACGGAAGTAAAGACACGTCTTTCGAGCGGAAATTACGGCGATGTACTTGATATTCCAACAGGCGTAGCGACATCAGATTTACCCTCGTTTTTCGCCAAAATAGGAAACAGCAATGACGACGATCTTAAAGATTACTACTATACATATGTTGACGGAATTAAGAACAGCGACGGAAGCTATGACGTATATGGTTTAAGCTATGGTCTCAGCATTGTCGGAGCGGTTTACAACAAAGCTGCATTCAAAAAGGCCGGAATAGACGAGTTCCCGACCACGCTTGACGGTCTTTATGATGCCTGCGCAAAGCTTAAAGCAGCCGGCATTGTACCAGTTGCGATTAACTTCAAGGATAAATGGCCCCTTTCCTCCGCTTTCGATGCAATTCCGCTTTTCGCATCCCACGACGGGAACTGGCAAAATACTGTTTATAAGACCACCGATTTGTTCAGCGCGGATAAGCCGTACGGTGTTTCGCTGAGTATCCTGAACAAGCTTGTAAGCAACAAATGGGTTGAGCCTGACCTTACAACTACAAACTGGGAGCAGTCAAAATCCGACCTCGGCACAGGAAAAGTTGGTATGATGTTCCTCGGCAGCTGGGCGGTTCCTCAGATGGCTGCAGCAGCAACAAACCCGGACGATATCGGTTTTGCTCCGATTCCAACTGACAACACAGGAAAGCTGTATACCTACGCGTCACAGGACTATATGATGGGTATTGCAAAGAATACAAAGTATTATGACCTTGCTAGAAAATATCTCATGGAATTTACGGCCTCAGATTTTGCTGGAACTCAGGGCTTTGCACCGATTATCAAGGGGCAGGAGAGTTCAGACAAGGTAATCAAGGACTTCATGGCAACCGGAGTTACTGTGATCATGGGTGAGCCGGGTGAAACAGGAGAAGAAGGCTCAAACATGACCAAAATTGGCAATGAAGCCGGAATAGACTTCTGGGGTGGAATGTATCTTCAGGATGTAGCGATTGCATCCCAGCAGGGTAAATTTGACCAAGTTGTTAAAGAGCTTAACAAGAGATGGAACGAAGCTAAGACAACATGCGGTTTCTGATTAAGGAAGAAAATGTAATATCGGGAGGTGTCCCAGAAGGCTTTTGCATAAAAGTCTCTGAGGCCTCCCTTTTTCTAAAACCGGGCTTTACGTTTTGTGTTAGGTTGTGAGGATATGTTTCGAAATTTAAGCTACAAAGTACAGAAAAGAATAACCATCATATCGTTTCTGATACTTCCTGTTTTATTCCTAATAGTTTTCACATTTATCCCGGCAATGAATATGATTTGGTACAGTTTTACAGACTGGAACGGATATAGCTTGACCAAAAGGTTTATAGGTTTTGCTAACTATAAAAGGATTTTCACAAATCCAGCAAATTTTAAACCTTTATTCAACAGTCTCTATTACTTTTTCGGTGGTCTAATTCAGATAGCGATTGCGTTCTACTTCGCTGTTGTTCTGAACTCAAAGGTTTTTGCAAAGAATGTATTCAAAGGGCTGTTTTTCTTTCCATATCTTATTAACAGTGTTGCTATCTCACTCATTTTTGTATTCTTTTTCCAGCCGCAAGGGACGCTTGATGCAGTACTCAAGCTGTTTGGCATAACGGGGACGCCCCAGTGGCTCGGAAATCCTCATATCGCGAATTATTCATTGGCGGCTACGTCAATTTGGAGATATTTCGGCTACAACTTTATAATATTTCTCGGTGCAATCCAATCAATTCCGGATGACATCATTGAAGCTGCTGTACTCGATGGAGCATCTGCTTGGCAAAGAACCAGATATATTACGATTCCCAGCGTTAAAAATATTATAAAGCTCAATTTAATTCTGAATATTTCCGGAGCCATAAGCGTATTTGAAATACCGTATATTATGACATCGGGAGCTAACGGGACAAACACGTTTGTTATCCAGACGGTAAACACCGCATTTACTCTTCAGCATGTAGGTCTTGCATCCGCAATGGCTGTGGTGGTTTTGATTATCGTTTCCGTAACGACTATACTTTCAAACGTACTTATCAAGGGGGATGATTGATCATGTACGGTAACAAAAACGCTGCGGCCGCGGATAGTTTAGAAAAACGCTATTTAGCTTTGAAGATAAAAAAGATTATATTTGATATTTTAAAGTACTTTACACTGATACTTATGTCTTTGATTTTCATCCTGCCGATTCTAACGATAGTGCTCGGGTCTTTTAAAGACCATACTGAGTTTTATACTATGAGTAAGCTTGCCCTACCCAAAAGTTTTGCAAACATAAGCAACTTCAAAACCGCTTTTATCGATGGGGGCATGCTTAACGGCTTTAAGAATACAGTCATTATCCTCGCGTTTTCCCTGACTGGGTCAATACTCTTTGGCGCAATGGTCGGCTATGTTGTGAGTCGATTTGATTTTTGGGGTAAAAAACTGATTTTGGGACTATTCTTTGCCGCTATGCTTATTCCTATGGTTACGACACAGGTTGCTACATATCAGATTGTGGCGCACCTTCACCTCGTTGACACGATATGGTCGGCCATTGTGCTCTATCTTGGCGCAGATGTGATGAGCATTTATATAATGATGCAGTTTGTTGATTGTCTGCCTGTCAGTATTGACGAATCAGCAATGCTAGATGGGGCTTCTTATTTTACGATTTTCTTCAGATGCATACTGCCTAATCTAAAGCCCGCAATCGCAACTATTGCCATTATTAGGGGCGTCGCCATCTATAACGACTTTTATATTCCATTTCTTTATATGCCTGACTCGAACCTTGGTACCATGTCAACGTCGTTGTTCAGGTTCAAGGGTCCGTACGGCAGCTCATGGGAAGTAATTTGCGCAGGCGTAATCCTTGTAATGGTTCCTACGCTTATAGCTTTTCTCGCACTTCAGAAATATATTTACAACGGTTTTACATCAGGTTCGGTAAAAGGCTGAAATTCTGCAATAATGCTGAGATTCGTTAAAAAAGGAATATGCGATATGAATATGATACTTAAAGATGAATTAGAAGATGAGCTGTTTAACAGGCTGGTTCCGTTTTGGAGCGGCTTGCGGGATGACACATACGGTGGGTTTTACAGTTTCGCGGATTTTAACGGAAAGGTTGATAAAAAAGCAGCAAAGGGCTGCATACTAAATTCGCGAATCCTCTGGTTTTTCTCCGCTGTCTATGCTCTGAACAAGGATGAAGCCGCCCTTTCATGCGCGGAACATGCCTTCAGATTCCTCAAGGATAGATTCCTTGACAAGGAAAAAGGAGGCCTATATTGGTCAGTAAATTATGACGGAACGCCGCTTGATGACAGAAAGCATACATATGTGCAGTCATTCGGTATTTACGCGCTTGCTCAATATTCAATCTCGACCGGCGATGCCTTGGCCCGCTCGCTTGCGCTAAGCCTTTTTGAACTTGTCGAGGATAAATGCAGGGACGAAAAGGGCTATCTTGAGGAGTTTGACCGCAGCTGGCGGGTGAAAAACAATGAGATGCTCAGTGAGCACGGCATCAATGCGGCACGCACAATGAATACTCATCTGCATCTGATAGAAGCATATACGACGCTTTACAAGGCGACACATGACAAACGCGTGGGAAGACGACTGGCGTATTTGTTGGACATAGTTAAAACAAAGATTTATGATGAAAAGAAAAGAAGTTTAAAGGTATTCTTTGACGAAGATTTTAACGAAGTGCTTGATATACGCTCATATGGGCATGACATAGAGGCAAGCTGGCTTATCGACCGCGCGACGGAAGCACTTGGAATAGAGCGGCTTCCGCTGACGCTTGCTATCGCCAAAGAAATCTACAAAAGCGCCTATTCATCGGACGGAGTTATAAATGAAACGGTGAAAGGGGTTACTGACAGGCATAAAATCTGGTGGGTTCAGGCGGAAAGCGTAGTAGGATTTTTAAACGCCGGTTTAAAAACCTGCAGTCACAAGTTTCTGGCGGCAGGCGTCAACCTGTGGAATTATATCAGGAACAACGTATTTGACCGCAATACTGGGGAATGGTATTCAGAACTCGATGAGCGGGACAATCCACTTCAAATTCCAGTTGTTTCCTCATGGAAGTGCCCTTATCACAACGGCCGAATGTGCATAGAGGCGCTGAAAATGCTCTCCGGAATGGATTCAGTGTTTAAGACAAAGTACATTAACAGGCTGAACAAATACTGTGCACTGGTCCAGCAGAAGAACAAGCCGGCCGATGATGACAACGGCATATATGTGCGCTATCAAAACCCGGTGCTCACAAGAGAACATGTCCCCCTTGCTTGGCGCTACGACCTTAACGAGAAAAGCAACCCCTTCTTTCAGGAAAGGATGGGCATTAACGCGGTTTTTAATCCGGGCGCAATAGAGTTTGACGGGAAATACTGCCTCGTGGCGAGAGTAGAGGGAGTTGACCGCAAATCCTTCTTCGCCGTGGCGGAAAGCAAAAACGGGATCGACGGGTTCTGCTTCCGCGATTATCCCATTGTTTTGCCGGACTCAGACATTGAGGAGACCAACGTCTATGATATGCGCTTGACTTACCATGAGGACGGCTGGATTTATGGTGTCTACTGCGCGGAGCACAAGGATCCGGACGCGCCGGCCGATGATTTGTCATCAGCGGTGGCGAGGGCGGCGATAGTCCGCACCCATGACCTTGAACACTGGGAGCGGTTGCCTTACCTCAAAACGCCGTCGCCTCAGCAGCGCAATGTCGTGCTGCATCCCGAATTCGTCAACGGGAAGTACTGCTTTTACACCCGGCCTATGGACAGCTTCATTGAGGCTGGGAGCGGAAGCGGCATTTGCATAGGATACTGCGATGATATCACGAACCCGGTCATAGAAAAGGAAAAAGTTTTAAGCCCGCGGAGGTATCATACGATAACCGAGGCTAAAAACGGCGAGGGCTGTGTCCCGATAAAGACACCGCGGGGCTGGATACATATCGCACATGGTGTCCGCGGCACTGCCTCAGGACTCAGGTATGTAATCTATCTGTATGTGACAGCGCTGGATGATGTAGAACGTATAATTGCGGAGCCCGCAGGGTATTTGATTGCGCCTTTCGGCACTGAGAGGGTCGGAGACGTATCGAATGTGGTGTTTACAAACGGCGCCATTGCAAAAGAAAACGGCGACGTTTACATCTACTATGCCTCAAGCGATACAAGAGTCCATGTTGCGGTGACAACAGTGGATAGGTTGCTTGACTATGCCTTTAATACTCCTCCTGACCCGTTGAATTCCGCCGGTTGTGTCAGACAACGCATTGAGCTTATTAAGAAGAATTTAGGTGAAAACTAAATCAAAGGCGGCCAATATTCAAAAGATATTGGCCGCCTTTATATTTGCGCAGATATAACTTAACTGCCTTCCTGCTGACGGGTAAGGCTATGCAGGCTGCGGCTGCGGCTGCTGACATAGGGCTTGAGGGCATTCGCCAAAACCTGTTTTATCCGCTCACAAGCATCTTCGTTTTTACCTTCGCACCTGACAATAAGCTCAGATTCTGTGTCAGACGCGCATACAAGGCCCCAGCCGTCGTCAAAATAAGCGCGGATTCCGTCCGCTTCCACCGTATCGGTGGCCTGCCTGCGCAGCTCAATGCTGACCTTTTGAACGATATCCGATTTTTCATCTTCTTTGCAGGGGATCCTGATTTCCGGCGTCACGAATGTTTTTGGAAGGTCGGACAAAAGCAGACTCAAGGGTTTATTTGCATTGGTCAAAATCCGCAGCAGCCGTGCGGCCGCGTAAATTGCGTCGCCATAACCGTAATATTTGTCGGCGAAGAACATATGACCCGATATATCCCCTGCAAAGGGCGCATTATATTTTGCCATTTGAACCTTTATGGGTGAATAACCGCCCCTGCAGAATATTGGCCTGCCGCCGAGCCGTATTATTTCATGAATCAGTTTTTCTGAAGATTCGACATCAACAATGACATCGGCGTGGGGATGGCGGGGCAGGATCTCCCTGCAGAACAGTATCATCAGGTCATCGCCCCAGATGATATTGCCAGTTTCATCGACGACCCCGAGCCGGTCCCCGTCAATGTCGAAGCTGAGCCCTAAATCCGCATGATGTTCCTTTACAGTGTCTATCAGTAACTTCATGTTTTCAGCCCGGGCCGGACCAGATAGATAATTTGGAAATGAGGCGTTTGAATCACATGACAGCGGAACGATGCTACAGCCGAGCTTCTTCAATATTGCGGGGGCGCAGAGGCCGGTGGCACCGCTCCCACAGTCGACAGCCACTTTTACCTTGTGCCTGCCGAGTTTTATCCTCTTTGCAATCATATTTATATAATCATTTACCGGAGAGCGGAATTTATAGCTGCCTTTTCCGAGCTCAAAGGCACCCTTTTCCGCGAGAAGGCGTATTTTCTGTAGCTCGGACCCGTATAGCATTCTGCCCCCGTACAGAATTTTAAAACCGTTGTATTTCTCAGAATTACGGCTCGCCGTCACCATAATTCCGGCGCTGACGCCAAAGTCTATGCCTGCATAGTAAAATATAGGGCTTGTTACAGTGCCGATATTTATGACGTCAATGCCTGCGGAACGAAGCCCATTTATGATACAGAGCTTCAAATCAGGCGAGAACTTTCGGTTGTCACTGCCCACTATGGCATTTTTCTCACCATTTTGCCTTAGGAAAGTCCCGAAAGCCTTCCCAATCAGCTCGGCTTCATCCTTTGTTAAATCCTCTCCATAAATACCGTGTATATCGTAGGGCTTCACAATCCTTTTTAAATTGATCATTGTTAAATCTCCAATATCAAAAGTAAGATACGCTAAAAACTTGCCACTTGGTTTTGAATAAACGGGTTTACCGCATAATACGAGTCCCGTCCAGTCTGGCATTTCTTCTATTAAACATGATATTCGGACAACGTCTTTTTGCTATTTCAACATAATGCGCCAAATATAGGGTATACCGGTGATTAATCGGCATGCCCTTTCATTTTTTGTATAGATTACAGGGCAAAAAATATCACGCGACATATTATGAAATATAGCATTAAGGCAAATTTAAAATTGCCGGTATTCATATTATTCTGGAGCGTGATGAATTTGGATAGATTCGCGGTTATTATGGCGGGCGGTGCCGGCTCAAGGTTGTGGCCTCTCTCAAGGGAAAGCAGGCCCAAGCAGTTTATAGAGGTCGGTAACGGCAAATGTATGCTGCTTCAAACCATTGACCGGATAAGGGAGATTGTACCTTACGACAAGTGTTTCATTATTACAAACAAGAAGCTTTTCGATATAACGAGAAAAACAGTGGAGGATATTATCCCTGTTTCAAATATAATTTTGGAGCCTATGCGCAAAAACACAGCCGCGTGTATCGCTTATGCCGCTATGATTCTAAAAGAAAAGGCGGGACAGGGCGTATTGTGCTTTATTCCGGCGGACGGCTATGTGGGCGACGAAAACAGCTACAGAGCTGCGGTCATGCAGGCCTGCCGGGCGGCGGAAGAGACCAATAATCTCGTGGTTATCGGCATAACACCAACCTACCCGTCAACCGGATACGGCTATATTCACATAGCAAGCGAAAAAGCCGAAAACGGCGCTTATAAAGTAGAGCGGTTTGTAGAAAAGCCGGACCTTGCCACCGCAGAAAGGTATATGAAGTCCGGGGATTATCTGTGGAACAGCGGTATCCTCGTCGGTACAGCGGAGGCTATTCTTAAGAACGTAAAGAAGTATCTTCCCAATCACTTTGACAGTCTTTCCAGAGCGGTTAAGGCTGAGAATAATGGACAGCTGCCGCTGGCTATTGAAAACGCTTACAATATGCTTGAAAACATATCCTTTGACAACGGGGTTTTGGAAAAATGCAGTGCCATATCTGCAGTAAAGGGGCGATTTGACTGGGACGACATCGGCAGCCTCGGCGCCCTGCCGAGGGTATTGGGCACCGACAAAGACGGCAACGCTATAAAGGGGAATTATGTCGGCATAGACACATCAAATACGATTATCTGCGGCAACGATATGCTGGTCGCGGCGGTGGGTGTAAACAATATGGTAATCGCCGTAACGCAGGACGCTGTTCTTGTATGCCCCAAGGATAGGGTACAGGATGTAAAGGCGCTGGTGGGGCGGCTGAAAGAAAAGGGCCTTGAGCGGTATCTATAGGAAAGTATGACCGCAGGATTGCGCAGAACCCCTTCATCACAAATTCCTACAAACTCAATATTATGTTATAAGGCAGGTTTTTATGAAGGGGATGGTGTGGTGGAAAACTGCAGGTTGATTGATTTATACACGATGATGCTGAAAATCCGACTGGTTGAGCGCAGGATTGAGGCGGAATATAAATATGACGAAATAAAAACGCCGATTCATTTGTCGATTGGTCAGGAGGCGGTTGCCGTCGGCATCTGCTGCCAACTGAGAAAGGACGACTATGTTTTCGGCACGCACCGCAGTCATGCGCAGTATCTCGCCAAAGGCGGCGATTTGAAGAGCATGATTGCCGAGCTGTACCTAAGAAAAACTGGGTGCTCCCGCGGGAGAGGCGGCTCAATGCACCTGGTGGCTCCCGAGGTTGGCATATTCGGGTCAACCGCGATAGTGGGCGGGGATATCCCTCTGGGTACAGGGACGGCACTCGCCTCAAAATTGCAGCACAACGACCGGGTAACCGCAGTTTTCTTCGGAGACGGCGCAGTGGATGAGGGCACATTCCATGAGAGCCTGAATTTCGCTTCGCTGAAGAAGCTTCCGGTAATCTATATATGTGAAAACAACCTCTACGCAATAAATTCTAAGGTAACGGCGCGCCATTCTGGAGACGGCATTTACCGCTGGGCGCAAAGCTATAACATGCCAAGCTGGCAGATTGACGGAAACGACGTAATCAAGGTAATGGAAATCGGTAAAAAGGCCATTGAAAACTGCAGAAAAGGAAATGGGCCGACGTTTATCGAATGCCTCACCTACAGGTGGAAAGGGCATATCGGTACAGTCGACGACCTCGGAAAGGGGTATAGGCCTAAGGAAGAATATGATTACTGGGTTTCAAAGTGCCCGATTAAATGGTTCGGGGATTATCTGAGGTCAAAAGGCATATTGGATGACGAAACAGACAAACGGATTCACGATGAAATAAACGCCGAGATTGAGGAGGCGTTTGAATTTGCCCAAAGCTCACCAAAGCCTGAGCCGAAGGAATTAGAGGAGTCTGTTTACGCTAAATAAAGCAATTCAATTATATGAAAAAGGGGATTCGCTATGCCTTGGACAACAGTTCAAGTTGAAAAGTTAGGAGAGTTTTATATAAAAGGCGACTCGGATTCAGACAGGGTTATCTCATATAAGGACGCACTATATGAAGCGACCGACCAGGCCCTTGCCAGAGACCCCAGGGTTTTTGTATTGGGAGAGGGAGTGGACGACCCGGCCGGGGTTTTCGGCACCACCAAGGGGCTGCAAGAGAAATACGGGAAGGAGCGGGTTTTTGATACCCCTATCTGTGAGAACTCGCTGACCGGATTTGCCGCCGGCGCGGCCATGGCGGGGCTAAGGCCGATACTGGTTCACAGTAGGATGGATTTTCTGGTGCTGTCGTTAGACCAACTGACCAACCATGCGAGCAAGTGGCATTATATGTTCGGCGGCAGGGTCAATGTCCCGATGGTAGTGCGGACCATCAGCGCCCGCGGCTGGGGGTCAGGTGCCCAACATTCCCAGTGCGTTCAGGGCATGCTGATGAACACGCCGGGGCTTAAAATCGCCGCGCCCGCGACGCCCTATGACGCAAAGGGGCTGCTGATTTCAAGTATCGCGGATAACGGGCCGGTGCTTTTTGTCGAGCATAGATGGCTATACAAAACCACCGGCGGCGTACCGGAAAGCCTGTACGCCATACCTTTCGGCAAAGGCGCCATAAGGAGAAAAGGCACCGATATCACGATTGTCGCCGTCTCGTATATGGTGGTTGAGGCGATGAAGGCTGCGGAAAAACTGCAGGCTCAAGGGATATCCGCCGAGATTGTTGACCCGAGAACCATAAAGCCGATTGACGAGGATATTATTTGTGAATCCGTCGCCAAAACCGGACGGCTCCTTATAACAGATACAGGCTGCAAAACCGGCGGCGTTGCCGCGGAGATAGCCGCAATTGTCGGTGAAAAGGCGTTTCATCATCTAAAAGCGCCGATAGTCAGGGTATGCTGCCCGGATACGCCCACACCTGCCAGCGACGTTTTGGAAAAGGCGTACTATCCGAGCGCAGATACCATATGCCAGCGGGCCGCAGACCTTGTGAAACAGTAAGGGGCGTTGTTATGGACAGAATCATTAAAGAGGACTGCCTTGAGTATCTAAAGAAGATTGATTTGTCGCCGCTTAAAGGTAAAACAGTCTTTATTACCGGCGCCAACGGGCTGATTGGAACATATATTATCTATATGCTCCACCTTGCGAATCTGACTCAGGACGCGGGTATAAATATTGTCGCCACAAGCAGGAACGCCCCCTGCAGCAAGCTGTCCGATATATTCAGCGGCCGCTACACTTTTATATCGGCGGACCTTGCCAAAGACGGCGTTCCGGAGCTTCCGTTCAAAACCGATTATATTATCCACGGGGCGACCTATGCCCAGCCGGCGACGTTTATAAAAAAGTACAGGGAAACTATCCTCCTAAACACAGCGGTTACTGAAAGTCTGCTGAAGAAAGCGAAAGATGACGGGGCAAGCTTCCTTTTCTTAAGCTCTTCCGAGGTTTACGGCAACCCGGACAAGGCGCATATACCGACGCCGGAGGATTACCCGGGGCTTTGCACGCCGGTGAGCGTGCGGGCGGTCTATTCGGAGGCAAAGCGCCTCGGGGAAACCATCTGCTTCTGCTATCGCAATTTTGAAGATTTAGATGTAAAGATAGCCCGTATCTCAATGACCTACGGGCCGGGGGTTACCATCAATGACAAGCGCGTTTTGGGTGAATTCATGCGCCAGGCGCTCTTTGACCATAAGATTAAGATGATAGATGACGGCAGAAAGGAGCGGCCGTTCTGCTACATTGCCGACTCTGTGATTATGCTGCTGAATATACTCCTTTACGGCAAAGACTTTGTCTATAACGTCGGCATTAATGAGAGGATATCCATAAGGCAATTGGCAGAGGAGATATGCCGCCAAACCGGCAGCAGCCTTGAAATTGAACAGCGTAAAACGCCGACCGGCCGCAATATAGAAGAATCGCCGGAATGTGTTCAGCTTGATGTTTCCAAAGCGTGCTCTGAATTTGGCATAACCAGCTTTAAGCCCTTCAGTGAGGGACTTAAACGGACAATAGAGTGGAACATGCTCAACTTAAAATAATGCAATTTTCGCGCAGGAAACTGCGGAGACGTTGTCTCACAGAGCTTCCTGCCTTTTTTGTTTTACACCAAAAGCCTGTCACAGTCATATTATAATGTGATATTTGTTTTTTATTGGAGTGATAAAAACAATGCCCAGCGACAAATTTCTACTCATAAAAGCCTGGAGCTATATTTTGTGGAATGACGTTGAACATGTTTTATCCCAGCTTCTTATTGCCGAGCTTACTGGCAGGACGCCAGTAGTATATTGGCCGACGTATTGCCTGCATAACGGTTTTATCAATACAAACGGGTTTGAACTGTATTTTGAGCCTGTTTCAGAATATTCGATATTTGATGTTGCCAAGTCTGAATACACCTATTACCCGCCGGTATGGGACGAAGATAATCTGCTGATGGATGACCCAGACAGGGATAAGTTGGTGTACAGAAATATTGGCGATATATTGAGCAGAAAAGAGAATGTCGTGGTCGGCGATGTCTATTTTGATTTATATGACCTGATTCCTTATATAAAAAAGGATAATCCGGCGTACGGGATGACAGTAAACCAAATCTACAGTTATCTGTTTCACAAATATATACGGTTAAAACAGGATATAATCGCCGAAATCAATGGTTTTTACAGGTCATGGCTCAGCGATGAAGGCCCTGTTTTGGCTGTTCATGTGTGCGCACCGGAAAAGGATTATGAGTATAACGCCGAAAGCGGAAGAGTAGAAGGCTCAAGGTTTTACCCAAAAGGTTATCAAAACAGCAAAGATGATAAGCTTCAGACACGGTTTAAAATTCCCCTGTTTTGGCGCAAACGCGAGATTTTGAAAGCGAACGCACCGTATCACGGGGAAATTAAAAAATATGTCGACAAGTATGATATCAAAAAGATATTCCTCGTTACAAACAGCCAAGCGGTTTTGAATGAATACAAGCAGAAATACGGTTCTATGATTGTGGCAACCAAATCCAAGAGAGCCGAGGAGGACGAGAAGGTCAAGTATCTTGACAGCTATATCGTAAAAAGGCGGGCCGGGATCGATATCCTGAAAGATACCTATCTCGCGTCAATGTGCGACTTCTTTATCGGGAATGATTTCTCGAGCTTATCTCATGCAGTAACAATTATGAAAGATTGGCCGGAAGGCAACGCAAAGCTGCTTTATTGGGAATACCGCAGAAAGAAATACCCGATTAACGCAGACATTATAACAATTCAGAAAAGGAACAGTCCTTTTGCCAAAGCCAAAAAGCTGTTTAATAAGCTTTTAAAACGGTAATACGGAACTATCCTTTCTTGAGGTGCTGAAATTATGAATGAACGGTTTTTATTGATAAAATCATGGGGCTGCGGTTTCTGGTCAGATGTTGACCATGTGATGGGGCAGCTTCTCGCGGCTCAGATAACACGCAGAATCCCGGTTGTATACTGGGGCACAAACAGCCTTTATTCCGAATCCTTTACTACAAACGCCTTCGACCTATATTTTGAACCGGTGTCTGAATACACTATCCACGATATTGCGAAACCGGAATATACTTTCTATCCCCCGATTTGGAACTCAAAAAACATTATGGTGGAGGACCTCGACAAGATAGCGTGGACCTATAGGGATCTGGGCGATATGTTGGCAAGCGACGCTAATGTGGTGGTAAGCGACGTTCACTATTTTATACGGCCGATGATCCCGTATATCCCGGCGGAACACTGGGCGTACGGCATGACGGCGCATGAAATCTACCGCTGCCTTTTCAATATTTATTTGAAACTAAAGCCTGATATACAGCAAGAGATAGACGAATTTTATGACCAGAATATGAAAGGCAAAGGCCCGCTGCTGGGAGTCCATATCCGCGGTGGCGACAAGGTTCGGGAGGTAGAAAAGCTCTCTAACTTAAATAAGAGATATCAGACGGAAATAGACAAATATATAAGCAAATTCGGCATCAAGAAGATATTGCTCTTGACGGACTGCGAGGAGATATTGGAGCATTTCAAGAAGCTCTACGGCTCAATGCTTGTGTTTACTGACTGCAGGAGGGGAAAGCTGGCCGATACCAGAAACGCCGCCCATCTGCAGAACTACAGCAACAAACGGAGAAAAGGCATTGAGATTATAAAAGACACTTATCTTGGGGCAAGATGTGATTATTTCATTGGAAACGGGTATTCCAATGTTTCTTATACAGTAAAGCGGTTAAAGGACTGGCCCGATGAGCATATGACCCTTTTCTACCGTAGTTTAAAACAGGAAAAGCGCATGGCCAGAAAGAGGAAGAGAAAAGCAGCGGCAGTACGGGCCGCTTGGGCGAAAAACCATAAAATCGAGTATCCGGAATTCTACGGAGGTGTCAATACCTATGCCGACTAATAAATTTCTGTTGATCAAGGCTCTCGGACGCAGTATATGGAAAGATGTGGACCATGTAATATGCCAAATCTATGCCGCTGAGCTGACGGGACGGACCCCAGTCGTATACTGGGGCATGGAAAGCATGTATAGCACGTCAATAGATACAAATGCTTTCGAAGTATTCTTTGAACCTTTGTCGGAATATACGGTGGACGATGTAATCCGTCCTGAATTCACCTATTATCCCCCTGTTTGGAAATATGAAAATGTCATGGCGGAAGACACTGACAGACTGAAGATGGAAGGCCGCGATCTGAAGAGCATGATGGAAAGCGACGCGAATGTCGTCGTAAGCGACGTCTATTATCCCTTGAGGGCGCTTTTACCCTGGTCCACAAGTGCTCATTGGTCATATGGCATGACACCCTGTCAGATCTACCGCAGGCTGTTTAAAAAATATCTCAAGCCGAAGCCCGAGATAAAGAGGGAGATCAAGAAATTCATCAATACCCACCCTGACTTTAGGGACGAACGGCCGATTATCGGCGTCCATGTGCGGGAGGACGCCATAGTCACTGAGGTGGCGCAGTTATACGATTTGAACGAGTATTATAAGCCCCATGTATGGGACTTTATAAGCCGGTTCAATATACGGCATGTTTTCCTTATTACCGACTCCAATAAAATCTTCAGGCAGTACAAAAAGCTCTATGGCAAAAACGATATGATGATCTATCCCGAAAGCAAGAAAATCAAATTTGCGGAGCGGATTCCGACCTGCCTGCTGGACTATCCCAATAAGCGCCATAAGGGAGTTGAGATGCAAAAGGATACGATTGAAATTATCAAGGACACCTACCTGGCCGCCCAATGCGATTTCTTTATTGGCAACGGATATTCGAGCCTTTCAAATACCGTAATGCGCCTTAAAGATTGGCCTGAGACAAATATAAAGCTGCTGTACTGAGGAATTAGCTTATTTTTCAACAAGTAGGGTGATATGACAATGGCTGATAAGCTGGCAAAGTACGTTGAATATGTCAAAAGAAAGTTTCCGCAGATACAAGTCACGAATGTTGGGTTCAACCTGACGGATGGAAATCACAGCGATGTTGTCATTATAAACGATGAGCATATTTTTAAATTCGCAAAATACGACTGGACGGCCTGTTATCTGGCAAACCAATGCAAAATAACCTCGTTTGTGAGCGAGTATATTGATACCCGCCTGCCGAAAATGGAATTGATTGAGGACAGCGCGGTTAAATGTGATTTTATTAAAGGGGCGCCGCTCACACGCGACCAGATACTGAAACTTAGCATCGGTGACCAGAACCATATCGCAAGGCAGATAGGCAGCTTTTTGCGTCAGCTTCACGCAGTGCCTCTTAAGGCGGCAAAGTTCTATAAAATCGGCGATGCGCAGGTGGATATTACAAAAGAAAATGTCTTGTCCGAGATAAGGGATATAAAGCGAAAAATATATCCCTACTGCGACAGCCTGTCTCAAAAAGCAATTGACGAAAACCTTGAGGTTGTCCTTAGCGACAAGAACTTCCTTAAATATACCCCTGCCGTCATACATGCCAACCCCAACCCTGCGGCCTTTATCTTCGATAAAGAGACGAAAAAGTTAAACGGAGTCATAGGATTTGGCTTTTCCGGCATAGGCGACCCGGCATATGACCTCGGCGTCATCCTCGAATGTTACGGAGAGGTATTCTTAAAGCGTGTCGCCAAGTATTACGGCGACATGTCGAATCTTATCAGCAGGGCCAGGTTCTATGCTTATTTTAATGGCCTGATGTGGGCAAAGAGGACGGCAGATATGATAACCACCAGGGACTTTTCAAAATTCAGGTTCTATCAATGCGCAAAGGACTGCATGCCGGTGGGGAGCCCGTGGTAAAACCGGAGCGGAACCATAACAAGGCGGCGCCCCGCGGCATATGATAACAGTAAAGTGGCGTAAAACAATAAATTAAGGAATAGTGAGGCTGCTATGAAAAAAGCATTGATAACAGGTATAACCGGACAGGATGGGTCCTATCTGACGGAATTGCTGCTTAAAAAAGGGTATGAAGTCCATGGGATAGTCCGCAGAAGCAGCAATGTAAATACCCAGAGAATTGAACATCTGCTCGCGGACGATTCCATCAGAGACAAAAAGCTGTTTTTGCATTACGGTGATTTAAACGACAGCGGCAGTTTAAGCAGGCTGCTGTATCAGATACAGCCATCTGAAGTATATAATCTCGCCGCGCAGAGCGACGTTAAAATCTCCTTTGATATACCGGAATATACGTCCGATGTTAATGCGCTCGGCACACTGAGGCTGCTCGGGAGCATAAAAGAGGTTGACCCGAGTATCAAATACTATCAGGCGTCCTCCAGCGAGCTGTTTGGAAAGGTGCGGGAAACGCCCCAGACTGAAAATACTCCCTTTTACCCGAGAAGCCCTTATGCCGCAGCGAAACTTTATGCCTATTGGATAACCGTAAATTACAGAGAAGCATATGGCATGTTTGCCTGCAACGGTATCTTGTTTAACCACGAATCGCCCAGAAGAGGCGAAAATTTCGTGACGAGAAAGATTACAAAGGGCATTTCGAATATATTGAAGGGCAAGCAGGATAAACTTATTCTCGGCAACCTCGACGCAAAACGCGACTGGGGTTACGCCGGGGATTATGTTGAGGCCATGTGGCTTATACTTCAGCAGGAAAAACCCGACGACTATGTTGTTGCCACCGGTGAGACCCATACGGTAAGGGAATTCTGTGAGCTCGCCTTTAAGTGTGTGGGTATTGATATCGCCTGGGAAGGCAGCGGCTTGAATGAAATCGGGGTGGACAGCAGAACAGGAAAACAGCTTATAGGGATAAGCGAGCGGTATTTCAGGCCGAGTGAAGTGGATCTGCTGCTCGGCAATGCGAAAAAAGCCCGCGAAAAGCTCGGATGGTCGCCGAAAGTATCCTTTGAGGAGCTTGTGAAAATTATGGTGAATGCAGATTTGAATCCTTGAATTTATGAGGTGAGCGTATTGGATAAAGGGAGCAAAATTTATGTAGCGGGCCATACCGGAATGGTCGGTTCTGCGATTGTCAGAAGCCTTGTCCGGCAGGGATATACGAATATCGTTTCGGCCACGCATAAGGAGCTTGATTTGACCAATCAGGCCCAGACCGAAGCCTTCTTCGAGCGGGAAAAACCTGAATATGTGTTTCTTGCCGCGGCTAAAGTCGGCGGAATTCATGCCAACGATACTTATCCCGCGGATTTTATTATGGAAAATATGGCAATCCAGTGCAACGTGTTAAGAAGCGCCTTTAAGAACCATGTCCGAAAACTGATGCTCCTCGGAAGCTCCTGTATTTATCCCAAAAAGTGCCCGCAGCCTATTAAAGAGGAGTACCTGCTGACCGGAGAACTGGAGCCGACAAATGAGGCTTACGCCCTTGCCAAGATTTCAGGCATTAAAATGTGCCAGTCCTACAATAAACAATACGGGACAAAATATATAAGCGTCATGCCCGCCAGCCTTTATGGCGTAAACGACAGGTTCGATATTGAGAATTCCCACGTCATTCCCTCAATGATAATCAAGTTCCACAAGGCAAAGGTAAATAACAGCCCCGTCGTTGAGCTTTGGGGAACGGGTACGCCGCTCAGGGAATTTCTCTATGTAGACGATATGGCGGATGCCTGCGTATATCTGATGAACAACTATGAGGGCAACGAGTTTATCAATATCGGCTCCGGTCAGGAGATAAGCATTCGGGAACTGGCGGAAAAGATTAAAAAGGTCGTTGGATATGAAGGCAAAATCGTATTCGATTCGAGCAAACCCGACGGCACTCCGAGAAGGGTATTGGACAATACCAAAATCTTTAAAACCGGATGGAAGCCGAAAGTCTCGCTGGACGAGGGCTTAGAAAGGGAATACAAGTACTACTTAGATAATATAGTGGGTTCGCATTAAAACGTATTGCATAAGCAAATTTTATGCCGGAAAAAAGCTTCCCGGCCGGCCTTTGCGCAGATGCCGGTCAGGAGGCTTTATTCCGGCGTTTTGTAACAGCGGTGAAGTAAATAATACATAGAGTTGTATACGCGGGAGAGGGAAGCGTTCCAAAATCAGGTACATCAGGGTGCCAGTTGCTTAATAATATCCAACTGGGCTTGCAGGAGCGATTCTGATTTCGCCTTGAAACTGTAGATCTCGTTCTTTGCCGTTTCGTATGCCATCTTAATCTTGTTGGCTTCGAGGTTGGCGTCATTGATTATCTTCTGCGCCGATTTCTCAGCTTCGCTGATTATGCCCTGGGCTTTTTCGGCGGCGCTGTTTTTGATTTCGTCGCTTGTCTGCTGGGCAAGCATCAGGCACTGCTGCATTGCCTCTTCTATAGCCTTATAACGCTTTAGTTCTTCTTTCAATTTCAGGTTTTCCTCTTCTATAGATTTATACTGCTCCAGCTTATCACTCAGTTCTAACTGCTCGTCCCTTAATTTGTCTATCTCTTCAATATATGATCTTATGTCTTCTTTTAATTTGCAAAACTCTCTCTCAACCTGACTTCTTTCATAACCAAAAAATGCTTTGCGGAAGGTATGCGTATTTGACTTTCTGTCGTTTAGGCCCATATATCTATTCCTCCCTTCAGCGGCGAGCTTTAAAACCTACTCTAAATAATATTCCTTAAACTGGCATTTGATTATCCTTTTATTCATCAACGGGGTAATTTTAGCCGGGCTGCTGATGACGGGGAGAGTTGTGGCTTGGGTATATCGGGCAAGTTGAAATTTGAAAGGGCATATGATACTATAATTGTAATAATATGTCGCTCCCCACGCGGGAGCGTGGATTGAAATTCTTAGTTTCTTTAACCACTGGCGCAATATTTTTTCAAGTCGCTTCCCACGCGGGAGCGGAAAAAAGACCTCCAAGCCTTATACTTTTCTTTTTTAAAAGCCAGTATAAAGTTTTTCTGCCAAATCAGCTTTAATTTTGTTTATTGTTTTCCGGGTGATAAGGAATGTATAAATGCTATTTGTGACAAAAAAAGTCGTAAAATGGTTTACTTTTTATGCTATTGATACTAAAATGTAGGTGAATAATAGATAGGTGGTCATTAATATGGTGAGTCCTGAAAAATATTATGCCCATACAAAGACCGACCCGAAAACCAATGAGGTGCTGGATCAAACCGAGTGGCAATTGCTTACGGAACATCTGAAGAATGTTGCAGAGCGTGCGAGGGAATTCGCGGACCCTTTTAACAGCGGTGAAATAGCATGGCTGTGCGGCCTGCTCCACGACATAGGGAAATACACTGCCAAATTTCAAAGGCGGTTGAGAGAGGGCGGAAATCTGGTTGACCACTCAACAGCCGGTGCGGTTGAGGCAAACAAGCTGTACGGCGATCTTGGATTTCTGCTCGGCTATTGCATCGCGGGGCATCATTCCGGATTGCCTGACGGAGGAAAAAACGCCGATACGCAGGATGACGCGACACTGCGCGGCCGGCTGAAGAAGCAGATTGAAAACTATGAGCATTATAAAGAAGAGATTAATCCTATTATAAGCCCTGACTGCAGAATTCCTATACGGCCCTTATATAAAATCGGGTTCTCGCTGGCGTTTTATCTCCGTATGCTTTACTCATGTCTGGTGGATGCCGATTTTCTGGATACTGAAAGGTCCATGAACGGAGATGTCGACCGCAAAATCGGAGAGAGTATTCAGGCACTTTATGAAAAGTTAGAGCAGTTTCTGCCGAAATTCTCTAAATCAGATACGCCAATAAATAAAAAGAGGACACATATTTTGAATACATGCCTGCAAAAAGCGGAGATGGATAAGGGAGCTTATACGCTTACTGTGCCCACCGGCGGCGGCAAGACCATAGCGTCTCTGGCATTTGCACTAAGGCATGCGAAAATACATAAGCTGCAGCGGATTATTTATGTGATACCGTACAATTCAATCATTGAGCAGAATGCAGCTGTATTTAAAGGTATATTGGGTGAAGAAAACGTGCTGGAACACCATTCAAATTTCAACTACGATGATTCCAGCGAGATGTTAACTCGTCAGAGGCTTGCTACTGAAAATTGGGACATGCCGGTAATAGTAACCACGACGGTGCAGTTTTTTGAGTCGTTATTTGGCAACCGCCCGTCGAAATGCCGCAAACTCCATAATATAGTCAACAGCGTGATTGTTTTTGATGAAGCACAGATGATTCCGCTGCCGTATTTGCAGCCATGCGTGCGGGCTATAGCCGAGCTCGTTTATAACTACGGTTGTACGGCGGTTTTATGCAGTGCTACACAGCCCGCGCTGGACAGTTTCTTCCCAAAGGAACTTGAAGTAAAAGAAATATGCGAGGACAAAAAGGAACTGTACGAATTTTTCAGGCGCACTACATTACAATTTGTGGGGCCTCTTTCGGATGAAGAACTGGCTGCAAAGCTGAATACTTATAATCAAGTTTTGTGTATTGTCAGAACAAGAAAACAAGCGCAGGCCGTTTTCAATCTATTGAATAAAGAAGGTGCCTTCCATCTTTCTACGATGATGTATCCGAAACACCGTTCACAGACATTAGAAAGAATAAAGTGCCGGCTTGACCATAAGCTGCCTTGCCGGGTTGTGGCGACAAGCCTTGTTGAAGCAGGTGTCGATTTGGATTTTCCGGTCGTATATCGTGCAGCGGCGGGGCTTGATTCCGATATACAGGCGGCCGGCCGCTGCAATCGTGAGGGCAAAAACGGTATAAGCCCGGTTTATATCTTTGAACCAGAGGGGAAATACCAGCATAATTCGGATGAGCAGAGACGATGGGAGGCGTTTGCTGACTCTGTTGCAAAACAGTTTAAAGAAGACCCGATGTCGCCTGAGGCTATCACTGCATATTTTACGCAGCTATATTACGCCGAGGACAAGGGGCTTGACGCTAAAAGTGTCATAAAACGCTTTGAAGACGGCTACGAAAAGGATCTTAGCTTCCCATTCGCAGAGGTTGCACAGAAATTCAAGCTAATCGACGATAAGGAAACGAGGACAGTGTTAATACCGGATTGCGATGAGGCAAAAGAACTTGCGGACAAACTGCGCGAAGGGCAGCATAGCAGGCAGCTTTTGCGTAAAGTTCAGCAATACAGTGTCAATATCTATGAGAATCATTATCGTGCATTGTACGATGCCGGATGTATTTCCGCTGTCGACAGTGAGATTGCTGTGCTGACCGATGATCATAAATACAGTAGGGAAACTGGTCTTGACGCGAGCGTCGATACTGGTGTGGGATTTTTTGTGTGATAAAATGCAGAGCAGGACGAAAGTCCTGCTCTGCTGAATGCTTTTTATAGATATCAATACCTATATTTCAACCCACAAATCTCGGTTAGCGAGATTTGACCTGTACTAATTATTATGAGCGAATCAGAAAAACATTCATAAACCAGTCGCTTATTACATAAACGTATAACAAATGCTTAGATTTCAATACCTATGAAATGGGGTGAAAGAAATTAAAAATAGAATTCAGACGGAGGTGACACAAGCAAAAAGCATTTTATAAAAAATTACAAAAGAAAGGAGAAGTGTGAAGTGGGATATGGAATCAAGATTGAGGTATGGGGCGATTATGCTCTTTTTACAAGGCCCGAAATGAAGGTTGAACGCGTCAGCTATGATGTTATTACGCCTTCCGCGGCACGAGGGCTTATTGAAGCCATATATTATAAACCTGCCATCAGATGGTTTATAGACAAAATAGTAGTCTGCAATCCCATCAAGTTTACAAACATCCGACGCAATGAAGTAAAGTCCAAAATTTCAGCAAGGAATGCAAAATCCGCCATGAACGGCACAGGGCGGATAAGCCCAATTTACACCCCGATTGATATTCAGCAGCGGGCGTCGCTGGTACTCAAAAATGTACGGTACATAATCGAGGCACATTTTGAGATGACTTCAAAGGCGGGTGAGAAAGATACGCCCGAAAAGCACTACAGCATTGTAATGCGCAGGCTTCAAAACGGGCAGTGTTTTCATCAGCCGTGTTTCGGATGCCGCGAGTTTCCGGCGAATTTTAGAGTTTTCGAGGGCGATCCGGATAAAGAGGGCATACAAGAAAGCCGCGACCTGGGATTTATGCTTTTTGACATGGATTATTCCGATCCGCGTAACATAAAGCCTTTGTTTTTCCGCGCGTCGATGAAAAATGGAGTTATTGACCTCAGAGACTGTGAGGTGGTTCAATGATACTCCAATCGCTGTACGAATATTATGAAATATTGGTCAAGGCCGGTGAAGTGCCGCACCCGGGTTACGTCATAGCCAATGTTTCATATGCATTGAATCTTTCGCCGCAGGGAGAACTGCTCAATGTCATACCTTTAAAGCAGTCGGTCACGCGAGGCAAAAAGACTGTTGAAGTGCCGCGCCCGATGGAAGTCCCCGAACAGGAAAAAAAGGCGTCGGGCATTAAATCTAATTTTCTTTGTGAAAATTCCAGTTATGTTTTAGGCGTCGATGCGAAAGGCAAACCTGAACGAGTAAAAAAGTGTTTTTCCGCCTTTGCAGAATTACATCACCGAATACTTGATGGCGTGGACAGCATACCAGCAAAAGCCGTACTTGCGTTTATTGACAGCTGGCAGCCAGAAAAAGCACAGAAATGTGAGGCGCTCAAGAACTTTTATAACGATATAATTGCCGGCGCTAATATAGTTTTCATGATACAAGGCATCGGATACGCACACCAAGACAAGGCAATAAGAACCGCTTGGGAAAACTACCGTTCAAAGAATTCAAGCAAGGTTTATATGCAGTGCTTGGTCACAGGCAAAGTTGAGCCTATTGCACGGTTACACCCCAGAATAAAGGGAATAAAAAACGCCCAAATGGTAGTATCGCTGGTTTCGTTCAACGAAAGCGCATTTGAATCATATGGTCATGAGTTAAAAGATAAAACCGGGCAAGGGCTGAACGCGCCGGTGAGTGAATATGCGGCCTTTGCATACGGAACGGCTCTTAACTACCTTTTGGCCGACACAGAGCATAGACAGGTAATCGGCGATACAACGGTAGTCTACTGGGCCATGAGCCCCAAAAAAATATACAGAGACCTTTTCAGTTTTGCACTAAACCCTGTTAAAAAATCTGATTCAGACGGCGAAATGGCTGTAGATAAGGCGGCTGAGGGGGAGTTAGAGGGTATTTTTAAAAGGATTGTACAGGGCAAGCCGATTTCGGAGGATACAAAATATTCATTTGACAGTTCTACACGGTTCTATGTACTGGGACTTGCCCCAAATGCCGGAAGGCTTTCGGTACAGTTCTTTTTGGCAAATACTTTCGGCAACATACTTGAAAACGTAGCGCAGCACTATCGCGATCTGGAGATTGAAAAATCGCCGTCCGATTTTGAATATCTGCCGGTTTGGAAGCTGTTAGATGAAAGTGTTCCGAGTATATCCCGCGAAAAGAATGCTTACCGTTTGCTGACGAGTGAAATGATGCGTAGTATGTTGTCTGGGTTACCGTATCCAGAGTTGTTTTTGAGCAATGCGATTATGCGTATCCGATCAGAACAGAACATTACCCGCGGCAAGGCCGCCATTATAAAAGCATGCCTTATCCGCAAAAAGGATGATAGATTAAAGGAGGTTTTAACGGTGTCATTAAGAGAGGAAAGCAATAACCGCGCCTATGTACTCGGCAGGCTGTTTGCGGTTTTGGAGAAGGCTCAGCAGGACGCAAACCCGGGCATAAATTCAACTATCAAGGACAGATATTTTGCTTCTGCCTGTACTGCTCCGGCAACCGTTTTTCCGATACTTCTCAGGTTAAGCAAGCACCATATTGCAAAGTCTGAATATGGAACTGTCAATGAACGCAGAATAAGGGATCTTTTAGACAAACTTGATGTGGAACAAGAGCCTTTCCCAGCCCATCTTTCACTGAATGAACAGGGCGTATTTATTCTTGGCTATTATCATCAGCAGAAGGCGATATATACCAAATCGGATAAGGAGGATAAGTAAGATGGATGCTATTAAAAACAGGTATGAATTTGTAATTCTTTTTGATGTTGAAAACGGAAACCCCAACGGGGACCCCGACGCTGGCAACATGCCGCGGATTGACCCTGAAACCGGATATGGGATTGTTACCGATGTATGCCTCAAACGCAAAATCCGCAATTATGTCCAGACAGTCAAGGGCAATGAGAGCGGTTACGGCATTTACATACAGGATACGGTACCTCTCAACACGATTGATAAAACCGCATTTGAGTATCTGAAGGTCGATGAAAACAATATCAAAGACGCAAAAAAGAAAGACCCTGAACTGGATACCAAGATCAGAGATTTTATGTGCAAAAACTTTTATGATATCCGTACATTCGGGGCGGTTATGACTACATTTGTCAAGGCGGCTTTGAACTGCGGACAAGTTCGCGGACCAGTTCAAATTGGGTTTGCCCGCAGTATAGACCCTATAGTACAGCAGGAGGTTGCAATTACCCGTGTTGCGATAACAAAAGAGGAAGACGCTGAAAAGAAAGGCACTGAGATGGGGCGCAAATACATTATCCCCTATGCCCTTTATCGGGCCGAGGGCTTTATTTCGGCAAATCTTGCCCAAAAAGTCACCGGATTCTCTGAGGAAGACTTAAATTTGCTGTGGGAAGCTATAAAGAATATGTTTGAACATGATCATTCCGCTTCCCGCGGCAAAATGGCAGTACGGGAACTTATTGTCTTTAAGCATGACAGTATTTTCGGCAACGCCCCTGCCTATAAGTTGTTCGAGACTGTAACTGTAGAACGCAAGGACAAAACAAAGCCTGCCCGCAAATACAGCGATTATTCCGTAAAGGTAAATACTGACGCATTGCCTGCCGGTGTCACCTGCCAAAGGATGCTCTGAATATGTACTATGCCGAAGAGGATTTTCTGCCGCTTTCAGGGATACAGCATTTTGCATTCTGCCGCAGACAGTGGGCGCTTATACATATCGAGCAGCAATGGGACGAAAATCTGCGTACTATTGAAGGTGAAATATTGCACGATAAAGCGCATGATAACTTTTTTGATGAAAAGCGCGGCGGTGTAATTATTTCCAGAGGTATGCCTATATTCTCCCACACTTTAGGTGCTCGAGGCGTATGCGATGTTGTTGAATTCCGTGAGAATAAAAGTGGCATAAATATCCCGGGCAGAGAAGGGCTGTATCTGCCTGTGCCTGTAGAATATAAGCGCGGCAAGCCAAAGGAAACCGATGAGGATAATCTGCAGCTTGCCGCCCAGGCTCTCTGCCTTGAGGAAATGTTCGCCTGCAGCATACCTGCGGGATATCTTTACTATGGTGAAACAAGGCATCGTACCAAAGTGACGCTGGATCCAGAACTGCGTCAACGTGTTATTGATATGTTTACGGAAATGCATGAGATGTTTGCTCGCAGATACACACCAAAGGTCAAAACTGGCAAACAGTGCCGCGCATGTTCAATTGCGGGACTATGTTTGCCGCGGCTTTGCAAAAACAGATCGGCAATATCATATATTCAGGAGCATCTGGGGGAGGGTTTGTCATGAGAAAACTACTCAACACGCTGTATGTCACTTCCCCGAATGTATATCTTTCGCTCGACGGTGAGAATATCGTCGTTCTGAAAGAAAACAATGAGGTTGCACGTCTGCCGCTTCACAATCTTGAAAGTATTATAGTTTTCAGCTATATTGGGGTAAGTCCTGCGTTGATGGGAGCGTGTGCAAAACGCAATATTGCTTTGAGTTTCCTCACACCAAACGGCAAATTCCTCGCCCGGGTGGTCGGCGAGGTCAGGGGCAATGTCACGCTGCGAAAGGCCCAGTATCGAATTTCTGAAAGTGAGGAGCTAAGTCTTAATATTGCGAAAAGCTTTATTATCGGCAAGGTGTATAATGCGAAGTGGGTGATAGAGCGTGCAATACGCGATTATGCTTTACGTTTAGATGTAGTGCACCTTAAAGATGTTTCAACCGTGCTTTCAAAAAGTCTATCTTTGATTTCAAAAAGTGCATCTTTGGATGAACTGCGCGGCTTTGAAGGTGAGGCGGCAAGTAATTATTTCAGCGTTCTTGATGACCTTATTCTTCAACAAAAGAATGATTTTTACTTTACCGGACGCAATAAGAGACCTCCAACTGATAATGTGAACGCCATGCTCTCTTTCGTTTATACACTGCTTGCGCATGATGTTGCTGCAGCTCTCGAAACTGTAGGCTTGGATCCATATGTTGGATTTATGCACCGTGATAGGCCGGGCCGTATTTCACTGGCACTGGATTTAATGGAAGAGTTGCGAAGTGTGTTTGCAGACAGATTCGTGCTCTCGCTCATTAATAAGAGGTGCGTAAAGAAAGAAGATTTTTGCCAAAAGGAAAACGGCACCGTCCTTATTAATGATGATGCGCGCAAAACCATCTTATCGGCATGGCAGTCGCGAAAACAGGAACAAATAAGACATCCGTTCCTTGAGGAAAAAATTGAATGGGGCCTGGTTCCATATGTGCAGGCTATGCTGCTTGCAAGATTTATAAGGGGTGATCTTGACGCATACCCACCGTTTATGTGGAAGTAATTATTAACTGTGGGCAGGTGATAAAATTGCTTGTACTAATTACTTACGATGTCAATACTGAAACTGCTTCCGGCAAGAAACGGCTGAGACAGGTGGCAAAACAATGTGTAAATTATGGTCAGCGCGTTCAGAATTCAGTTTTTGAATGTGTTCTGGATGCAGCAAAATGCCGTGAACTTCAGTATAAATTGGAACAGATTATTGATAAGGATAAGGACAGTCTGCGATTTTATTACTTAGGAAATAATTATAAGGGAAAGGTTAAGCACATAGGTGCTAAGCCTTCCTTTGACATTGAGGGGGTATTGCTGGTTTAGTGCGAATGGTATGTGAACATAAAAATGTAGTGAATTCGCACCCCATAAGAAGGGTTTATAAGCAGTATTTTATCTTGACAAAAAGCTTTTTTTATTCTATTTTGTAAAAAAGATGATAAAATAGACTGGCCTATCAAAGATATTTGTTTATTTTTGCTGTCGCTCCCCACACGGGAGCGTGGATTGAAATTTTCTGCTTCAATCATTTGTTGAATGAGAACGGCACCGTCGCTCCCCACACGGGAGCGTGGATTGAAATTAAAAGTTCCTCATACGAAACAGCCCCCGCATGATAGTCGCTCCCCACACGGGAGCGTGGATTGAAATTTGTTTTGCGAAGGTAATTGCATAGCAATGTTCGAAGTCGCTCCCCACACGGGAGCGTGGATTGAAATGTTCTGTGTAGCGGGTAAATCAATATATGCGTTTGGTCGCTCCCCACACGGGAGCGTGGATTGAAATTATACGTTTTCAAAGAAGATTAACTCCACACTCAAACGTCGCTCCCCACACGGGAGCGTGGATTGAAATTGATAAAAGTTTTGAGGACGATAACAGACTAACCCGTCGCTCCCCACACGGGAGCGTGGATTGAAATCATAAAAAATTGGGAATGGTACAGGTTTTAAAGATTGGTCGCTCCCCACACGGGAGCGTGGATTGAAATTTCCCGAAATTTGCGCGGAATCTATAGCCTGTTGAGTCGCTCCCCACACGGGAGCGTGGATTGAAATATTAACTATCTGCTTAAATTCACATTGCAAAGTCGGGTCGCTCCCCACACGGGAGCGTGGATTGAAATCCAATTTTTTATGGAACGACAGACCCATGGAGGCGAAAGTCGCTCCCCACACGGGAGCGTGGATTGAAATTTATTACTCTTATATTGTATTATAATTGCGTATAGTCGCTCCCCACACGGGAGCGTGGATTGAAATAGTCATAATAGCATTGTTAATAATCGTTGCTAAAGGTCGCTCCCCACACGGGAGCGTGGATTGAAATAATGCAAGAGGTGGGTATTCAAACATTTATTGGCAGTCGCTCCCCACACGGGAGCGTGGATTGAAATATAATTTATCATTTGAATTTCAATTCTTGCGAGGAAGTCGCTCCCCACACGGGAGCGTGGATTGAAATTTTTTTTGACCAAAATCCTATGGCAGACTTCATAAGTCGCTCCCCACACGGGAGCGTGGATTGAAATAAAAACTCCCATATTATCACCTCAATAAACTAATAGGTCGCTCCCCACACGGGAGCGTGGATTGAAATTATATTCCCAATTGTCATTAGTTATAGAGTTGTGTCGCTCCCCACACGGGAGCGTGGATTGAAATTTTGAGTCCTTCAAGCCATAAAGAGCATTTACTTGTCGCTCCCCACACGGGAGCGTGGATTGAAATGTGTTCGAACGCTTGCCATGCTGGTGAGCCATCCGAGTCGCTCCCCACACGGGAGCGTGGATTGAAATGGTCATAAGGGAAGAAATTGTGGCGATACGGGAAGTCGCTCCCCACACGGGAGCGTGGATTGAAATTGCCGGATGTATCGTTGGATATGGGATGAATACATGTCGCTCCCCACACGGGAGCGTGGATTGAAATACCTGTCGGTAACATGTATGTCGGCTTGATATTAATGTCGCTCCCCACACGGGAGCGTGGATTGAAATTGGGGATGCCCCTATTTGTCGCGCGATAAATGTCGGTCGCTCCCCACACGGGAGCGTGGATTGAAATCTTATAGTCGTATCCGGCGGCGGTCAAACGATTTTTAGTCGCTCCCCACACGGGAGCGTGGATTGAAATGGTAATAGAAAATAAGCCATATTTTTCGATTACTGGTCGCTCCCCACACGGGAGCGTGGATTGAAATTCTTCCAGCCCGAGCTTTCTAATGAGCATGGTAAGTCGCTCCCCACACGGGAGCGTGGATTGAAATCTTCTTATCCGGTACATTTTGCGCACAAACACCATAGTCGCTCCCCACACGGGAGCGTGGATTGAAATATGATGTGCAACTAAGAACTGTGCCTGAATAAAATAGGTCGCTCCCCACACGGGAGCGTGGATTGAAATTTGCAAGTTTCAAAGACTTCCTGAATCCATTCATCGTCGCTCCCCACACGGGAGCGTGGATTGAAATTCTGCGAGAACGCCACGATTAAAGATTGCCGTACCAAGTCGCTCCCCACACGGGAGCGTGGATTGAAATTTGCGCTGCCGCGCCGCTCTCTTGCTAATGATTGAGTCGCTCCCCACACGGGAGCGTGGATTGAAATAATCGCGCACATACACGGATAGCAACGGCAACAAGTCGCTCCCCACACGGGAGCGTGGATTGAAATCTAAATGCTATACGCGGTGGCATGAATTCGCTGACGTCGCTCCCCACACGGGAGCGTGGATTGAAATTTGCGGGACATAATCGAACTGTCGCCGCGAAGATGGTCGCTCCCCACACGGGAGCGTGGATTGAAATAGCAGGAGGAAAAGTGATGGATAACGTTAATGCATTGTCGCTCCCCACACGGGAGCGTGGATTGAAATACATACTCGGAATGAAAAGTCAGTACAGTATAAGGGTCGCTCCCCACACGGGAGCGTGGATTGAAATTCTGTGTCGGCATGTTTCGGCGCTCACCATTTTTGAGTCGCTCCCCACACGGGAGCGTGGATTGAAATCATTGATTTTCGTCAAAGCTGGACTGGACAATTGCCTTGTCGCTCCCCACACGGGAGCGTGGATTGAAATCAACCGTGGAGTCGTTGCACATTACCTTGACTGTAGAGTCGCTCCCCACACGGGAGCGTGGATTGAAATCTCGCTCCTCGCACGCGCAGCCCATAACTGCGTATTGTCGCTCCCCACACGGGAGCGTGGATTGAAATTTATGGGGGTGGTTGATTGGATATCAACATCATAAGTCGCTCCCCACACGGGAGCGTGGATTGAAATTTTAATTTCGAACAAGCCTAAGTCCATGCTTTTCTGGTCGCTCCCCACACGGGAGCGTGGATTGAAATAATTGTGACTATTGGAAAATTGTATGAACCAAGAGGGTCGCTCCCCACACGGGAGCGTGGATTGAAATTGCAACGTACCAGGCAGGGAAACGGTCCTGGTCAGGTCGCTCCCCACACGGGAGCGTGGATTGAAATCTACAAGCTTCATACCAATGCTTATTTGGTGAATATGTCGCTCCCCACACGGGAGCGTGGATTGAAATTTTCTGCACAGTCAATGAAAATGGCGATATTATATGTCGCTCCCCACACGGGAGCGTGGATTGAAATATTTGTGCAAAATGACCGTCTATACGGTTATATCACGTCGCTCCCCACACGGGAGCGTGGATTGAAATTTGCCTTTCTTAAATGATAGCCAATGCCATCAATGTCGCTCCCCACACGGGAGCGTGGATTGAAATATGAAAATCATGCAGCCTTTATATTCACCAGTCAAAGTCGCTCCCCACACGGGAGCGTGGATTGAAATAAGACGCGTTATTTTACTTGCGGCCATATCAATAGCGTCGCTCCCCACACGGGAGCGTGGATTGAAATACTACAGACACGCACATATACTGATGACAACGGCAAGTCGCTCCCCACACGGGAGCGTGGATTGAAATTATCCGGAGAGAAAAAAGAAGAGTACCGGGATTTGGTCGCTCCCCACACGGGAGCGTGGATTGAAATATATCGTCCTATTGGATATGATGTGTAATATAAAGGTCGCTCCCCACACGGGAGCGTGGATTGAAATATAAGTGGTCGTGGAGATATATGATACGATATCCGGTCGCTCCCCACACGGGAGCGTGGATTGAAATCTGTACAATACGAATATCTACGCCTGCTTCAAGGTCGCTCCCCACACGGGAGCGTGGATTGAAATTACGGTCTCGCGACTGCGTAAAATAAAGCCGAACGGTCGCTCCCCACACGGGAGCGTGGATTGAAATACAAGAGACATTATGATTTCAGGTCCCTTTTGTGTCGCTCCCCACACGGGAGCGTGGATTGAAATCAGTATGAGAAAAAACACGGCAAAACCGTCGTCACGTCGCTCCCCACACGGGAGCGTGGATTGAAATACCGATTGGCCGAGATATTTATAAAAAATGCTTTTGGTCGCTCCCCACACGGGAGCGTGGATTGAAATCATAGGGTAACCATTATCATCGCGAATAATAACTGGTCGCTCCCCACACGGGAGCGTGGATTGAAATAACTTTCGCGGTTTTATGAGGGTATGTTAAATATGGTCGCTCCCCACACGGGAGCGTGGATTGAAATTGCGCTGGGATGTCAATGCGCGTTCGATTACAGCGTCGCTCCCCACACGGGAGCGTGGATTGAAATCCGCACCCATCGAAGAGGCAATCTGCGAGTTAGCTCGTGTCGCTCCCCACACGGGAGCGTGGATTGAAATCCCCCTGCACCCCCCGCCGCTCCAAAAAGCTGATGGTCGCTCCCCACACGGGAGCGTGGATTGAAATTGATATGGGACGAGCATAGCCAAAAATTATAACCGTCGCTCCCCACACGGGAGCGTGGATTGAAATTAAGCATGGTTGTACAGGGTTTAAACCCTGACAAGAAGGTCGCTCCCCACACGGGAGCGTGGATTGAAATTAAGCATGGTTGTACAGGGTTTAAACCCTGACAAGTCGCTCCCCACACGGGAGCGTGGATTGAAATTGGAGATGTAAGGCTGAATAAGAGTTCAGACCAGCTGGTCGCTCCCCACACGGGAGCGTGGATTGAAATAAGCTGAAATGGGGCAACTGGGGTACGATGTACAATGTCGCTCCCCACACGGGAGCGTGGATTGAAATTAGATATGTTTTGCGGCATGGGTACTATTCGTATGGGTCGCTCCCCACACGGGAGCGTGGATTGAAATGAGGTAGCGTCAAGCCCTCTGCATTGTCAATCCATGTCGCTCCCCACACGGGAGCGTGGATTGAAATTCGAACAAGGCCGCTTCGTTCGCCGTTAAGTCCTGGTCGCTCCCCACACGGGAGCGTGGATTGAAATTATTCTGCCAAACGCGCTAATCACATATTAGAGTGTCGCTCCCCACACGGGAGCGTGGATTGAAATTGACCCTGCCACTTGGCAGTATGCAACTGACCAAGAGTCGCTCCCCACACGGGAGCGTGGATTGAAATTGAACTTGATACTATCTTACAAACAGGTTGGGTACCGTCGCTCCCCACACGGGAGCGTGGATTGAAATATAGTTTCAAGCAAAGCATTAAATTGTTCGTTACGTCGCTCCCCACACGGGAGCGTGGATTGAAATTTAAGTACGCGCAGGAGGGAGTTGAGCGCGCAGGTCGCTCCCCACACGGGAGCGTGGATTGAAATTTAGATATACAGTGGTTGACATCACGAGCAAATAGCGTCGCTCCCCACACGGGAGCGTGGATTGAAATAAGCTTGATTTTGATAAAAAAGCCCTTATTTATGTCGCTCCCCACACGGGAGCGTGGATTGAAATTGCCCTATGTGCGGCAGAAAATTAAGTTAAGGAGGGGTCGCTCCCCACACGGGAGCGTGGATTGAAATCATTGGCCAGAAGAACGCTTCTGGAAGTCAACTCCGTCGCTCCCCACACGGGAGCGTGGATTGAAATTTCCAGTGCTATCTGAACCTGAAAGGGTAATCGCTCCGTCGCTCCCCACACGGGAGCGTGGATTGAAATGTAACTCAACTGTATCGTCGCTCCCCACACGGGAGCGTGGATTGAAATTTTCCAGTGCTATCTGAACCTGAAAGGGTAATCGGTCGCTCCCCACACGGGAGCGTGGATTGAAATATAAACTGTTAAACAGTAGTACAATATAGTCAAACAAGTCGCTCCCCACACGGGAGCGTGGATTGAAATAGGTCAATCAGGTATTCTTCGCAAAATCTTCTTTGGTCGCTCCCCACACGGGAGCGTGGATTGAAATCGATAATGTCAGATTGTTTACGCCGATATGGATATGGGTCGCTCCCCACACGGGAGCGTGGATTGAAATAATAGAGCATATGATTGCTTTTTTAATAATTTACGGTCGCTCCCCACACGGGAGCGTGGATTGAAATATTTAGTATCCTTTGAGACAATAACGATTTGCCAATCGTCGCTCCCCACACGGGAGCGTGGATTGAAATGTAACTCAACTGTATCGTCGCTCCCCACACGGGAGCGTGGATTGAAATTTTTGCGCAGTCAGAGCAAGACCCGCGGGATCGTCGGTCGCTCCCCACACGGGAGCGTGGATTGAAATTAATGCAAATTAAAAAATCAAAAAAATTAAGAAAAGTCGCTCCCCACACGGGAGCGTGGATTGAAATTTGATGTACCTCTTTTGCTTATCGCTAATGCTCGTGAGTGTCGCTCCCCACACGGGAGCGTGGATTGAAATCTGGCATAGGTCATCCGTACCATCAATGGCGGACAAGGTCGCTCCCCACACGGGAGCGTGGATTGAAATTTTATCAAGAACTATTCGGCGCAAGTTTTAAAAGCGTCGCTCCCCACACGGGAGCGTGGATTGAAATATGACAAGTTTGATGTCGAACCGCCGAGATATGAGGTCGCTCCCCACACGGGAGCGTGGATTGAAATGGTAGATTTCATCAAGTTTGCCCTTGCAGTTTTTTAGTCGCTCCCCACACGGGAGCGTGGATTGAAATCTGGATGAAATTGTCTCCCATCAATTCCTTAAGAGTCGCTCCCCACACGGGAGCGTGGATTGAAATAATAAAAGAATTTTGCGAAATCTGCGGTATTGAGTCGCTCCCCACACGGGAGCGTGGATTGAAATAATAATGGCGCTAAAATATGGATGCCTTAAGGGTGTCGCTCCCCACACGGGAGCGTGGATTGAAATCCCCGCTACCATTTAAGGCAGCGGGGTAAAATTAAAGGTCGCTCCCCACACGGGAGCGTGGATTGAAATTTTGTGTAAATTTGATATAATATAAGTAAGGAGTCGTCGCTCCCCACACGGGAGCGTGGATTGAAATTGTACACCTACGCAAAAAACCACATAGAAATTACCGTCGCTCCCCACACGGGAGCGTGGATTGAAATCACTTGGCAATATGAAACTGACCAAGACAGTTTCCCCGTCGCTCCCCACACGGGAGCGTGGATTGAAATATGGGCTGGGGCTGTTATGCACAACCCCGCAGAAGCAGTCGCTCCCCACACGGGAGCGTGGATTGAAATGGGGCGGCGCACGCCCCCTTTGGCGGGGAGCTGCAGGTCGCTCCCCACACGGGAGCGTGGATTGAAATAGTTTCAGGAGCGGTGTTCATATATTTTCGCCCCCTGTCGCTCCCCACACGGGAGCGTGGATTGAAATATTTGGGGGATACCCCCCAAACCCCCAAAAAAATCTTGTCGCTCCCCACACGGGAGCGTGGATTGAAATTTAGATCTTGTAGACAATGGTACTATACCATTTAACGTCGCTCCCCACACGGGAGCGTGGATTGAAATACAATAAGGTCAAGGTATGGCAAGCTACCCAAACAAGTCGCTCCCCACACGGGAGCGTGGATTGAAATATTATAAATATCTTCATACTTAGGGACGTCGAATGTCGCTCCCCACACGGGAGCGTGGATTGAAATACCCAGCTCTCGGAATAATGCAATTTTTGTGCGATTGTCGCTCCCCACACGGGAGCGTGGATTGAAATAGCCTATTAAAACCAGCAATCATAGGCTGCGCATAGGTCGCTCCCCACACGGGAGCGTGGATTGAAATGGGTCATAATAATAAAATGGGAAAATATCTTTTTGTCGCTCCCCACACGGGAGCGTGGATTGAAATAGGCGCAGGGGCTGCGCTCTGCGCGACCGTCAAAGTCGCTCCCCACACGGGAGCGTGGATTGAAATACAAAGTCAAAATCGCGGGCTATATCATATGACACGTCGCTCCCCACACGGGAGCGTGGATTGAAATTTCGTGGTGAATCTTTATCTGAAATTGTGGTAGTTGTCGCTCCCCACACGGGAGCGTGGATTGAAATATTTTCTGAAATTGTTAACATAAACTTTCCTGGAACGTCGCTCCCCACACGGGAGCGTGGATTGAAATATTGCTTCAGCTTCAGTTTTAGCAGTCCAGCCTCGTGTCGCTCCCCACACGGGAGCGTGGATTGAAATAATGCGACCGCTGCTCCAAGGTTACCTATACCCGCGTCGCTCCCCACACGGGAGCGTGGATTGAAATAAGAGCTAGCAACATCTACTAAGGCACTTACCAAAGTCGCTCCCCACACGGGAGCGTGGATTGAAATTATATATCAATATCTTGGTCGATCGGAAAATGCGTGTCGCTCCCCACACGGGAGCGTGGATTGAAATACTAACCAATAAACTCTTTCCGTCATTGGATAAAAGTCGCTCCCCACACGGGAGCGTGGATTGAAATCTTTCTAACTTTTTTTTAATAATATCATAGTTTATGTCGCTCCCCACACGGGAGCGTGGATTGAAATTCATATGACATTGCGCCGTTGCCGAAAGAGAACGCGTCGCTCCCCACACGGGAGCGTGGATTGAAATAATTCTCTGCTGACGGACGTACACACATTAATAATGGGTCGCTCCCCACACGGGAGCGTGGATTGAAATTGTCTTTCAAAATTACTGCACTTATTGGTTTGCACGTCGCTCCCCACACGGGAGCGTGGATTGAAATATTTAGAAATTTCAGCAAGGGCTTTGTTCCCCATCGTCGCTCCCCACACGGGAGCGTGGATTGAAATCCTTGACCGTGTCGCTCCCCACACGGGAGCGTGGAGTCGCTCCCCACACGGGAGCGTGGATTGAAATGATAAAGCATTTGAAATTGCTTGTGCCAGTGACCGGTCGCTCCCCACACGGGAGCGTGGATTGAAATTGTAGCTGAAATAATGGGTAAGCATGGAGTTAATTACGTCGCTCCCCACACGGGAGCGTGGATTGAAATATTCTGTCCTTGAAAAATGCCAGGAAGGCGATCAGGTCGCTCCCCACACGGGAGCGTGGATTGAAATTGTCCGTACAATGGCAAGACGCCAACGGGGGGCTGAGTCGCTCCCCACACGGGAGCGTGGATTGAAATCCGCTCCTTTGATGGCGAAGCCACATCAGCTTCTGTCGCTCCCCACACGGGAGCGTGGATTGAAATGGAAATGCAAAATGGATAATCATTGGCGCCGAGAGTCGCTCCCCACACGGGAGCGTGGATTGAAATTTGTAAAAACCATCAGAAATGTCACCGCAATGATAAGTCGCTCCCCACACGGGAGCGTGGATTGAAATGCCGCTTATCCCTATAAAAATCCTTGTTTCATAATTGTCGCTCCCCACACGGGAGCGTGGATTGAAATAACATCTCTATCACTCATAGCCCAGCTTTCGCCCGGTCGCTCCCCACACGGGAGCGTGGATTGAAATAAGGTACTCATGTTACATATCCAGAGGGCGTTTGCCATGTCGCTCCCCACACGGGAGCGTGGATTGAAATTGCATGCTGCCGTTTTGCATATATCAAAACAAAAGTGTCGCTCCCCACACGGGAGCGTGGATTGAAATCTGAATCCATTCATTCGGCACCCAATCTCCGAATGTCGCTCCCCACACGGGAGCGTGGATTGAAATATATATAAAATTCTTCAACAAATGATGCGCAGAGTCGCTCCCCACACGGGAGCGTGGATTGAAATATCAGCCCCCCGTTGGCGTCTTGCCATTGTACGGAGTCGCTCCCCACACGGGAGCGTGGATTGAAATTTATATCAATATCAAAGTGGGATTGACCCACTTTGAGTCGCTCCCCACACGGGAGCGTGGATTGAAATTTTTGTACTGCTATATCCAGAATATACGTACCGGTCGCTCCCCACACGGGAGCGTGGATTGAAATAACGCTTTTGCCAGTGTCTGAATTTGAAGTTTTGAGTCGCTCCCCACACGGGAGCGTGGATTGAAATTGATGAGCTTGAGAACATTGCTTTGCCGTCATAAGTCGCTCCCCACACGGGAGCGTGGATTGAAATACGATGAACAAGCCGCAAAGGTAAAGGCAACTGGTCGCTCCCCACACGGGAGCGTGGATTGAAATTTGCATGAGTAAACGCCATGCCGTCATTACCGACTGTCGCTCCCCACACGGGAGCGTGGATTGAAATCCTCCTGCCGCTTTACGCGATGATCTCAACGACGAGTCGCTCCCCACACGGGAGCGTGGATTGAAATATCATGAATATAAGATATTTGGGAGTTCCAATATTGTCGCTCCCCACACGGGAGCGTGGATTGAAATTTTGCCTATAATGAAAATATTAATATCAATTACATGTCGCTCCCCACACGGGAGCGTGGATTGAAATCGTCATTTTTTGACACGGCGAACATTTGAGATAATGTCGCTCCCCACACGGGAGCGTGGATTGAAATTTTGAGGTATGTGTCAATATCATCTTTTAACTGCGGTCGCTCCCCACACGGGAGCGTGGATTGAAATATCCTCCCTGCATATTAGGTCTCCGATTGCGCAAGTCGCTCCCCACACGGGAGCGTGGATTGAAATTTAACCCAATGCAGGCCATCCGATAATACAAGATGGTCGCTCCCCACACGGGAGCGTGGATTGAAATATAACTCCGTCAAGGTTACCTCAACTCTCGGATTCGTCGCTCCCCACACGGGAGCGTGGATTGAAATTAAAAATATGCGTCAGCCTCGCGCTGTAAAGCGCGCAGAGCCGTCGCTCCCCACACGGGAGCGTGGATTGAAATATCCTCCCTGCATATTAGGTCTCCGATTGCGCAAAGTCGCTCCCCACACGGGAGCGTGGATTGAAATTCTTAGTTTCTTTAACCACTGGCGCAATATTTTTTCAAGTCGCTTCCCACGCGGGAGCGTGGATTGAAATAGTTAAATTTTTGGACCCTATGACAGCGTCATATAAGTCGCTCCCCACGCGGGAGCAACAAAAAGGGCCGCCAAGCTTCAAGCTTGGCGGCCCTCTCTTATTAAAATGCAGTATAAAAATTATCCCGCCAAATTGCGCTTAATTTGGCGGGATACCAAAACAGTTAGTTAAAGCAGAAAATGCCTTTTGCGAAAAAATAAAGAGCAGCCAACCTTTTGAGCCGCTGCCCCATCTTTTTCCGGGCTGTTTTGCTACAGCCCTATTTATTATAAAATCAATGCTGCCGCTTTGGCATCTGAACCAATTCTCACGGATGCAGGGAAGTTTGAAGGAGGCAATAGATATATCCAGAGAATTTATTCATGGTGTTATTTATTGGCTTGTATTAATTGCGCTGTTCTGAGGAGACTGTTTTGCAAAAGAATAGAAACCAAAGCGGCAGTGTTCTCAAGGAAAGGGAATAAAGCGCAGGGGAACTTTTTAATGGCTTGAGCATTTTTCCTTTTCTAATGTTTCCCAGATTCCGTTAATATAGCAGGCTCCCAGTGCCCGGTCATACAGACCGTAACCCGGACGGCCGGTTTCACCCCAGATCATACGGCCGTGATCCGGTCGGCAGTACCCGTCAAAACCTGTATCATGCAGCGCTTTGAGGATGGCAACCATATCCAAGGAACCATCTGAAGAAAGATGGCTGGTTTCATAAAAGTTTCCATCGTTGTCAAATTTGACATTGCGCAGATGTACGAATGCAATGCGTTTTTGTGCGGAATATTTTCTTACCATGGAAACGATATCATTGTCAGGCGTACAGCCAAGCGATCCGGTGCAGAAGGTCAAGCTGTTGCTTTCGCTGTCCACAATCTTGAGAAAGCGGTCGATGTTTTTCTCGCAGGTTATAATGCGGCACAGACCAAAAATGTTCCACGGTGGATCGTCCGGGTGAATAGCCATTTTGATGCCGCTTTTTTCGGCTTCAGGCACAACCGCACGAAGAAAATAAGTCAGGTTGCTCCAAAGTGATTCTTCGTCAATATGGCTGTACTGTTCAAAAATGTGCCGCAAGTCCTCTTTCTTGTATGAGGTGTCCCAACCCGGCAGGGAAACATCATCGTCATAGACATTAATGTTTTCAAGGTCTTTTTTAAAATAGGCCAGTGTTTTGGAATGGTCTTTGAGAGGGTACTCGACTGTTGTGCGTGTCCAGTCAAATACCGGCATAAAGTTATAACAGACTACCTTAATGCCTGCCTTAGCAAGATTGTGCAGGCTTTTGATGTAGTTTTCTATATATTTGTCACGTGTCGGCAAGCCCAGTTTTATATCTTCGTGCACAGGAAGGCTTTCCACAACCTCAAAGCGGAGTCCGGCGTCTTCAATCTGTTTTTTAAGGGCAAGAATTCTTTCGTATTCCCATACCTGACCTACAGGAACATCGTAGATTGCCGTAACAATGACCTGCATTCCGGGAATTTGCCGGATTTTTTCTAAAGTAACCTGATCGTTGGCGCCATACCAACGAAACGACATTTTCAAGTGCTTCAGCTCCTTTTAGAACGATTTATCATTAGGGGATTTTTGATTGAAATTTGAAAATTCTCAGAACAATGCAGAAGGTGAAAGCCTTACTGCTGAATTCTTATCATTCAAAAATGTTTTAATACGGAGTGTCAAAGAATTTACTTCGTCCTGTTTGGTACTCATTTTGGCTCAAAGCAAAGCCATTATGCGGAGATAATTTGTATACAAAAACGCAAGAATAAAATTATGCAATTTGTTTAAAACAGCATTTTAATTTCATTAACTTGCATATCAGCTTAAACCATGTTAATATTATGCTGTCGGTTAAACATATGAAATAAGGTGAAATACATGGATAAGACTAATTCTGCAGCCCCAATTTATGAGACGCTCAAAGACGAGATTACTTTTTTAATTATCCCGCCCAATCAGCGTATCAGCGAAATCGAAGTTGCAAAACGCTTTAATGTTTCCCGCACACCCATCCGGGATGTATTCAAGCGGCTGGAAGTGGAGGGATTTTTAAAAATCATTCCTCAAAAGGGAACCTACGTTACGCGGATTGATATGAGCGATCTCGCCGATATGATGTACCTTAGGGAAAAAATTGAGCTTGCTGTTGTTGAAGATCTGTGCGGAAAGCTGTCACAGGATCAAATTATCCGGCTCCAGTTTCAGATTGCGCAGCAAAAGAAACTTTTGAGCGAATCAATGGATATGATGACAAAAGCACGGAACTTCATTAAGCATGACAATGTGTTCCATAGCACAATTTTTTCACAGGCAGGGAAACCGAGCCTTTGGAAATATATGCTTAACATCGGCCCTCATTATCACCGGTACCGTACATTAAATAATTTAAAGGATGAAACAGTCCTCACAAATCTTTGCGAAGAACATGAAAAAATTGTTGAAGCGTTAATACACAGTGATATGCAAACCATCAAGCAAATCTATCAGGAACATATTTTTGGGGGATTAAGCAACTTCTATGCAATAGTAAACAAGTATCCACAATATTTCACCAAAACAGATATGAGCTAAACCGGCGTTACAAGCGGAACGGGAAACCGTTCCGCTTTTTTTGTTTTATTTAATCACCATACAGAAAGGTTTCCGCCTTTGCAGTTTTTGTCAAATGTGAATTCCAAAACGCCCTTGAAGCGTTCCTTATAAGCAACCGGTTCGCCGTTCAATGAGGCTTGATAATGCTTCTTTTCATCATCCGAAAGGACAACGATAATGGAATAATGACCATTGCCATGATATTCAAAATCAATTGAGCACCCGCTGTAGTCTGGGGCAAAATCGCGCTTCGCGATCCAGGTATCCAGACCGGCAGTGACGGTGCCTTTTTTGTAATAGGCGTTTGCCCAGATGTTGATAGGGGCGGATAAACCGCCGAACTGATGGAACCAGCCGCCGCGCCCTGTTGCAATGTTGAGCATTTCAAAGCAGTTGTAAGAGGCATCAACCTCGCGCTTCCAGGATCTAAGGGCAGTATCGGCGATTTTAAAGGCGAAGTCGGTTTCACCGAGGTCAAGCATGGTTTTGAAGAAAAACCACTGATGCGAGAACCAGACACTGCCGTTCCAGTAACCGTTGTTTTGGAAATAGCTGCTTGACATATCAACGGCGCTCAGGCCGACCTTGCTGAACAGGTTTTTGGTGGATTTCAGATGTTCAAGCAGAATATTTTTCTGATGTTCGGTGCAGACGCCGGCAACAAGCGGATAAACGCCGTCGAAGCCTTTGTTCAAATTCTCGCCCTGCTCATTGCGCAAAATGCCTGTAGGCTCACCCTGTTCGTTATGCACTACATAGCTGAAATAGCCGCAGTCCTCATCCCATGAATAATCCTGCAGGCCCTTTGTAATGCGTGCGATATCGGCGTCATATACAGCCACATCCTGCTCTCTGCCGCAGTGAAGTGCAATCATGCGCAAGATTTTGGCAAAGCGAATCACCTGCGACGAAGAGATCGCAGGCGCGACGCTGCGTTCCAGAGCGTGCTGATGGGTATATACTTGGGCGGGGTAGTCGTCCATTCCGCTGGAGCTGTAGAAGAGGTCATAGGTGCTTGTCAGGCCGCTTTTAAAACGAGCTGTGGTGGAGTGGTGCGCACGCCCAGCAAGATATTCGTAATATAGGCGCGCCCTATCGTAATAGGTGTAGAGCGATGTTTTATCATTAGTCCTATTGAGCAGCTCCAGATAAAGATAGCTTTGTACCGGAACCGGCGAGCCATGATGCAAAAAGGCAAAGTCCGGGTTTTCCTCATCGCTGAGGTAGGTATCCAGTATATATTCAGCAAGTTTTGGCTCGGATTCCAGCAATCCTAAGCCGATAAAGCCGGAATCCCAAGTGTAGAGGGAATCCCACCGTTTGCCGGGGGTATGATGGATGATATAGCTGCCGTGCCGGTAAATCGGATAAACGGTATTGACAAGCAGCGTGCTGCGCAAAAGCCTGTTGCTGAATTCAAACTGCTTGCCATGAACGCTAAAATCGAGTGCCGGTGTTTCTTTCAGACGCTTCTGATAAAGCGCCTCACATTCCTCTGCACTGATATCCGGACAGCTTCCAGTAAATACAACCGCGTATTCCACATGGGTCTTGTGAGGTTCAATAAAAATGGAATGGATAATGGTGTTGCTGTAAAACCCGTCGTCACTGTGTTTGCGGCTGAATGAGCGTGTAAACGGCTCTGTGACATCGTCAAAGGTGATATCCGGATTGGAAAGCCGTGAAATCATCGCGTCTTCAAGGCAACCTGTTTCAATCCTGCGGCGCCGGATATGATCGCTGAATACCCGCAGCCCGTATATTTGATCAATTTCAGGGTAACGATAATATATAGTCTGACCTTTTTCTTGAATTTCTGGCAGATTGTTGTACGGCGTGGTGTCAAAGACAATTGAACCAGCGTCTTCTTTTTCGGTCAGAATCAAGCAGTCCAATTCAACGCCTGCTCCGCCTTCTGATATAAACTCCAATGTCTGAGAACCGGCGCTGACCGCTCCAATTTCAACATTGGCTGTATGAAGTGCTGTGTCCGCGCCAAATGTGATGGAGGCTTGAACAGCTCCGGCCAGGCGGAAGGCTGTATTTCCTTTGGGACGCGGGCAGCGATACCGGATTGTCAGTACTGCGTCAGCAAATGGCTTTGAAACGTCAAACCGGTATAAAACGCGGTCGCCTGCTTCGGCACCGAAAGGCAGAAAATGCAACTGAGGTACATGGCTTGCATCAATTCGGTCGCCGAGCCCCCTTCCGTTTAGAAAGGAGGGGTCAAGAAATTCGCCTTTTTTGAGACCGTCCGGATTTTGCTCGTCCCAGGGCCTGCTGTTTTTGTATTCAAATTCTGTATAGTCACACGCGTCAATGCAGACATGATGTTTCGGAAGACCAACGCGGCTTCGCTGCAATGACGGGTATTCTAAAGAACAAAAGTAGTTGAGCATGCAGTTCTGTGACAGTTCCGTATTGTTGTGATATTCTACGCGGATGACGGATGCATTTTCGGTCAATTTTAAAAAGGATACGTCTGCATAGACACGATCTTTCCACTCGAGATCGTATCGATATTCGTAAAATGACAAATCCGGTTTTGCGTTCCATGGATGATAGTTTGACGGAACAGTAACATTAGGCACGGGTACGTTGCTGTTTGCAATGGTTGGGTGCACTACACAGTCAAATCGAATCCCTTTTTTGTGATCCTTATCGACCACATGAGAAATGCCCATGTACTTTTTGGAATATGGCCCCCATTGCGGAAGCACGGATTTATATTTGTCATAATTGTATCTCGTAGTGGTACACCTTCCTTTCCTAAAAAACATCTGGTATACAAGATAGTATTATAGCACACTTGTATCCATCTGTCTATTAATTCTTATAAATATTATTTTTGCTATTATTATTTTATAATTATTGCGCATAATATTAGTAATTACCAGGACTTTTTTTAGTATAATTAGTGTAAAAAATATTTTTTAACAAGTATCCCAGTTGGTATTGATTTTTATTCAATATGTGTTAAAATAAAGGTGGTATACAAATTCCCGCATTCTAGAGGAGGCAACCGTATAACTTTATATACGGCTACTCTTCGTTCTGATTCCAAGAATGAATCGGAACAAAACATCTTTCTAAAAAATGAAAAAAAGGGTGGATGAGAAGAATGAAAAAAAGTATCGCACTTGTTCTTACGGCTGCAATGATGCTGACCGTAACAACTGCGGGATGTAGCAACAAAAACTCTTCTAGTTCTGCTGCATCATCGTCATCATCAGACAGCAGCCCCTCCGGCACTTTAACAGTGTGGGATTGGAGCGACGTTTATAAGAGCGAATACAGAAAAGCAATCGACCCCGTCCTGGAGAAATTCAAAAAGAACTATCCGAATGTAACGCTTACGACAGAAGCTATTGCAAATGACGACATTCGCACAAAGCTGTTGACTGCACTTGCCGCGAACAACGGACCCGATGTTGCTTATATTGACGGCCAGAACCTTGCAGAGTTTGTAACAACCGGTACTTTGACACCACTCGATTCTTATGTTGAAAAATGGGGACAGGCCAGCGACTATCCGGAAAACATTTGGAAAACGGTTCAGTTTGACGGAAAAGTATATGGTATTCCGGGTGACGGCGATGTCCGTACGTTGATTTATCGTAAGGACCTGTTTGAAAAGGCAGGCATTTCAAACCCGCCGAAAACATGGAGCGAGCTTGAAGATGCCGCCAAGAAGCTCACACAAAGGGATTCAAGCGGCAATACAACCGTTTGGGGCTTTGCGCTGAACGGCGGCGACAGTGAGCATACAACAATGCGCTCCCTCCCGTGGATTTGGGATCTCGGCGGCGACATTATGGATGAATCAGGAAAGCCGACTCTTACAAACGACGCAGTTGTAAAGACCCTTGAATTTATGAACAAGCTCGTTAATGTTGACAAGGTTGCTCCTCCGAACAGCTATATGAACACAAAGAAGGAAGTTGCAAAACTCATTAACGGCGGTCAGGCTGCTATGGCTATTGTTGGTTCTTGGGAATGGAACAGCGACGCTTCCTTCTTGAAGAACGAGAATTTAAAAGATAAGTTTGCTTCAGCTCCCATTCCTCTTCCTGACGGTGCCACAGTTACTAACTCTTATACCGCAGCAGGTTATGGCACATGGGTAATTTTCGAAAAATGCGCTTTAAAGGATGCAGCATGGAGCTGGATCGATTATTGCACAACACCAGAGCACATGGTTGATATTTTCCAGTATGGTACAGGAAACCTCGGCCTTCGCAAATCCGCTGTAAAAGATCCTGTATTTACCTCAAATGATGCATTTAAATCTTTCGTAGATGTTATGCCGTATGCAAGAGCACGTTCAAACTCCCAGTATTACGATCTGATTTCATCCCAGTATCGTGCAGCGATTCAGAAGGTTCTTATGAAGAAAGCAACACCGGCGCAGGCTCTTGCAGACGCGCAGAAAGCAGCAGAGTCTCAGGCAAAATAAAATAATAGTTAATAGAAAGGTGACATGGACTATGTCCATGTTCCCTTTCTATTATTTTAAATTTGGAGGATATCATGAAAACAAGAAAAGGCAGTGAGATTGCATTTTCTTATATTGCACTATTGCCTGCGTTTATTATTGTTTTGCTGTTTGCACTTTATCCGGCTTTTTACGCTGTATACTTAAGCGTATTTAAAAGCAATTTTCTTATTTTTAACCGTCACTTTGTCGGCTTGTCCAACTATATCACTGTACTTAGCGATTCTCAGTTTTGGATTGCCCTTTGGAAAACATTTATTTATACCTTCTGGTGCGTAATTCTGCAGTTCTTTTTTGGTTTTACGCTGGCTATAGCACTGAACAAAAATATATTCGGGCGCACTTTTTATAGAGCTGCAATTGTTTTGCCATGGACCCTCTCTCCTGTTATTGTCGCTATTATCGCTACAATTATTTATGAACCGTCCAGCGGCGGACTGCTGAACTTTATTCTGTTAAAGCTTCATTTGATCCGTGAACCTGTCAGCTGGCTTGGTTCTGGAAGTGCCATGTATGCGATCATCGGCGCTAACACATGGTTCGGCATGGCGTTTACGATGGTACTCGAACTTGCAGGTATGCAGAGTATTCCTACATCACTTTACGAGGCGGCTCGCGTTGACGGAGCTTCTTCGTTAAAAGTTATTACAAAAATCACACTACCCCTTCTTAAGCCGACTATGCTTGTTAATTTTGTTTGGATCACTATCAGCACATTTAATGAATTTGACCTGGTTTATGCCCTGACAGGCGGCGGACCGCTTCAAGAAACAAACCTGCTTGGCATTCACATGTATAATACGGCCTTCAAATACGGTAAGTTTGAAATTGGTTCAACCATCGCCGTGCTGATGTTTGTCATCAATGCACTACTTACCGTAGTCTACAGCAAATTGCTCAAGGGTACCAATGAGTTGGCATAAGGAGGAAACACAGCATGAATTTAAAGAAACATCTCGGCAATCTTGGGGCATATACTTATTCAATTATCTGGACCGTCGTCTCACTTATTCCTCTTTTATGGCTGCTTAGCCTGTCTTTTAAAACGCAGACAGAGTGGAATGATACAACCCCTTCTCTGATTCCTAAGCGCCCCACGCTGCAAAACTACATGAGAGCCTTTATGAATTCTCCGCTCCCGCGTTACTTTTTAAACAGTGTAATCGTTTCATTTTTTGCACTGTTCCTGTCGTTGCTCTTAGGCTCGCTTGCAGCATATGTTATCGCGAAAAAAGAATTTCCCCTCCGGCACGCCTTTTTCTATATGTTTATTGCTGTCCGCATGATCCCGGCCCTTTTGAGCATCATTCCGCTTTATGTAATCATGTATAAGCTCGGATTGCTCAATACGTATGTTGCACTTATTCTTGCCTATATGGCCACTGGTATCCCGGTTGTGGTCTGGATTATGAAAGGATTCTTTGAGTCAATCCCGACGGAGCTTGAAGAAGCGGCTATGCTAGATGGATGCACTCAGCTTAAAACCTTCTATAAAGTTATTCTGCCATTGGCTCTTCCCGGAATCGGCGCTTCTGCAATTTTTGTCTTTGTGCGTATATGGAACGAGTATATAATCGCTTTGTCTCTTACTTCTTCTGATATCATGCGTACGCTGCCCGTCGGCGTTAAAAATGCGCTTGGCTCCCGTATGGCAGATTTCGGCTCCATGTCTGCCTATGCGATTATTGCGACTATTCCAATTCTTATTCTGTTCATCTCCTTCCAGAGATACTTTGTCTCCGGCCTGACCACCGGCTCTGTGAAATAAGTTTAGGCTGTGCACACAAATCCGCTCATAAGAAAAAAGGGAGAATATCCAATGTCATTAATGAAAAATGAAATTTTGGAACAGGCAGTGGTTACAAGACGGTGTCTCAAGGAAAACAGCGCGCAGATTGACAGTATTGTTTCCGAGCTTAACAGCCGCGGAATCCGTTTTGTTGTTATGGCTGCACGCGGCACCTCGGATCATGCTGCCGTTTACGGCAAATATATCCTGGAAAGTCGCAAGGGCTGTCAAGTCGCCCTTGCTGCCCCTTCTGTTTTGACTTTATATAATAAACGCCCTGATTATAAAGACATGCTGGTAATCGGAATATCCCAGTCCGGTCAGGCGCAGGATGTCCGTGAGGTTTTGCAGCTTGCCAGTGAGCAAGGCGCTGTTACGGTCGCTATTACTAACTATTCCGACTCGCCGCTGGCAAAGACTGCAAAGTATCACCTGAACTGCTTTGCAGGTGAAGAGAAGAGTGTTGCGGCTACCAAAACATTTACTGCGCAGATGATCTTGCTGGCGAGTCTGGTGGCAAAATGGTCCGGTGACAGGGCGTTTTTTGAAAAGCTTGAGGTTATACCCGAAAAGATTCAGGAAACATTTGCGCAATTTGATGAGGTCAAATCAATTGCGAAACGCTATCGCTTTATGGAAGAGTGCTTCGTACTTGCGCGCGGTATCAATTACGCTATTGCACTGGAAGCCGCATTAAAAATCGAAGAGACCAACTATATCCGCGCAAAGGCGTTCGCAATTTCCGATTTTCAACACGGCCCTATGGCAATGCTGCAGAAGGATATGCCGGTGCTCATTTTCGCGCCGAGCGGTCCCAGCGAAAGGGACGCCTATGAAATTATAGAAAAGGCAAGAAAAGCGCAAGCCGATATTCTGGTTTTTTCGGATTCAGAAAAACTTCGCGCGCTGGGAGACTGTTCAATCAGTACACCCGGCGGCATTGATGAAGATATATCGCCTTATGTTAATGTTGTCTTGGCCCAGATGTTTGCCTGCAGCCTTGCTGAAATACGCGGACTCAACCCGGACCAGCCACGCATGCTTAATAAGATAACCAAAACCTATTAATCATCTGGGAGAATCATATGTTAACCATTGGGATTGATTTAGGCGGCACAAATATTGCGTGTGGCCTTGTTGCAGACAAAAAAATCATTGCGTCCCGCTCCAAAAAAACCGCAATGCCACGTCCTGCAGAGGCCATTGCTGACGATATTGCCGCACTTGCTTACGAAGTAACGGAATTAGCAGGATGTTCATTTGGGGAAGTAGAATATGTTGGCGTAGGGGTTCCCGGCTCGGTGGATCCAGCTACCGGCATTGTGGAGTACGCCAACAACATAGATTTTATTAACGTACCATTGGCGGATATGCTGGGCAAAAGGCTTAAAAAAAGCATTTATATTGAAAATGATGCAAATGCGGCTGCACTCGGCGAGTTTACAGTTGATACGGATATAAATGTTCACGGAGAAAAAATCAATAATGCCGTAATGGTGACACTTGGAACTGGAATCGGCGCAGGTATGCTGATGAACGGCAAGATTGTCAGCGGACTGAACTTTGCGGCAGGCGAAATAGGTCATACCGTCATCTGCTTCGGCGGAAAGCCCTGCAACTGCGGCCGCCGCGGGTGCTGGGAAATGTATGCGTCTGTTACTGCTCTGGTTGAACAGACCCGGCAGTCCATGATTGAGCACCCCGACAGCCTGATGTGGCAGATTGCCGGAAACAGCCTTGAATCCGTAAACGGAAAGACGGCCTTTGACGGAATGCGTCAAAACGATAAAGCAGCAACAGAGGTAGTGCAGCGCTATATTGAATATGTAGGCTGCGGCATCGTAAACCTTGTAAATACGCTTGAACCGGATATTGTCTGCATTGGCGGAGGTATTTCCAAGGAGGGAGAAACTCTGCTTGCCCCGATCCGCGAAATCCTTTTGCGGGAAAGCTACAGCCGCGGCAGCAAACGGCAGCCAATTCTTCGGGCGGCGCGGCTTGGCAACGACGCGGGCATATTGGGCGCAGCTTTTCTGGGAATGGCAAAGTAGCCGATGCAAAATTAAGCAAATTCCTGGCCGGACAGTTTTATCAATAGATTTGAAATTTATTATCAATGAAAGGGAGACCTTTTTAATGAGAGAAAACTTAAAAGGCCGTGTTGCGGTTATTACCGGCGGCAGCGGCGTTCTTTGCAGCAGATTTGCAAAGGAGCTTGCAAAAGTCGGCGTGAAAGTTGCAATTCTTGGCCTTGTTCAGGAAGAATGTGACCAAGTTGCGCAGGAGATTAAAAATGACGGCGGCGAAGCAATCGGCATTGCCTGCAATGTTATGGACAAAGCGAGTATGGAAGCTGCTGAAGCCAAAGTGTCAGAAGTTTACGGCCCATGCAATATTCTGATAAACGGCGCAGGCGGAAACAGCCCGCGCGGCACAACCACCAAAGAAGTTTTGTCTTTTGATGACCTTAAAAATAAATCTGCTGGCAACTATACATTTTTTGATATCCCGGCAAAGGATCTTGAGTCTGTCTTTTCCCTGAACTGCACAGGCACCATGCTGACAACGCAGATTTTTGCGCCTAAAATGGTAGGGCGCGAGGGAGCAGTCATTCTGAATATTTCGTCGATGAACGCATACCGCCCGCTGACAAAGATTCCGGCTTACAGCGCGGCCAAGGCTGCAGTCAGCAACTTCACCCAGTGGCTTGCCGTATACCTTGCTGATGTTGGAATCCGCGTGAACGCGATTGCGCCGGGCTTCTTTGAAACAGCACAGAACGCGAAGCTTCTGCGCAATCCGGACGGCTCATTGACGGAACGTTCCCACAAGATTTTGAACCATACGCCCATGAAGCGGTTCGGGAAACCGGAGGATTTGATTGGCACATTGATGTATCTGTGTGACGAGCAGGAATCCGGATTTGTAACCGGAGTTGTCATTCCGGTTGATGGAGGATTCAGCGCTTACTCCGGGGTGTGAACAGTTAGGTTAAAACAAGAAAATATAATAAAAACTCAAGCGCAGGTAAGGCAAACCGTCGTAAAAACAGTGGCTAAAAAAACATTAGCGATAAAGACTGTACGGAAAGGTCAAAAAAGAAAGGATCGTTAGTATGAGCAATTTTGAATTTAATGCGCAAACCCACATTATTGTCGAGGATTCGTCCAAGCCTGTTGAGTGGGCGGCCAATGTTTTGCGCCGCGATATGAAGCGCGTTTTCTGCACCCCGTCCGGGCGGGGAGTCCAAAATGAAATTCATGTAAAAACAGGAGCCGAGGGAGCGCCCGAGACCTTTTTGCTGACTTTTTCGGATGATGGCGGCAAACAGATTTTGACTGTCACAGGAACAGACATACGCGGAACAATCTACGGGCTGCTGTATCTGAGCCGGACTTACCTTAAAGTGCCGCCGTTCCATTTCTGGAATGACACACCGCCCGCAAGGCTTGAGCGGGCGATGATACCCCAGCAGACCTACCGTTCAAAACCTTTCAAGGTACGCTACCGCGGATTTTTCATCAACGACGAGGTGCTGCTGCTCGGGTGGCATGATGACAGGTATGATAGAATGACCTGGGAACCAGCTTTTGAGGCCCTTCTGCGCTGCGGCGGAAATATGGTCATTCCCGGCACAGGCGAGGTCAGCCGCCATACACGGCAGCTTGCTTCTGAAATGGGACTTATCATAACCCATCATCATGCGGAGCCGATGGGTGCGAAAATGTTCCTGACAGCCTACCCCGATGAAGACCCCAGCTATCTTAAAAACCAAAAGCTCTTTGAAACGCTGTGGAGAGAAGCCATTGAGGAACAAAAAGATTCCGATGTAATCTGGACGCTTGGTTTCCGCGGACAAGGGGATCAGCCCTTCTGGGACGATGACCCGTCTCTCAATACCCCTAAAGCCCGCGGTGAGCTTATCAGCTCTATTATCAAGCGGCAGTATGATATTCTGCATGAATACTTTGATAATCCGATTTGCTGCACAAATCTTTACGGCGAAATCATGCAGCTCTATAAAGACGGCTATATCACCATTCCTGATGGCGTCATTAAAATCTGGGCCGATAATGGATACGCCCGTATGGTTTCAAGGCGCCAATGGAATCTTAACCCGCGTGTACCCGCGCTTCCCAAACCAGGCGATACGGGGCCGCATGGTCTGTACTATCACGTGACTTTCCATGACCTACAAGCCTCCAACCACCTGACCATGCTGCCCAATCCGCCGTCTCTTGTGGCATCGGAGCTGCAAAAAGCATTTGAGAGCGGCGCGGACGAATACCTGATTTGCAACTGCGGAAATATTCGGCCGCATACTTATCTTCTTGATTTGGTGTCAAAGCTGTGGACAGACGGAGCGGCCGATGTTGAAGAGCACCTCAAACAGTTTACCCAGACATATTTCCCGGACGATTGTGACGCGGTGGCGGAATGTCTCCGTGAATATTTCGACTGCCCGATCCAATACGGGCCAAATGAAGATGAACATGCCGGCGAGCAATTTTATCACTATCCGATGCGTTCAATAATTTCGCACTGGATAAAAGGCAAAGGCAGTGAGACAGAAACGGAGCTTCTGTGGGCTACCGGCAACGTGCCCTTTGACGAGCAGGTCGCATGGTATGAGGAAAAACTGAAAAGCGCTGTGGACCGTTGGCGTGCATTTTTGCTGAAATGTGAGAGAGTCAGGGCGAGTATGAAGGGCAATAAAGCTCCTTTTGAAGACGGTGTCCTGCTGCAGGCAAAGCTGCACAAATTGGGCTGTGAGGCTGCGCTCAAGTTCTGCGAAGGGTATTGGAAAATGCAGGCTCAAGACCCGCTTGAAGCATATCTCTGTGTCAGTGAGGCCATGAGGATTGCCAAGAGCGCTGTTTCGGCACTGAAACCGGCGGAACACGGCAAGTGGGTCCATTTTTACCGCAATGAATGTATGGACGGCCTTAGGTTGACGGTCTATGCGTTGAATACTACCCGCCGCTGGATTAGAGCACTGGGGGACGACTCGCTCTTCTTGTCATGGGAGCGTGGATATGTATGGGATAAGCGGTTCAACAGAGTACTTCTGCAGACAACGACAACGCCTCAGATGGATGATGACGAACTGTATGACCGGCTGAAAGCTGCACGTGACTACGAAGAAAGATAAAAACAATATAAAACGGCAGGGATAACAAGCTGTTATCCCTGCCGTTTTTTGTGTAGGATAGAAAAGCTTAAATAGATTTATTGCTGGCTGCACGTGTTCTGCCATGTTCCAAATCGGCAATCACATGGTCATATTCGCTGTCCAGCCGGTACTGCAGCAGAATGACAACCATAATGCCAAGCAAAACAAAGGGCAGCAGAATATACAGAAAGCGGATGGCAAACAGCGCAGAACCCGACTGCTTTGCGGCGCCGCCGATATATCCGCCGAGAGAAAGTGTCCAGGACAAAACAGCCGAGCCGATTCCAGACCCGACCTTTATACCGAAGCTGGAGGCACTGTAAATTAAACCTTCCGTGCGGACGCCGGTCGCCCAGTGGCCATATTCGATTATATCGGATACCATTGCGTAAAATGTCCCGTAAATCGGCGTCATACCGATGCCTTTGATCACGTTTCCAACAGCGATAAGATAGATGTTATCCGGCGAAAAATTCATGACCAGAATTCCCGCAAAGGTAATGAATATACCGGCAATGGCCAGGTTGCGCTTGCTAAAACGGCGGATAAACAGCGGCAAGAGCATCATGCCGGCCACAATCGGGATATAAAAGGCCATCGACATCGGGCCTACCAAATTTGAACTGCCTAAAATATTTTGCATATAGTAAACTGTAACGCTGGAATTAATTGTAGTAAACACATAAAGGCAAATGGCGTAGACAGCTATTACAATCCAGTATTTATTATGAAAGAGCGCCTTTATGCCATTCATAACGGAAACATGCTGCTGCCCGCTAATTTCTTCCGGCTTTACCCGTTCCCTCGTTTGCGAGAACGTAATAAGGAACAAAACTGCGGCAATCGAGGCCAGAATGATCCCTGCAAAGCGCCAGCCGGCCAATCCTCCGCCCAACAAATCAACAAATGGCAGCATGACAGCATTAATAAGAATGGTTACGCCATAGGCCATAAACATTCTGAAAATATTTATAACGGAGCGCTGATACTGGTCTCTGGTGAGCAGGGTATTGAGAATTCCATACGGAATATTTATCGCCGAATAGCATAAATTGAACAGCAGGTAAGTTGCAAAAACATATATCGTTTTCCCGGCGTTGTTCCACTCGGGGACAGAAAGCATCATTGCCAGCATGACCGAAAACGGCGCAAACATCCAAAGAATCCATGGCCTTGCCTTGCCGAACCGGGTCTTTGTGCGGTCTACCGCTATCCCCATGACCACATCCATTATGCTGTCTGCCAGCATTGCTGTCAGCATAACTACTCCGACAATGGCTGTGTCAAGCTTAACGATATTGGTATAATAGTATGTCATGTACCAGCAGATTACGGCGTATCCAAGGTTGCTTGCAAGATCGCCAAAACCATACGAGATTTTTTCAGTTAACCGAATGTTTTCCATATTTTATTCCTTCGTTTGTTGATTTGAGTTTCGGCAACAGTATATCATGAAATAATCTTGTATACAAGAACTTTTATGCAAAATCTTTAGAAATACAGAAGCGCTTTTCCTGTTTGATATAGACATACAAGTTCATGCGATAGAACGGAAGGAGTTATCTTGCAGATCAGCGAAAATAAAGAGATCAGGGCTTAATAATTTGAGGGCTTTGTTGACATTTATTCATGAATGTACCGGTTTTGACGTTGGTGTACCGGCCTTGTGAGCCGCTCTTGAGCGGGGGCAACCGCTGGCGCGTAATGTACTTGCACCTTATCGCCGAAATTTTCATATAATTTTATACGGCAAAACATAAAGCGGATGTATGTCCGCTTAAATTTTTGCCGCGGCGGAGGTGCCTGCATGCTATTTTCATCAATTGGTGTCACTGCGGTGAACCTCTTATTTTTTATACTCCATGTAACGAATTCCGGCTCATTCCCCAGACCCTTGACAGCTGCGGAGGAAAAAAAGTATCTTGAACTGCTGAAAAAAGGCGATGAACAGGCAAGGAATATACTGATTGAACACAATCTGCGCCTTGTCGCCCATATTATCAAAAAGTATTACTCAAACGCCCGCGACCAGGATGATTTAATCTCTATCGGCACGATAGGACTTATAAAAGCAGTATCCACCTTTGACAGCAACAAAGGAACCAGACTTGCCACTTATGCAGCGCGCTGCATTGAAAACGAAATATTGATGTATTTCCGCAATCAGAAGAAATCGGCCCAGGATGTTTACATAAGCGACCCGATAGATACCGATAAGGACGGCAATCAGCTTACGCTGATGGATGTGGTGAGCTGTGATGACACCGTCCTTGACGATGTTGATTTTAAAATGAAGTCGGAAAAGCTGCATAAATATATAAAGTCGGCGTTGGGCGAAAGAGAACGCCTTATTATTGAAATGAGGTACGGCATTAACGGGTATACCCCCAAGACACAGAGAGAAGTGGCAGAAAAGCTCAAGATATCACGCTCTTATGTCTCGCGCATTGAAAAAAAGGCACTCGGTGAACTCAGGGCGATGTTTTCAAACTGATTTGTAAGATAGGTGTATCAGAGCTGCCCTTTGAGCGTTTAATAAAGCCCTCAAATAAAAGTTTAAAATATAACCACAACAAAAGCCTTGTTATGCCGGCAAAACCGTAGGCTGTAACAGCCGTTTCCTCAGCGCAAGTTTTGGGTTTGAGGACACACTGAATTGATAAAAGCAACATACCGCAAGTTGCTGAAAAATCGAAAAAACCAGTTAGAAATGCAAAAACGGCATGAGAATCAGTTGATTCCCATGCCGTTTTTTGTTGTTCTTAAGACACTGTTGCGACCATGACGGTGATGTCGTCGTCGTGACCGTCGCTGCGCTGTTCCTTTGCCTTTTTTGCTAAAAACCGCGCGAAGCTTCTGGGCTCGCCGTCGAATTTCTCAATCTCGCGGATTATAAACGAGTCGCCATCTGCTATGACCCCGTCGGAGACGACAACCACCACATCGCCCTGCCGCAGCCTGACGCTTGTCTTTGCCAGCTTTGCTTCGGGCAGGATACCGATAGGCATTGAGCTTGGCTCAATGCGCTCGACCCTGCCACAGCGCCTTACATAAGTCGGTGACGCTCCCGCTTTTAAAAAGATTGCGGTGCCGTCATAAAGGTCAATACAAGCGATGTCGATGGTGGAAAAAGTCTCATCGCCTGATTCTGCAAGAAGCGCCAGCGAAGCAATCCTGGCGGCCTCATCAAAACCGAACCCGCAGCGCAGCAGGCGGGACATGAGCCTTACAGTCAGGTTGCTGTCGATTGCCGCCCGGCCGCCGCAGCCCATGCCGTCACTCAAGATAAGCATTGCTCTGCCTTGCTCGTCCACAAATGAATCGCAGGCATCCCCGCAGAGCGTTTCGCCGGTTTTCTGGATTGCGGCTTCCCCGAACTTTACGCTGAAGCGGGGCTTTTGTGAAAAGGCGATCCGGGTTATGCCGTTATTTGTTTCAATTATTCGCGGCCCTTCCATTTTCCTGCCGCAGGCCGAAGCGAGGGCGCGCAACACCTCTTCTCGGCTCACCCGGCGGCTCTTCCCCTCGATTTCTGCCTCAATGGACATTCTGCCGTGCATGTCCACATAAACTTGCGACGCGGCAGTGTTCAGACCGCAGGAGGCAAGGGCGGCTCGGACGCGTTCCCCGCCGTCGGCCAGTTTTTTGACCGATGAGAAATCGGACGCGATATTGCGCATAAGCGCGGCGGCGTTATAAAAGCCGGGGGCGATAAGCCGCCGGAGCTGCTCAATTTTAAAGTCTGCCGCGAGGCGGGCCGAGTATTCGGCAAAACACCTGTTGACAGCACCGGTGAAGTCGGTGAGCTTGCAGCACCGGGCAGTGAAATGCTTTGGCATATCTTCACGCAATATCGCCCTGTTCTTTTTGAGGGTGTCGGTGATATCGTTCAGCGCGTTCATCGTGTCGTTATAGACGGTTCCCCAGCAGTAAACCTGCATGCCGCAGTTCTTGCAGACCAAGTCGGCGGCGCCGTCGAAAACAACCGATATGTCGGATGAATCGTTTTTGCTTAATTTTGTATGTATCGCAGTGACCATTTCCGAAATCTCTTCGAGCACTTCTGCCGCTGAGGTGAGCCGTTTGTTTATGTCGTGCAGAATCTTGTGCTCACTTTGACTGTGAAGCGGGACAAACAGGCCGGAGGTGCGGCAGAGGAGTTTCTCCGGCAGTATTAGAAAGATAAGTGACGCGGCGGCGACCTCATAAGCCATTGTTATAACCTCTGTTAAACTCGGGGAAAGCGTTATGAGCGCTATTGCGTCCGCAAGAATGAAAGCCGCAGCGCACCAGAACCTTCCCAGTTGAGCGAATATGCCGGCGATAAGCCCCCCAAAGCCGTAACTGGTGGTAATGCCGGACATAGGGCCGCCGCTTAAGCTCATCACCATGCCGGCGGTAATCCCCATCACTGCGCCGCCGGTTTCCCGGCCGTAGCGCGCGGCGCAGAGAATCACAAAGATTGCCGCTGCCCTGCCGACAGATACGCCCGAAAACTGGATACGCTCAAGGGAAAGCAAAAATACGCAGAGGCTTATCGTCACACTGATAAGCTCGTGCTGTGTCAGCCCCCAAAGGGCAGACGGCTGGCTTAGATATTTGAAAGACTTAGCGAAAAAGAATGCGGCGCAGCCGCATATAAGGGTTTCGGTTATGAAAATAAGGATATCGTATGGCATGCCGCCGCCCGCCGCAACAACGGCAATGCCGGTGATTGCTGAAGCAAGGGTCGCAAGGGCAGGGGGGATTGCCGGATGGGAATTCAGCGATTCAAATCCAGCCAGTACCCACTTGAACAAGAAAACAGCCACCGCTGCTGCGATATATCTCAACGGATATTCCGCCCCGTTAGGCAGTATGTATCCTATTATAGCCCCTACAAGAACAAATAGGCTGCTGCCAGGTTCCGCCGCCGCTATCGCCGCTATTCCAAAAGGTGCGCAGTTGTTCAGCATTTGGGCGCGTGATGACAAAATACCCGCTGCAAAATAGAATAATGCCCGAAATATGGTTTGTGCAGTGTTTTTTTCTTCACTGCGGCCGAGAATTGATGATAAATTACCGGTTAAAATATTAGTTTTTGGCATATTGCTGCCGCCTCCGTTAAACTCCCTTTTATTTTTTACATCCGTTAAATATTTGATGTGTGCAAGGTATCGGTGATGAACATTATAAAACGGGGAGCAAAAAAAAGTTGTCAGACGGCGCAGTAAAAATATGTTTTTTTATAACTATGTCCGGCGTATTTGGAATCCCTGATATATCTTGCGGGGTGTGCTGATGATTTTTGTCTTATAAACAATAAAGCAGGGGTCAAGCGCTTTTACGCCAAAATAATGACCCGGCAGGCGGTTTAAAAGGCAATTTTCTGTATGAAGCCGTCTGCTTTTGGATTTGCCCGCTGTATTAATAATGATGAAAATGTTCTGGGAGTGGAGGATATGGATATAGATTTAATAATAACTGCGGCTGCGGCAATTTGCGGCATAATCTTTGGGTGGATTGGCTGCAGAAGAGGGATTAAAAAAGACTATGAGAGCGAGGGCGCACTTAAAAGCAACACAGAGTATATAAAGCGGCGCATTGACGACGTGCTGCTTGAACAGAAGGATACGAACAGAATCATCAACAATTTGACCGAGCGTGTTACCCGGGTCGAGGAGAGTTCAAAACAGGCGCACAAAAGGCTTGACGGCATTGAACAAAGGCTTGCGAATTAAACAAAAGCAAAAAGAAGGGATGTCGAATGAAACAGTCAGAATTTATCGGAAAGGTCAAGGGCGGCGCGCAGGAGAGCATGAAGAATTACGGCATTTTGGCGTCGCTGACGATTGCCCAGGCGATTCTTGAAAGCGGATGGGGCGAACATGCGCCGGGCAACAACCTTTTCGGTATCAAGGCAAACGGATGGAAAGGCAAAACGCAGATTCTCACAACAACTGAATATGTAAACGGGCGAGCCGTTAAAGTAAAGGCGGCGTTCAGAGTCTATGGCTCATGGGACGAAAGCATAGCTGACCACGCAAAGTTTTTAGTAACCAATGCGCGCTATAAAAACCTTATCGGCGAGAAAAATTACAAGCTCGCCTGCCAAAAAATCCAGAGCGACGGCTACGCCACGAGCCCGACCTATGCGCAGAAACTTATAAAACTGATTGAACAGTACAACTTGACCCAATATGATAACTTGTCCCAAGAGAACAAGGCGGAAAAAGCAAAGGAGCGGGTATATACAGTCAAAAAGGGCGATTGCTTATCAAAGATTGGCGCCCAGATGGGGTGCAGGTGGCAGGATATAGCGGCCCTCAACGGGATACGCGCGCCGTACATTATAAGAGTCGGACAGGTTCTAAAGCTGCCCGCGGCGGAGGGCAAGACCTATACGGTTAAGAAGGGCGACTGCTTGAGTAAAATAGCCGCCAAATACAATACGACTTATCAAAAGCTTGCCGCCCTCAATGGCATTAAGCCGCCGTACATTATTTATGTCGGACAAAAATTAAAGATAAACTGACGGGGGAATGGAAATGAGCATGGATATCAAAGAAATCGCAATTATCGGTGCAGCCCTTGCCGCGATAGCGGTTGTCTACGGGCTGGCAAAATTTTTAAGTAAGAAAAAAGTAAATACAGGGGGGCTGCTTTCGGCTATAGATATGGGGCTTAATATCGTTCAGCCTATTGCCGATGTCCTAAAGCCGCTGCTTCCCGGTATCGCAGGAGAAGTAGTCGACACTGTGCTTAAATATGCAAACGGGGCGGTCTGTGCAGCGGAAAAAACGTATAAGGACGCGCTTTTGACTGGTGAGAACGTCGATGATACCCGGCAGGCCGACTGCATTGACATGGTAAAGAAAGCCCTCATGGCGAGCGGAATCGAAATCACCGAGGACACCGAAAAACTCATCAATGCCGTTGTGCCTGTGTTTGTATTGTTTTTGCCCAAAACCCATGAGACTACGCCGACGGCAATAGAAGAAAATTAGGCAAAAAAATTCCCCAGCAGCAGCTGGGGAATATATATTAAGAGGAGGATCTATGAAAAAGTATGTATATATAATAATCTATGATTATGAACATTTGATTAAGACTATGTAAAGTATTTATCAAGAATTATATAAAAGTAAAAGAACTGATATAGTCACTTAGAAATAATCGGTAAAAGGTACTGCAAGGGGACTTGCAGTACCTTTTTATAAAGGAAGCGCAGGGCAGGTACGCACTTGTACTTATCCCTGCGCTTTTTTGAGCCGCATATCATTTGCCTGTAGTTTTAAAGCAGTAAAGTTCCGAGCCTATGCCAAAGCCTGAAGTGCCACCGTATTCTGAAGCGTCGACCTTGACGGCGTTTTGCTCGACATAGGAGATAAGCTCCGAATTACCACGTCCGCCGCCAAATCTTGAGACCAAGAAGTATGTGACTTTGCCTTCCGCCACAAGCTGTTTGAGTTTAGAGACCGACAATGAGTTATCTGAGCCCAGAAAGCCGCCGTAAGCGACCGCCGGCAGCCCCGTATCAATTATTAGCTGCGCGACGTCGGAAGCCCTTTGCGCAACTACAAGATAGCTGCCCGGTTTATAGTTTTTGACAAGGTATTTTTCAAGGCTTGACTGGGGATTTTCCGTGTTGTTCTGCACCGCTCCGCCTCCCATACCGCCTCGGAAAGCAAGCTCCGGGCCGGCGTAGGGCATTGTGGCGTTTGGAACGTACATAACCGGCGTAAGCGACCAGTAAACGGGCGCCGCAAGCAGTGATACCATTGTAAAGATAGATATGAGTGCTTGCATTGGCCTTCTTGGCTTGAGCAGGTAGATGGCCATCAGAATAAGGGCAGCAGTGCCGCTTACAGCCATAATGGGTATAAGCCAAGCCCTCAAGGCCGAATAGCTCCAAACGTGGTAGAGTTCAACCGCGAGGGTGGCGGCGAGTGACACAGGGAGCAAAATTTGTTTTATGCCCTTTCGGTATTTGAAGTACCTGAACATCCCGACAAACCCTGCGCCCGAAAGAACCGCAATCTGCGGAGCCAGCATACAGAGGTAATACTGATGATAAAATCCCGCGAAGCTGAAAAATACGAACATGGTCACGAGCCAGATATACCATAGTGTCAAAACGACAAGTTTTAATGTAGGCTTTTTAAGGCTGGACTTGCTGATAAAGGCAGCCAAACCGAACAGCGAGAAAATCAGAAGCCATGAGGCTTGACCGTAAAGGCTGCTGTTCCAAAGGCGTATTATAGAAGCAGTACCTATATCGTTGCCGTTGTTTCCGCCATTTCTGCCGTTATCGCCCATGACCTTTCCGCTACCGTCGGGCCTGTTTCTGGTAAAACCGCCGTCAAATTGCTGGCGGGGCCCGTTCGCATTATCACCGGCATCCCGTGTGCTGCCGGCGCCGTTTGAATCTGCCGTACCCGCATGGCCTTTATTTTGTCCGGGAGCGGGCCTAAAGTTGTTGTTGCCTTGTCGTTGGGCAGACTTGTTGTCTTGAGCACTGCCGTTATCCTCGTCTTGAGCGGGCGGGGTATTGCCGTCATATTGACCTTTCCAGGGTATGGCGGGCGGAGTGCGGCCGCCGTATTGACGCTGGCCTGGCATTATAGGCAGTGTTCCGCCATCGTTCCGACCTGCGCCGTCTCTGAATATGCCGCCGCCCATACCTGCTCCCTGTCCATAGATCCGTTCAAGGCCGTTATGGCCGATAATTAGATTAAGGACGGTGTTGTTTGTTGAACTGTCCACATAAGGGCGGGACGAAGAAGGATATAGGTCTACAACTATCGCCCAAGCGAATGAAACTGCCGCCATAATGGCAGTCGCAATCAGTCCCGCAAGGAGCCTTTTTAGGAATTTTTGCTTTGAAAAAATCAGATACACAATTGCGAACGCGGGCAGTATGGTATAAGCCTGAAGCATTTTTATATTAAAAGCGAGCCCTACAAACACCGCCGCGATAAAAAGGTAACGCCATTTTGATTTTTCAATGGATTTGAAGAAGAACCATACTGCGACGAGCAGGAAGAAAATCAACTGCATGTCCATTGTGTTGTTTCGGGATACTACAACAACGGCAGGCGTCACCGCAAATATAAGGGCGGACAAAAGGCCGGCTGCGCGCCCGAAATACTTCTTTGTCAGGAAATATATAAGCAGGCAGGAACCAGTACCCGCAATGGCCTGCGGAAGCATCATCGCCCAGCCGTGGTAGCCGAAAATAAGCACAAACAGCGCTTGAATCCACAATCCGAGCGGGGGCTTGTCGACAGATACCATGCCTGCAGGGTCAAATGAAACAAAAAAGAAGTTCTTAAAGCTCTGGGTCATGCTTTTTATCGCGGCCGCGTAATAGGTATTTCCAACGCCGTTTTTGGAAATCGCAAAAAAGTTTAGCCCAAAGGAAAGAACCGATATCAAAACAAGCGCGATGATATGCCAGCGGCGTTTAAAAAAACGGGCCGCAGTTTTATATACATTTTTCATTATCAGTACCCCTCGGTTAACAGTAATTCCGCCTGCCTTATAAAAGCGCGAGAGCGGGGATTATTATGTGGCTGTTTTGACGCACATTTTCCCGTAAGTTATGTTGATACGGGAGCTTATGTAACAATATTAGGCGATAACTGTGAACATTGCGTTAATGGAAAGTAAAGGATTTGTAATAATAATCTGGCCCTACTAAACAGTTTTATTATCATCACAGTGCAAGACATAAAAAACTGCTGCCCGGAAAAGTCATCCCGAACAGCAGAAAGTTATAACAGAAGATATAGTTTCTACCAAGTATTGAAAATTACAGCGCTTAGTGTTAAAATTTAATTACAGAAGTTACAAAGTGGTATTATTCAGCCAACCAGCTCTTAACGGTTTTGCGCCGAAGGACAAAAATTATTGCGAGCGCCAGAAGCGTAACGCCGCCGCAGGATATATACCCGTATTCGCCGCCGAGGTGTTCCATCGCCGTACCGGCGAAAAAGTTGCCGATTGGCGTTGAACCCTGATTTAAAAATGCATAGACGCTCATGACCCTGCCCCGATATTCATCTGATGAGTTCAGTTGAAATATAGAGTTGGCAGTATTGAGAAATGCAATGTTTATGAACCCTATTGCTGCAAGCAGCAAAGCGCTTAGGAGATACTGACGTGAAAAATACATTAATACTTGTATTATCGCCGAAAGCGTTCCAGCGAATAGCAGCATTTTTTTATTCATTCCGTGGCGGCTTATATAGGCGAGTACGATGGCGCCGATAAATGCACCGATGCCGGAAGCGCTCAAAAGGCCAGTATAGCCTTCAGCGCCGCGCCCGAGGACTTCGCGGGCAAAAACCGGAATGATTACGTCATTGTTCATGGCGAATGTGCAGAAAACTGCCATCGCAAGCATATTTAAAATTAAGGTGTCGTTTTTAAAGACATAGCGCAATCCGCCGGCTACCTGTGATAAAACGTGGCCAGTGACGTGATGCGGCACTTCGCCTCCGGATTTTATCATTGCAATTCCGGCAATAACGGGTATGAAGCTGACGGTATTCATAAAGAAGCAGAATACCATGCTGAATTTGACCATCAAAAAACCTGAGAGTGCAGGTCCTACGATTCGGGCAAGGTTGAAGATTGTTGAGTTGAGCGAAATGGCGTTCGTAACATTTTCCCTGCCCACCAAGTGTATAAAGAATGACTGACGTGCGGGCGTATCAAGCGTTTGGTTAAGCCCGTAAATAACACTCAAAACAAGGACATGCTCCACACGGATGGCACCCGTAAACGTTAAAACCGTCATAAGGCCGGCCTGAAGCATAAAGACAATCTGGGTAAAAAGAAGGATTTTCTTCTTTGGAAAACGGTCGACAATTACACCTGCAAACAATGAAAAGAGCATCAACGGCATAAACTGACATACGCCGATAATGCCGACCATCAGCGGGGATTCGGTCAAAGTGTAGACGAGCCAGACCTGCGCTGTGCGCTGAAGCCAGGTGCCTGTCAGCGAAATACACTGACCGAACCAAAACAGCCTGAAGTCCCGGTATTTTAATGATCGAAAGGTTGTTTTGATAAAATTGCTGATAATAATTGATAAATTTCGCAATTCTTACACCTTTTGCTTTATTTGAAGATTATTTGTATCTGATTATTCAGGGACCGTAGATTCGTACCACCGCCAGCTTGGCGGCTGATACTAAATTAGCTGCTTCCTTTTATGTTTTTCAGCATGGTTTCCAGTACAATGCCGACAAGATATACGGATTCTTCTCTGGTAAACCCGTTTTTCTCAAGTTCAGTTCTCATGACTCCAAGGAACTCGGATAAGGCGCCTATGGAGTTAATAAGATTCCTTAGTTTATCACTCATATGATGCGCCCCTTTTACTATAGTTTAGCAGATTATTTGACAGATGTCAGCTATTTAGTGGTCGAAAAAGGGATACAATCTGCCGATGAAATCACGCAGATGCGTTACCCAAATTGAATCGATGTTATATTTGGCATAATAAAATTTTGTTGAAATATCTCATGGAAAACGATATAATAAAATAAGTTATGTGTCGCTGTACAACTTATTATAATTTGCCGTAGATTAGTGCTTGATTTTGTAAAAAGTATATTATATTACTTACGTTGATTTAGCAAAATACAGTTCAGAGAGGAAAAACCGCGATGGACGTTATCGATCAATACACAAGTCAAGATACATATATTTCAAAAACCGACGTTGTCGCAGGGAATATTTATGAAAAAGTTAATAAACGTTACATATACAGGGCCGTAAAAAGATTTTTTGATGTTGTTCTTTCGGTTTTGGCTCTGGTTGTACTTTCTCCGCTCTTTTTGATAACTGCAATAGCCATAAAGCTGGACTCAGAGGGTGAAGTTTTTTATTCTCAACTGAGAGTTGGAAAAGACGGAAAACTATTTAAGATGTATAAATTCCGGAGCATGTGTGTTGATGCAGACAAGCAATTGGACAAGCTTAAGGATCTCAACGAAAAAGACGGTCCTGTTTTCAAGATTGCCAATGACCCGAGAGTGACCAGAGTAGGGCGTATTATAAGGAAAAGAAGCATCGACGAGCTTCCTCAGCTTATTAATATAATAAAAGGCGATATGTCAATAGTGGGGCCTCGCCCGCCGCTGCCTAACGAGGTGGCGCAGTATACGCCGTATCAAATGCAACGGTTGAGCGTTAAACCTGGCTTGACCTGTTATTGGCAGATCAGCGGCCGGAGCGATATATCCTTTGATGAATGGGTCGAACTCGACTGCAAATATATTAGGGAAAGCAGCGTGTGGACTGATATTAAAATCATTTTAAAAACTATTCCAGCAGTGTTAATTGGACGGGGCGCTTATTAATGAATCCAGAATCAACATCAAAACATATATTTATAATTGGAAGCAAAGGCATACCGGCACAATACGGAGGTTTTGAGACTTTCACAGAAAAGCTGACAGCATTAAGAAAAGACGAAAGAATATGCTATCATGTAGCATGTATGTCAGACCGTAACGAAGATTTCGTCTACAACAATGCGCAATGCTTTAGGATAAAAGTACCGAATATCGGTCCTGCCAAAGCGGTATATTACGATATTAAGGCAATTGACTATTGCTGTAAGTATATAGAGAAAAATCAGATTAAAGGCGCAGTGGTATATGTTCTGGCCTGCCGCATTGGGCCTTTTATAGGCAGGTATAAGCGGAGGCTGGCGAAGAGTTCATGTCGGTTGTATGTCAACCCGGACGGTCACGAGTGGAAAAGGGCAAAATGGAATGCGTTGATAAAGCGCTATTGGAAGTTCTCCGAAAGATTAATGGTAAAGCATGCGGATTTGCTTATATGTGACAGTAAAAATATAGAAAAATATATAAAACAGACGTACGCAAGGTTTAATCCAAATACGATGTATTTATCGTATGGCTCAGAAACGAAAAAATCAGCACTTCCGGAGAATGACCCCAAGCTGCAGAATTGGTATGAAAAATTCGGCATTTCAAAGGGGCAGTATTATCTGATTGTGGGCAGGTTCGTTCCTGAAAACAATTATGAGACCATGATACGCGAATACATGAAGTCAAAAACCGAAAAAGACCTTGTAATTATTACGGGCTTTGAAGGCAACAAGTATTATGGTAAGCTGAAAGATTTGACTAATTTTGATAGTGACCCGAGAATCAAATTCGTCGGCACAGTATATGATCAGGAACTGCTCAAGAAGATAAGGGAAAATGCCTACGGTTACCTGCATGGTCATGAAGTCGGCGGCACGAACCCCAGCCTTTTGGAGGCTCTCGGCAGCACAGACCTGAATTTGCTGCTGGATGTCGGGTTTAACAGGGAAGTTGGGGAAGACGGCGCGCTGTATTGGACCAAGGAGGAAGGCTGTCTTGCCAGACTGATTGAGAAAGCGGACGGGCTGTCCCGCGATGAGAGGGACAGATTAGGCACCCTTGCCCGCAAAAGAATCAATGACTGCTATAGCTGGGACAAGATCGTTGGGGGATATGAGTCCCTTTTTATTTCTGGAAATAAAACTTCTGATTAAGGATGTGCATGCCTTATTAATATTTTACACATATCGCAAGGTTTACCCCCGTTCCGTGTTGGAGGCATGACGAATTACTGCGTCGATTTAATGGAACAACAGGTTGCTCAAGGAGACAATGTCTCCCTTTTATATCCAGCTAATTTCAGTTTAGGCAAGACAAGAATTGTAAGGCAAAAGCACTCAAAATATAGAATTTTTGCAATCATCAATCCGCTGCCATTAGCGCTTGTATTTGGAATAAATGAACCGCGCAGGTATATAGCCAAATGTAATTCAGATTGTTACGAAAAGTTTTTGACATCAAACCATTTTGACATAATACATGTTCACTGTTTTATGGGCATTCATAAAGAATTTTTTGAAGCTGCTAAAAATCTGGGCATACCTATGGTATTCACCACTCATGATTATTATCCTTTTTGCATAAAATGCAATTTGCTAAAAAAGGACAACAGTATATGCAGCAGCCCAGACGGATATGAATGCCGTATCTGCAACGCAGGTCAGGGACTTTCGGCGGTAGAAGAGAAATTAATGCAGTCTCATCTTTATATTAGATTAAAATACAGCAGGTTGTTTGAAATTATTCGGAAGCGCTGTCGGTCAAAGATTGAAAATGTAAAAGATGCTGAGCCTACATCTACTGTTGAAGATTATGAGAGCCTTATTGATTATAATATGAGCATTATAAAGCTCATGGATCTTATTCATTGCAACAGTGAAGTTTCTTATAATGTCTATTCAAAATTCCTTCCTGAAGCAAATTATAAAATACTGCCTATAGCTCACAATCATGTACCCAGTATCCGCAAAGATCATCACAAGAAAGAATTGCAGACGCTGCGTATTGGTTATATGGGCGGATTAGCACCGTATAAAGGCATAAATACACTCCTTGAGGCTCTCAAGATACTTGACGCCAACAACAAAAAAAACTGGGAGTTATACCTTTACGGGGCGGATTACAGCGGGCTTGAAAACGATATAAGAATTCATAACTGCGGCAAGTATGAGTATGGTGATTTAGAAGGTATATATGAAAGTCTTGATTTGACAATAGTCCCAAGTGTATGTTATGAAACATACGGATTTATAGTGCCGGAGTCTCTGGCCAGCGGGGTTCCCGCAATTTCTTCGGATACCGTCGGTTCTCAAATGCTGCTGGACGGCTGCGGAGTAAAGTTAGTCTTTAAGTCCGGTTCCGCTGAATCGCTTGCTCAAACATTAGAACCGTTATTTGATGTAAGCATATATAACAGTGTAATCGACTGGGTTTTAAACAATGACTTTGACATCTCAATCGATAATCATACTGCAAAGATCAAATCCATGTATGAGACATTACGTAAGTAACCATTTGCAGGCAAATAGAAATCCTTGATGTATAATATAAACTTTGATATACTATAGGTTAACATAATCGATCCTGCCAGGATTGACTATTAAATATCTTTGGAATAAGAGGAACAGTAGCCCATCCTGATTTGTGGCAGGTTCAACCTGCGAAATAGAATCGGTGATATTGAAAGTTTATTTTATGGATAATAGGGATCTACCTTATCACCTGCGGTTATTTGTAGTATAGTGTTATCAATTCTGTGAGGAATACGTAATGAAAAAAATCGGAATCATGACATGGTACCAATATGAAAATTATGGTACAGCTTTGCAGGCGGGCTCATTGTGCAAAGTAATCAGCAACCTCGGTTACGAGCCACTGATGATTCAGTATTCGCCAAAAGGCGATTCAAGTATATCAGAAGAAGCTATTAATCTTCATTATATCTGGAATAAAGCATGCAGAAAAATAAAATGGAAGTCATTATTTCCTTATCGCTCAAATGAGCGCAGCCGATTATATGCTGAATATTTGGCTGAAACGATATCTGAAACAGACCCTTGCCTTACATTTCCGGAACTTTATGAATTGAACGATAGTTTAGATGCATTTGTTTGCGGGAGCGATCAAATTTGGTCGCCCTTTTGCTTCGATGATAAATATTTTTTATCATTTGTAGCTAATCAGGAAAAAATGATATCCTATGCACCCAGTTTCGGGACGACGGATATTCAGAATAAAACAGTACGTCAGCAAATAAGTAGGCTGATTTCGCGCTTTCAACATCTTTCAGTAAGAGAAAAGCAAGGCGCAGAACTTATTGAAGAACTGTGCGGCAGACGTGCCCAGGTTGTTCTGGACCCTACACTACTTATAAGCGCACAAGAGTGGACAAGCTATATTTCTGATAGCGCCGCTATCGGGGATAAGATAAAGGGCGATTATATAATCTGTTATTTTCTTGGTGACTTTCAAAGGTATAAGCAATATGTTAAGAGCATTTCCAAGGAACTTGAAATGCCATTCTGGGTAATACCTGTTTACTTGAAGCAAAAAGAGCAGGTCGCTGCTGTACCTTTTGAAGTTGGACCTAAAGAATTTGTTTCCCTTATTCGAAATGCAAAATATGTATGCACAGACTCATTCCATGGCATGGCGTTCGCTATAAACTACAATATTCCGTTTTCGGTGTTAAAGCGATTTCAAGATGATGACCCAAGAAACCAAAATTCTCGGATTGACAGTCTTCTGCAGATACTAGGTCTTACTTCAAGACTTAAGAATTATAGAATAAAACCTGAAAAGCAAGAACTGCTTTCATGTGATTTTAGCAAAGCAAATAAGATATTGACTGCTGAGCGCGAAAAATCAATTCAGTATTTGAAATCGGCTTTAGATGAAGCAACGGGAGAACATACGGCAAAGAGGAATACTCAACAAACGACAATTACGTCTCTTTGCTGCGGATGTGGAACCTGTGCAGCAGTATGCCCCCATAAAGCGATCACAGTTAAGAGAAATGCAACCGGGTTTGCACATTATCAAATTTATCAAGAATTGTGCACAGATTGCGGAATGTGCCGGTCGGTTTGCCCATTTGTTCATGTAACGGCGCCAAATCTTAGAAACGCAAAAAATCTTTATTCGTTTAAATCAGTTCATCCTGAAGTGCTGAAGAAATCTTCTTCTGGCGGCGCAGCTTATGAGCTTTCCTTGCATTTCAGCAAAAAGGGATACTGGGTTTGCGGTGTCAGATACAATACGGAGACTGAATGCGCAGAACATATACTGATTTCTCCGGAACAGCCGGAGAAGTTGGCAGAACTGCAGGGGTCAAAGTATCTCCAAAGCGACTCCGCTGCAGCACTGAGCCAAATAATGGCGTTGCCTAAGACAAATAAAATTATATTCTTTGGAACCCCGTGCCAAGCTGCGGGTCTGGATAAATTGCTGAGAAAACATAACCGACGTGAGAATGCCATATTAGTGGACTTAATTTGTCATGGCGTTCCTTCACAGTTGTTATGGGAAAAGCATCTTAGTGCTATTGAGTCTGATTTTCACATTATGCCACATTCAAATGTAAGTTTCCGATTCAAAGAAAGGAAATGGAAGCCACTTACATTAAAGGTATGGGATTCAAAACATACTTATGAAAAGTCGGAAACACAGGATGATTTCTATGCTATATTTCGCCGTTCACTATGTAATATGGAAACTTGCTATGAATGCCCATACCGTGAAAAATCCTCGGCCGATATCCGTATAGGTGATTACTGGGGACCCCGTTTTGTCAATGACAATACTGGTGTTTCCATGGTAATTGCCAATACTGAACTTGGTGAAAGCGTGTTGGCAGACTTGAGTGCTGGAGAATGCGCATATATTGAGCCTCACCATATTGAGGAATACTGGAGCGTACAATTTCCTTACAACCTGCCTAAACCTCTTATTTATGAGGCGTTATTGCGGGATATAAAAGATAAAGATTTGGCACTCCATGAAATTCGTAAGAAATACTGTAAAGGATATGACCAATTAGAAAAAATACAAAAGTTAAAAACGAAAGTTAAGCAAGTTCTTAAGTTGGGTAGAGTAAATGAAAGATAAGTATCGCTATCTGTCAAAAAATATTTTTTTGTTTTCTCTTAGTGGGTTTGTCCCAAAGCTGCTTGCGTTCTTTTTGATACCTCTGTATACATCATATCTTACTACCGCCGAATATGGCATATCCGATTTGATTAATACCACAGTATGTTTGCTGATTCCGATTTTTACCTTAGACATTCAAGACGCAGTTATGCGTTTTGCATTGGATGAGAATTATAATAAAGAGGATGTATTTTCAATTGGTGCCCAAATCGTTATAAAAGGTACCATAATAGTTACTATAGGAGCTTTTGTTCTTTCGTTTTTACCGATAAAGGGGCTGACCAACGAATACTTATTCTTTGTCGTCATCACTTATTTTATAACAGCTGCAAATAATGTGGTTTCACTCTTTTGTCGGGGCATTGATCAAGTAAAATCAATCACTGTAGGCAGCATTTTGAATTCCGTCATTATGCTTTTATCAAATATATTCTTTTTGACGGTTTTAAAATGGGGGCTTACTGGCTACCTAATTGCAAATACATTAGGCAGCGGAGTATCGTTAGCATACATGTTCATTAGGGCACGCCTATATCGATATGTTCGTCTCTCTGTTCCAGCAGAAGTAGGCTATGCTATGCGTGCCTTTAGTATTCCGCTAATTTTCAGCGTACTTGCCTGGTGGGTAAATAATGCGTCGGACCGCTATTTTTTGTCTTGGATGAAGGGAGTATCGGTAAGCGGAGTATACGCCGTTGCTTATAAGATACCTACGATTTTGACGACATTTCAGGGAATTTTTGCGCAGGCATGGTCCATTTCCGCAGTAAAAGAATTCGACAAAAATGATTCGGATGGATTTATAGGAAATATGTATACCTTAATGAATTTTGCAATGGTTGCGCTCTGTTCATTCGTTATGGTTATAAATATTCCGCTTGCCAAGATCCTGTATTCAAATGACTTCTTCATTGCATGGGAATATGTCCCTCCACTACTCATATCAGTTGTTTGCAACGCAATGGCATTGTTTATCGGCAGCATTTTTACTGCCGTAAAGGATACAAAAACTTTGGCGATTTCAACGGTTGCTGGAGCTGCCGCTAATATTGCTTGCAATTTTGTATTGATTCCATTTTGGGGTGCATATGGTGCTGCAATTGCGACGTTGATAGGGTATGGAGTTACACTATTAATACGGCATATCATACTCTTCAAATATATTCATATGAAAATTCGTTGGAAGCGCGATTTATTATGCTATGTGCTATTATTCCTGCAGATGATTATAGCAGTCTTTGGGTGGAAGGCAATTCCCATTCAGTGTGTATTTCTGATTTTGATTATTTTACAGTATCGAAAAGAAGCAAAAAAGGTGGTAACGCTCCTATATAACAAGTTCCCTTGCAGAAGATGACCTTTTTGCTCAACACGATTTGCATCGAAGGAGATATCTTATGAACCAGCTTGTATCAATAATCGTACCGGTATATAAAGTTGAAAAATATCTTGCAAGGTGTGTTGAAAGCCTGCTTGCGCAAACTTTTAATGAAATCGAGATTGTTCTGGTAGACGACGGTTCGCCGGACCGCTGCGGTGAACTCTGTGACGAATATGCTGAACGGTATCCGGAAAAAGTGTGCGTCATTCACAAGGAAAACGGCGGACTTTCCGATGCGCGTAACGCCGGCCTTAAGGTGGCGAGAGGAAAGTATGTCCTCTTTGTTGATTCTGACGATTATATTCTGCCTGAGTCCTGTGAGAGATTTCTTGCAGTTGCCGAAAAAACTAAGGCTGATATTGTAGTAGGTAACGCCGTAGCTGTAAGGGAAGATGTGGAGCAGCCAATTAGGCGCAGTAGCGCTTTGGAGGAAAATAAAGTCTACAGTCCTGCTGATTTTTTGGTTACTGAACTCTCCAACGGAATCTTTTGGCGGCCATCCTGGATGAATCTCTATCGTACCGCCTTTCTGCGTGAGAACGAGCTATGGTTTGTCAAAAACCTTCTGCACGAAGACGAGGAATGGACACCACGTGCGGTTTTAGCAGCAAAACGCATTGCATACTGCAATATTGATTTTTACCGATATATTATTCGTGAAGGTTCAATAACGCAGACTAAAAACTTGGACCGAAATATTACTGACAGTTTACGTATCTATAAGGAAAAGTTGAGTATCTACCGCGACCTTCCTAAATCACGTCTGCGGGATCTGCTACTGGATGATATAGTTCGTGCTATGTTGCACGCTTACAGCCATTTCAATATGAATACCTCTGAAAAATGGAGGCACGCGCTTGATGGAATTCAGTTATTTAAGAATGCCTCTACTTTTAAAACAAGGACCAAGGTAATTTTGTTTAGGTTAAGCAAAAACGGATACTGCAAACTGAGCAAGCGTGTCAACGGAGGAGGTTTATAAGGTTAATGGAATCGGAAAAGGTTCAGACAGCTGCCAAGCTTCGTGTTCCCCGAAGTTCGCGATCGAACAAGAGCTCAGTAGTTCACAGTCGGAAAAAAAGGCTGCCGGAGAAGATTTTCCTAATTGCATTTGCAATTGGAGTTTTGCGTGCAATACTGGGTATATCCGCGATGAATGTGGAACCGCTCAAAATACTAACTTATACATCTATAGCTCTTTTTATAGTAAAAATTATGTTGACCAAATACCGCCCGCGCGAAATACCGGTTATGGTTGCACTTGTCGTTTTTTCAATTATAGTTTATATACGTTCGCACGATAATGCTATAATGCTTTTTGTTCTGACTTTGATCGCAGCGAAGAAGGTTCCGCCGTCGAAAATTCTCCGAGTCACACTGTGCACGATTGTCCCAACGTCCCTTGTGATAATTGTTTGTTCGCTTACCGGCCTTATTGGCTACAAAGATTTCAAGATAATGCGCTCGTACGTTTGGATCCACCGATACGGGCTCGGATTTGAGCATCCGAATATGCTTCATGCAGTTTTTATGATAGCGGCAGGATTGTTTATTTACTTTGTATTCCGCAAAAATCTGTTTCCATCGCTGATTTGTATCGGTGTCCTGAATATTGGACTGTATATTCTCACACGCTCCCGCACGGGTTTGCTAACAGTATTCTGCATGATCGCCATCGCAACGTTGTATGCCTTGCCGCGTTTTAGGAAATGGACAATGCGGCTCAGTGTTCCTCTTTTTGTATTTATAGTGGTATTTCAACTGTTCTTGACCATATTCTATCAAAAGAGCTCGCCTCTGATGGAGTATATCAATGGTTTGCTCATGGGAAGGGCAATGCAGGCTCAATACTATCTGCTCCATTATCATGTATCAATGTTTGGAACCTATATCCCAGATTTGACACGCACCACTTTTCACTATTATCTGGACTTTGGATATAGCCGGCTGCTTATCAACTTTGGCTGGTTAACTCTTCTTTTATATGTGTTTGCTAACGTACATACGCTGTTGATATATAAATCACGGCGTAAGCCGGAATATATGCTGCTGATTATGACTTTCGCGATAGCAGGTTTTACTGAAAATTATATCTATTATTGTTATATAAATATAACACTTATGTTTTTCTCTGTGCTGCTCTTCGGGGGCTCTCTATACCGCAGCCGCCTGATAGATGTCTTGGTTTTAGCTTTACAGAAGATTCCGGGTTATAAGCAAACACGACATATTTTACACAAGTGTTTGAGACCTTGGCTTGAATATTGATTATTTACAAAATTTATAAGGAGGTACTTTTTTGATACCGAAGACGGTACATTATATATGGTTTGGTGGTGCACCGAAACCGCCGCTTGTTAATATGTGTATACTCTCCTGGAAAGAGAAGCTTCCTAATTATGAGTTGATCGAGTGGAATGAGAGCAATCTTGATCTCGACCGTTTTGCCCGGGAAAACCGCTTTTTTGCGGAATGTCGAAAACGACATATCTGGGCCTATATGTCCGATTATATTCGTTTGAGGATTTTATATGAACACGGTGGCATTTACCTGGATACAGATATGCAGATACTAAAAAGCCTCGACACTTTCCTTGGGAATATTGCTTTCGCCGGACAGGAGAATTCTGAGGGCCATGTTAGCTGCGGGATTCTTGGCTGTGAACCGCATCATCCGGTAATAAAACGAATGCTTGATTTTTATGATAAGGATATTTGGTCGGACCGCGATTGTACTATCCCAGCGATCTTCAGTAAGGTACTTAAAGAGGATAACCTTGCCGGATCAGTGAAAATTTATCCACCGGAATATTTTTATCCATATCCATATCAATCCGAGTTTAAGCCGGAATGCATTACTGATAACACTTACTCCATCCACTGGTGGTCAGCTTCATGGGTAGGAAAGCTGGGTCCATATATATTTTTAACGACCAAACATCTTTCACAGCCAGCCAAGACTTTTGTTGCAGTAAAACGTATCATTGGTTTTTACCGTCGTAAATTGCTATAATGAGTTGATATACAGAATCAATAGATGCGAACTGCAAAAGAGCCAGCGTTTATTAAACGCTGGCTCTTCTTATATCTTCACTCAAAATATCAGTCAAATACCTTTGACGCTTTCTTTAGAATATCAGTGATCTCGAGATGCTGTGGACAGATACTCTCGCATTGGCCGCACGAAATGCAGTCTCCTGCCCGGTGTCCGTCTCCGGCAGCTTCTTTGTAGGCAGAGTGATATTGCTCATGGTCTCCATAAGTAAGATATGAGTTATATGTCTTTATGATATCGGGTATTTTAATTTGATTTGGGCAGCCGTCAACACAGTAGCGACATCCGGTGCAGCCGACAGTAGGAGTATTGAGAATATCATCAATTACTTCTTTAAGGCAGGCTTTTTCCGCGTCAGAGAAAGGAACAAGGTTTTTTATAGTGTTGATATTGTCGTTCATCTGTTCTTCGGTTGACATGCCGCTCAACACAACCATTACTCCGTCGAGTGTTGCGCAGAAGCGCATAGCCCACGAAGCAATTGATTTATCCGGGGTTACAGCCTTCATTTTTTTCTCGATTTCTGGGCGCAATGAGGCGAGATTTCCGCCTTTTACTGGCTCCATTATGATTATGGGCTTATTATGACGTCTTGCGACTTCATAGCATTTCCCTGAATGAACAGTATTACTGTCCCAGTCAATGTAGTTAATCTGAAGCTGTACGAAATCGACTTCCGGGTGTTCTGTCAGAAGCTGGTCGAGCAATTCAGGCGTGTCGTGGAATGAAAAACCGAAGTTGCGTATGAGCCCTTTTTTTTTCATCTTCAGTCCCCATTCCCAGCAGTCGTACTTGTTATACTTGTCCAAATTGCTCTTTTCAATGCTGTGAAGCAGATAAAAATCGAAATAATCAAGCCCGGTGCGTTTACGCTGTTCGTCAAATACCTTTTGCAGGTCTTCTTTTGAGTTCAGCACCCATCCAGGCATCTTGTCGGCGACAAAAAAACTGTCCCTCGGATACCGCTCGACAAGTGACTTTCTGAGAGCGACTTCTGAGCCCTGATAAACATAAGCGGTGTCAAAGTAGGTAAATCCGTTTTTCATATAGGCGTCAACCATAGTGTTTACCCTATTGATATCAATTTCACCATTTTTTTGGGGAAGACGCATTAACCCAAATCCCAGCTTTGGAATCTTTAGTAAATCTTCTCTGTTCATAAATTTCCTCCTTTTTGTTTCGTTAATAAGTCATATATTTTCGCAGGTGAAAAGAGTTGCCGGAAGGCAGAAAGTATATCCAAGCTACAATTAACATTTTCGAGCAGGTAACGGCATGGGTTAAACCTCGAAATGGGCCATTGTGCCGGCAGACATCATTTCAATAGCCTTTCAAATATATGCAGTAGCCGTTTTTTAAATTATAAACTGGCATATTCTTTGGCCGTTTTGGCATGTCCAGGGCTTGCTTTTATGTATCAAGTTAGCTATATTTCTTATAGGCGTTTCAATAAATTTTAAACCATAATTGATTATAATGCAATATAAAAAGGGGAAGTGAGCAATATGAAGGTTTTGGCTATTAACGGGAGCCCTAACGAAAAAGGTTGTACTTATACCGGCCTTTGTGAAATAAAAAAGGAACTCGAAAAGGAAGGCATTGATTGCGAGATTATGCAAATCGGCAAAAAACCGATTCGCGGGTGCACAGCGTGCGGTGGCTGCCGGAGGATGGGCAAATGTGTGTTTTCAGATGATATCGTAAATGAAATTATTGAAAAGTTGAAAGCCGCAGATGCTTTAATTGTCGGTACACCTGTATATTACGCCGGAATATCGGGTCAAGTCAAGTCGGTTATGGATAGGGTTTTCTATGCCGGAAAGGGATTCGAAAACAAGCTCGCCGCCGCGGTCGTCAGCTGCCGCAGGGGCGGTGCAAGCGCGGCTTTTGACCAGATGAACCATTATTTTACGATAAGCAGCATGCATGTCGTGTCATCACAATATTGGAACCAGATCCACGGCAATACGCCCGATGAGGTAAAACAGGACCTTGAGGGGATGCAGACTTTGAGAACATTGGCAAAAAACATGGCGTGGCTGCTCAAATGTATTGAAGCCGGGAAAAAAGCCGGTATACCAAAACCAAAATATGAAGAGCATGTATGGACAAACTTTATTCGGTAAGGCTGCGGTGCGTTTACACCGCAGCCTTTGCCCTCTTATAGGAAAAGTATATAGGGGGACAGAAATGCTTATACTGCCGTAGGCGTTTTTTCGCAGTTCTCCGACATTGCCAAAGTCAGAAGGGAATAAATTGTGGGCAAGTATGGGTGCAGCAGCACCGCTGAAAAGGTGAATCGGGATATCTCCATCATTTACGAGTACAATTTGTCTGAATTGAAAATTTCCTTGACAGTAATCAAAAAATGACATATAATATATTTAGCAAGTAAACAGGAGGAAACATTTTACATGAGCGATAGTGTTACCATTGATGACTTATGTGAGCTATTCCGGCAGGTCATCAATCAATACATCGAACTTGACAAGAAACCATACTCTTACGGAATCGGCCAAAAATTATATCTCAGTGAAGTACATACGATTGATGCGATTGGAAAACACGACAAAATCAATATTACCAAATTAGCTATGTATCAGAATGTGACCAAAGGCGCTGTTTCTCAAATGGTACGTAAGCTGGTCAAAAAAAATTTGGTTATAAAAAGTGTCTCACCTGAGACGGAAAATGAAGTTGTTTTAAGCCTGACCGAAGACGGCAAAAAAGTATATCGTGGTCATGAAAGATTTCATAAATACCTTAATAAAAAAATTGAGCATTTGTTGGCACAGCAGCCGCCGGGAACATGTGAACTCTTGGCATCATTGGGAATGGAATTGAAAAAAGTATGGAAAACATTAGAGATGGAAAAAAGCGAATGAGAGTAATTCGCTTTTTTGTATTCATATATTTAGATACTATACAGTTTAGCAAATAATCAATTTAGCAAATTAACTGAGGAGAGACTGCGGATGCCTTATATTGTATTTAATAATGTCACGAGAGAATACCGCGCCGGGAAAGAAAAGATTAAGGCTTTAGCAAATGCAAATTTTTCTGTGGAGAAAGATTCTTTTACGATAATTTTAGGCCCTAGCGGGTCTGGCAAAAGCACGACATTAAATTTACTCGGAGGGATGGACAGAGCGACATCTGGCCAAATCTTTGTGGGGGATAAAGAGATCACCGCACTTTCCGATAAGCAGTTGACGGATTACCGCCGGACTGATGTGGGCTTTGTGTTTCAATTTTATAACCTCATACCAAATTTAAACGCTTATGAAAATGTCGATGTATCTGCCCGTTTGGGGAAAAACCCGCTTGACCCCAAAAAAATGCTCTCAGCGGTAGGGTTGGAAAAGCGCATGAAGAACTTTCCGTCTGAAATGTCAGGAGGTGAAATGCAGCGCACATCAATTGCGAGGGCATTATGTAAAAATCCTGATCTAATTCTATGCGATGAACCTACGGGAGCTTTGGATTCCGCAACGGGAAGGACTATTTTGCAGCTTTTACAGAATATCGCTCATAATGAAGGGAAAACAGTAGTTGTCGTTACACATAACTCTGCCATAGCGCCTGCAGCAGATAGGGTAATCCGGCTAAAAGACGGCCATGTAGTACAGGTTACAGATAATAAAAATCCCGTCAGCATGGAAGAGGTGACATGGTGAGATGAGACGGCTGTTCCAAAAAATGCTGCGCGATTTTTGGGATTTTAAAGCTCAATTCTGCTCTGTATTCGTAATGTCACTGCTGGCGGTGCTGATTTATACAGGCATTGAAGGGGTTTGGCTGGGCATGCAAAACCAGGGTAATGCCTGGTTTGAAAAAAGCCGGTTGGCAGATGTCTGGATTAGTGGGGATGAAATTACCGATTCAGATATTGACAGAATTAAAGAAATCGACAATGTTTCAAGCGTTCAGGCTGCCGCAATTGAGGACGCTACAGTTAAGTTAAAGGATTCAAAAGATGCTGAAATCAGACTAATTTACAATAAGACTAATCAAATATCGATACCGGATACTGTCAGCGGAAGCAAATACAATACAAATGAGAGCGGCTGCTGGATTGATAAGGAATTTGCAACGGCAAACCATATCTCTGTCGGCGACACACTTAAAATCTCAAATAACAGCAAGGAAAAGACCGTATCCGTTAAGGGCATTATTCTAAGCCCTGATTATATCTTTTACACAGGCCCAAATAGCAGTTTGTTTGCGCCAAATCATGCGCAGAACGGGTATGCGTATGTTTCAGGCGACATATTTAAATCATTAAGCGATAACGAGGACGACATTTTATATAACCAAGTAAAAATAAAAACCTCAAAAAAAGCGGATAATTTAAAATTAAGAGATGACGTCGAAGATAAGTTAGGCTCAAAATATATTGGCTTTTTTGATAGGTCAAATTGGTCAGGGGTTTATAACTATACAAACAAGATTTCGCAAATGAAAAAAATGTCAATAATGTTCTCTATATTATTTTTCTTCTTAACCCTATTGACCATGCAGACAACTATGAAGCGCGTCGTAGAAACGGAGCGGACGCAGATAGGTACATTTAAAGCCTTGGGTTTCAGAAACGGACAGCTATATTTCATGTATGCTTGTTATGGCCTTGTGATAAGTTTATTGGGTTCCGCCGTAGGATTGATACTTGCCCCGCACGTAATCTCGCCAACATTGCTGAACCTGCAGAAAAAGTTTTATACAATGCCTCACTGGGAAGTAAAGAATTCCTGGGCTTCATTTGGTGCGGCACTCTTAATCGTAATCTGCTGCGTGGTTTCGTCAGCTTTTGCGAGCAGAAAGGGCATTAAGGGTATGCCTGCCGAGGCAATGAGAGAAGCTGCTCCGAAGAGCGGAAAAGAAATAGCCCTTGAACGTATACCGCTAATTTGGAACCTTATATCGTTTGAATGGAAATGGACTTTAAGGGATATCTCAAGAAACAAGATTCGGACGGCAACCGGAATAGTGGCGATTTTGGGAAGCATGGTTTTGTTGATTGCGAGCTTTGGCTTAAATGACTCTTTAGTCAAGGCTAATCACTATGTATACGGAACACAATATGATTATGCTTCCAAAATAACGTTATCCTCCAACGCTGGGCAAAAAGACCGGGAAACCCTTTATTCAAAGTTAAATTCCGACGGACAGTGGGTTGAAGAATGCGCAATAGAAATCCAAACATCAAAGGATAAGCAGAAAAATGCAGTGCTTTCTGTCTTAGGGCCGGGCATATATGTGCATCTCAAGAATCAGGCAAATGATGATGTGGCTCTTCCTGATGATAAGCTGCTGGTTTCCCGCAGGCTGGCACAGGACATGAATATTAAAAAAGGGGACTACATAAAGTTTCGGGTTTTAGGATATCCTACTCCATTTACTGCCAATGTGGCGGATATTGTCACAACTCCAACGCCCCAAGGTATTTACATGTCTGACGAGGCATGGGAAAACCTATGCGCAAAATCTTTAAGCGCGAGTGTCAGCAAGCTAAATGCTGCGTCAAAGAATACGTCAAACAGCGCAGAAAAACTTGAAAGCGCGTCGCAGAACCTGGTGTCCGGTTCAAAGAACCTTTCCGAGCAACTTGCAACCGTGAGCGACAGTGTTAAAAAGTTAAATCAGGGTTTATCAGTTGGCACTGACAGCATTAAAACATTGTCAAATCACCTGTCATCCCTTGATGACAGTGTTGCTTCCCTGTCGGACGGATTAGTGAAATTACAGTCAGGTTATTCAGAAATAGGGAATAACATTGGCAAGGTTAATTCATCACTCCGCGACCTTTCGAGCCAATTAAATATGTCATTCAGCAATGACCAATATGATAAATTGCAAATGAGCGTTAAGAATATGGAGACGCTCCAGCAAGCTATCGGCAATTATAATGTCACAACTAAAAACGGGGAACAGCATAAATTATCGGAGACTCCGGAGTATAAGCAGTGGAATCTGCTGTCAAAAAACCTCGGAAATTCATCGTTGACGATGGGGCTTACTATTATGCAGCTAAAAAGCGGAGTTTCAACTTTGTCAAACAACCTTTCGAAGATTAACAGCGCAGAGAAAAAAGCCAACGAAAGCTTGGCTCAGCTCGTCAGCGCTGTAAAGAAAATGAAAGGCGGCACTGCACAGCTCAAAGCGGGATGTCAAGAGCTTGCCCAAAAGTATTCGGAAGCGTCATCGTCCCAAAACAAACTGGCTAATGCCATGCAAAAAATTTCTGACGGCTCAAAAGAGCTTTATGACGGTCAATCTGAATTTAACAGCGCCCTTAAAAATACAACGAAACAAATCAGCGCATTAAGCAGCTTAGGGACAATTCAAAACCCGAGCGGTATTGATAAGAGTTCCTTCTTTAAACCGACGGCACTGCTTACAGGAAAGTCAAATTTAGACGATATAAAAAATGAGGCATATGTTAAAGATATAATTACGCTGGACCAGCAATTAAATGACGCTGATGAGATTCTTAACAGCGTGAAAATGATTATTATGCTGTTGTTAAGTGCTGCAATTCTGCTCACTGTGGTTATACTATATAACCTTGGCATTTTAAATTATACAGAAAGGAGAAGGGAATATGCAGCTATGAAGGTGTTAGGGTTTCATCAGAAAGAGATACGTGCTGTTATCTTCAAAGACACTATTTTCAATATAGTCATCGGATGGTTGTTGGGTATACCTGCAGGTTTATTGTTTTTGAAAGCATATGTGGGAGCTGTAACAACCGATACATTCGAATATACCCCTATTATATCTTCAACAAAACTATTGCTGTCGACTTGCATTGCGGTGGGAACCTCAATAATCGTAGGTGTTCTCGTGAGCAGAAAAGTGAAGAAACTGGATATGGTAGAGTCGTTAAAGTCGGGTGAATAATCAGATGGAACCGGCTGATTAATAGACGAGGTGGGGTTGATTATGAGCGCGTACAAGAAATTTTTTGAATTAACTGACGAAATTGAGGAAGCTATGTTACATAATGTATTGCCTGAATCCGGCAGGCGCATAGTGGATTTCCTAAGAACAAAAAATGAGAATTATAGTTATGACCCTGAGAGCAAACGATATTTTATCAACAGTTTTTATCCTTCTTTTCCAGGCCATGCGTGGAGCAGGGCGGTTCGGGATTTTTATCATATCGCGGTACACAAGAAGCGTATACCTATCCAAGCGGACATTGTGGTAACCGGCAAATGCCAGTGCCGCTGTTGGCATTGTTTCAGGGCAAAGAATAAAGACGTACAAATGCTGGACCTCGAAACCATTAAACACTGTTTTAGTTCACTCTATGATTTGGGCACGGCCACTGTTGGGATAACAGGGGGCGAGCCTATGCTTCACCCTGATATATTAGAAATCATCAAAGCAATTCCCGACGGCATTGAAGGGCAATTATACACAACTGGCCACAATATCGATAAAAAGTTTGTGTCAGAAATTAAGCATACCAATTTGACCAGATGTATTATCAGTTTGGACCACTACCAAGGCGATAAAGCAGATGAACTGCGGCATTACCCCGGTGCGTTTAAAGAGGCATTAACAGCTATTGAGGCGTTAACTGATGCAAATATCTATACTGCAATCACAGTCTGTATCACCAATAGTTTGTTAAAAGAGGGCGAGATACAAAAGTATTTTGATTTTGTTGAAACGTTGGGAATCAACGAAATACGCATTGTTATGCCCATTCCGCAGGGGAATTTAGAAGGCAAGGATTTTAGCCATCTATACTGCGACGCAATCAAATTCGTCAAAGATTTCAAAAAAGAACATTTCTCATCCGCAGGCGTGCCGGCGATATTGAACTTTTGCGAATTTGAGAGTCCGGATTATATGGGCTGCAGTGCGGGCGCTCATTATCTGGCAATCAACAATGACGGCGCGGTTACTCCTTGCGTTGCGGTACCGCTTTCGTTTGGAAATATCTTCAAAGAGGACCTTAAAGATATATTTGAGCGGATGGAGAAATTCTTCCCGATCTCAGGCAGGATCTGTTACGGGAAAAGATCAGGAAGGGTTATTTCACGGAATAACATTAATACAACCAAAAGGCCGCTTCCCGAAGATATTTCTTTAAATGTTGCTGAGCAATGCAGCATATCATCAGACACTGCGGCATTCTTTAAATGTTTTGATGTGGAAGAAAGGGGACAAGCAGTATGAAAGGCAAAATAATAGGTGCCGGATCATACGCACCTCCAGCGGTTTCAGATGATGTGTATTTCGAACTATTTCATAAAGAAGCCAGAATCGTTTCAAAATTGCTGCCGCACCACAGCAGGTATTGTGCGCTTGATTTTAATACAGGCAAAGCATTTACCACTAATACCGAAATGGCATATCAGGCATCCATAAATGCTATTAATAACGCAGGATTAAAGCCGGATGATATTGATTTAATCGTGTATTCAACTGCTACCCCCGATTATCCCATTCCGCCATGTTTTGCCCTGCTGCAGGACAGGTTAGGGATTTCAAAGTGCATGGGATTTGATATTCGTTCAGGCTGCGCCGGTTTTGGTACAGCTATGTATCTTGCGTTATCCCTCATCGAAAGCTCTGCAGTACATAATGCGTTAGTTGTCGGAGCAGATTTGATTTCAAACAGATTTTCAGAATTTATCCAGCAAAAAAGTTCCATAGGTTTAAGGGCATTGTTTAATTTAATGTTCTTCGGCGATGGTGCCGGGGCTGTTGTCTTGCAGGGCACGGATGAGTCTGACTCATCTGGCTTTTATTATAAGGACATGGAATCGACTATGGCAGACGTCCCCTATGGTTCTATTATCGAAATAGGCGGGTCCAGATATCCTTATCCCACAGATGAAGTTAAACGTGAGCGCTGGCCGTTGTATCAGGCCAGTAAGGTGAGTGGGGAATATTTGCCAAAGGTACTTATTTATGCAATGCATAAATTCAACGACAAAGTCGGGACAAGCGCAAGTGATATAGACCACTATCTAATGCCCGTTATTTCTAAGAAGATGATAAAGATAGTATGCGGCGAATTTCCAGATCTTAATTTGGATAAAGTCATAACCGTTAGCAACGAAGGAGGGGCGCTGTTAAATGCGGCAATACCAATTGCATTAACAGATGCGATAGAAAAGGGGTGTTTTAAAAAGGGTGATAATATCTTAATGTATGCTGCGGAAAACACAAAATGGCAGCATGCTCTGTTGGCGTTCAAATGGTAATAATTTATGGAGGTCGAAATTATGGACACATTTTCGAAAGTTCGGCAGATGATTAGTGAAATAAGTGGTACAGCAGAAAAGGATATTAAATTGTCATCAAGCTTCACTGACGACTTACATATGGATAGTTTAGAGTTAGTTGAGCTTGCAGTGTCAATAGAGGATGGATTCTCTATAAAAGTTCCATATGAAAAAATGGATATGTTTACAACTGTGGGCGATGCTGTGTCTTATATCGAAACCGCTTGTGCCCGCAATTGAACAAGTGTCTTGACATAAATACAGCCCGAGAGGATTCTACGATGTAAGACCATTCCGCTGAAACGAAACCGCTTTTTTAGATTGTGGGACTATAGTGCAGACAAGAAAAAGCCTGATGCCGATATTCAACCGGCATCAGGCTTTAATTTTTTGTTGTTCAGCGGCGGCTTTTTATTCAATATACGTTCTGCCGCCTGCGCTTATGGTTTAAAAATTCTTTCCATCGCGACGCTTTTCAAAGGAGTGGCCGCCTTCACGTGAATGGAAGGGGCGAGAACCGCCGTCTTTATGGAAATCGCGGCGTGGAGGGCGGGACTCTTCCGGTTCAGGGGTCATACCCTCAAGCTCAATAAGAGCATCGCGGCGTGAAAAGTTTAACCTTCCTTGATTATCAATTTCAATGAGTTTCACTGTGATTTCGTCGCCAACCTTGACGGCATCCTCGACCTTGTCGACATGTTTTACGTCGAGTTTAGAGATGTGGACAAGACCCTCTTTGCCCGGCGCAATTTCAACAAATGCGCCGAATGGCATAATGCGTGTTACCTTGCCAGTATAGAATGTTCCGATTTCAGGATCCTTTGTTATAGCGTTGATTATCTTGAGGGCTTTCTCTCCGTTCTCAGTGTTGATGGCGGCGATAAATACACGTCCGTCTTCTTCTATGTCAATCTTGCAGTCACAGTCTGAACAAATCTTTTGGATTACCTTGCCTCCGGAACCGATAACATCACGAATTTTGTCGACGTCTATCTGAGTAGTTATCATCTTTGGAGCGTACTTAGACAGCTCGGGGCGCGGTTTATCAATTGCCTTGAGCAACACTTCGTCAAGGATATAATACCTTGCGTCTCTCGTCTTTATGAGCGCTTCTTTAATGATTTCGGGGGTCAATCCATCAATCTTCAAATCCATCTGGATAGCTGTAATGCCTTTGTGAGTACCGGCAACCTTGAAGTCCATGTCTCCAAAGAAGTCTTCGATACCTTGAATATCAATCATTGTCAAGAAGCGGTCGCCTTCAGTGACGAGGCCGCAGGAAATACCCGCAACAGGTGCTTTTATCGGCACACCGGCATCCATAAGCGCCAGTGTTGAACCACAAACTGAACCCTGTGAAGTAGAGCCGTTGGAGGACAAAACCTCTGAAACAAGGCGGATAGCGTACGGGAACTCTTCTTCCGACGGGATTACCGGCTCAAGGGCGCGCTCGGCAAGAGCGCCGTGACCGATTTCACGTCTGCCCGGGCCGCGTGCCGGTTTGGTTTCGCCGACAGTCCAGGCAGGCATGTTGTAATGGTGCATATAACGCTTTGTATCCTCAAAATCAATGCCGTCAAGAAGCTGCTGGTCACCTATCGGGCCCAGTGTCGCAACTGTAAGAACCTGGGTCTGGCCTCTTGTGAACAGTCCAGAGCCGTGGCAGCGCGGAAGCAGCCCAACCTCAGCCGCCAGAGGACGAATTTCGTTCATTCCGCGTCCGTCGACACGGCGATGTTCGTCAAGCAGCCATCTGCGGACTATCATCTTTTGGAGCTTATAAAGGCATTCGTCAATTGCCTGTTCGCTGTCGGGATATTTTTCGCTGAACTCTTCGATAACCTTCTCTTTTACGACCTTAAGTCTTTCCTCGCGGACTTTCTTGTCGTTCGTATCGAGGGCATATTTTACGTCTTCCTCGGCGAAATTCTTGATATCTTCAAACATTTCGGGGTCGACTTCAAAGGACTGGTATTCAAACTTTGGCTTTCCTACCTGTGCTTGTATATCTTTGATGAAAGCGACAATTTTCTTTATTTCCTCATGGGCCCTCATAATACCGTTGAACATAATATCTTCCGGTATTTCATTTGCGCCCGCTTCAATCATAACAACCTTTTGTTCGGTGCCGGCGACGGTTACATACATTTCGCTCTTCTCACGCTGTGCTGCGTCCGGGTTGATGACAAATTCGTTGTCAACATAGCCTACAGCAACGCCGCCTATCGGCCCGTTCCACGGGATATCGGAAATAGAGATGGCCACTGAAGTACCTATCATGCCCGCAATTTCCGGCTGGCAGTCTGGTTCAACAGAGAGCACAAGAATGGATACGGTTACATCGTTGCGCATATCCTTTGGGAACAGCGGACGGATTGGACGGTCTATAAGACGGCTTGTGAGAATAGCCTTTTCAGACGGTTTCCCTTCGCGCTTTAAAAAGCTGCCCGGGATTTTTCCGACTGCATAGAGCCTCTCTTCGTAATCGACGGCGAGAGGGAAGAAATCAACGCCCTCACGCGGCTTGTCCGACGCGCAGACGTTGACCAATACCACGGTATCGCCGTATCTGACAAGACATGAACCGTTTGAGAGTTGTGCGACCTTTCCTGTTTCGATTATAAGTTTTTTGCCCGCGAAATCTGTTTCAAATGTGCGGTAATTTTCAAACATTATTTGACCCCCTGAAACTTTTATAAAACACGAGGGTCAAACAGGATTCAGCAATCAAGCCGGCGTTCTAAGGTTTTTAAAACGCTCGCTTTATTGCTAAAACCGCCCAACCCTCTGTTCATCAAAGGATACAGGAGCGGAAACTTGATGTTTCCGCTCCGGCAGTCCATCATTACTTGCGCAGATCGAGTTTACTAACGATTGCGCGGTAACGGTTAATATCTTTCTTGGCAAGATAGTTCAAAAGATTACGTCTGTGACCAACCATTTTGAGCAGTCCACGGCGGGAATGGTGGTCATTTTTGTGCTCCTTGAGATGCTCAGTCAGCCTGTTGATGCGGGATGTCAAAATGGCAATCTGTACTTCAGGCGAACCTGTGTCATTCTCATGGATACGGTTTTCTGCGATAATTTGCTGCTTTTCTTCTTTTAGCATTTCAAACACCTCATTGAATTATTCGCCCTGCTCTGGGCAATAGCCGGTGGAGCAAATTGCTAAGTGCAGGGTAACACAAATTACATTATATTCTACCATGTATATTTACAAAAGTCAATTACCGCCAGATAAAGTCAGTGCAAAATATAGTGCAGAAATAATATAAACATATCAAGCGGTGTGCAAAGTGGTTGGGAGATGTGAATGCAGCGCCGTTAGGAACTGGCGGCTCTTAGCGCCGCGTAATCTCTGCAGCGGCAGGATCACATTGTTTCGGGCGCCGTTATCTTGAGCATAGAGAGGACGTTGCGGATAACGTCGCGGACGCAGATGCAGAGATTGAGTCTTGCCTGCATAAGGTGCTCGTCCTCGCCCTTGACGCGCTTTGAATTATAGAACTTGTGGAACAGTGTCGCAAGTTCCATGACATAACGGGTAATTCTCGCTGGGTCATATTCTTTGGCTGCTGCCTCGATTTCCTGGGGCAGGGCGCCGAGATGGCGGATAAGCTCATGCTCTTCCGGAGAGGTCAGCAGGTTGAGTTCCTCGTCTGTTACTTCGCGCGGCTCAATGCCCTCGGCCTTGAGGTTCTTGATAATGCTGCATATGCGGGCATGGGCGTATTGGACATAATAAACCGGGTTCTGGGAGGATTGCTCTACCGCAAGCCCTAAGTCGAATTCGAGATGGCTGTTGGCTTCCCTCAAGTTGAAGAAGAAACGCGCTGCGTCTACCGGTACCTCGTCGAGCAGGTCGTCAAGGGAGATGGCCTTGCCGGTACGCTTTGACATCCTCACGACTTCACCGTCGCGGGTTAAGCGCACGAGCTGCATTAAAACTATATCAAGTTTGCTTCCGTCCAGACCGATAGCGTCCATGGCGCCTTTGAGACGCGCCACATGGCCGTGGTGGTCAGCGCCCCAAACATTTATAACCTTATCGAACCCGCGCTTCTCAAACTTATTGCGGTGATATGCAATGTCGGCCGCAAAATAGGTGGGGATACCGTTCGCGCGGACAAGAACCTCGTCCTTTTCGCCGCCGAATTTGGTCGCGGTGTACCAGAGCGCGCCGTCCTTTTCATAGGTATAGCCGTTTTTCTTCAGGATTTCTATTGTTTCGGCGACCTCGCCGTCGTTGTGCAGTGTGCTTTCACGGAACCATACGTCGTACTCGATGCGGTATTTCAAAAGGTCGTCGTGCAGTTTCTGAATGTTCTTTTCGAGGCTGTAGTCGACAAGGGCCTTTTTGCGCTCCTCCGACGGCGCCTCGACATACTTGTCCCCGTTTATTGCAGCGAATTCTTTGGCGCGCTCTTTGATATCGTCGCCGTGGTAGCCGTCCTCAGGGAACTCGACGGCGTCCTCGCCTTTGTAAAGCTGAAGATAGCGGGCTTCAAGGGATTTCGCAAACTTTTCTATCTGGTTACCTGCGTCATTGATATAAAATTCGCGCGTGACGTCATATCCGGCTTTTTCGAGAACAGCAGCGAGGCAGTCGCCAAGCGCACCGCCACGGGCGTTGCCCATGTGCATAGGGCCGGTGGGGTTTGCCGAAACAAACTCAACCATGACCTTTTTACCTTTGCCCATGTCGGAACTGCCGTAGTCTTCTTTTTCCTCAGCAATGGCTTTGAGCACGTCGGTGTACCAGCTCTGGGACAAGAAGAAATTGATAAAGCCGGGCCCCGCCGTCTGAACGTCTGACAAGCATGTGCCGGAAAGGTCAATTTTTGATACAAGCAGCTCAGCGATTTTTCGGGGAGCCATATGGAATGATTTTGCGGATATCATAGCTATGTTTGAAGCAAAATCGCCATGGTTGCGATCCGCCGGAATCTCAACGGAAAACGCAGGAATTGGCACTGCGGGCAGCAGGTTTTCGGCAACACATCTGCCGGCTGCCTCCACAAGCACCATGTGTATTTGGTCAATTGCTTTGTTCATTGGATTTATCATCTTGTTTTTTTGCCTCCCTGACTGATATGAAGATTTCATTCCGGCTGATCGTGCTTGAATTAACATCAAGCGTATATTTGAACGAAAGTTCTCCGCCTTTGTCGTTCAGCTTCGATTTGACTTGACATCCGGAAATGCCGACCATAATGTCCCCGTAACCTGTGCCGTAATGGCAGAGCTGGCGCTCGCCTTTGGCTATGACAAGCCTTGACCTGGCTGCTCCTGTCCGTATAAGGGTAACGGTGCCGGAATCGTCGACTTTGAGCGTCGTTGTCACGCCTTCAAGGCCGGTTGCTTCCGATTCATTATAGCTTATATATCTTTTGCCGTTTTTAACGATATACTGCCCCGTTGTTACCATCTCAATTATATCAGGCGGCGCATTTTCGGGGAATATTGCCCCTTTGATATTTATTACTGCATCCATATATTTTAAAGTCCTCCATAGGATATGGTGATTTCAAAGCAGACGGTGTTAGTATTTCTCAATATCTACAGTATCAACCATACCGTTTACAGGGTGTTCGAGAAAAATTCCCGCGAGCCTTTCAAAATCGCTTGTCTGGTCGCTGACATAGTAATGAACGCTGCCTTTTCCAGACGTATTTAAAAGATCTTGCTCCGAAAGTAAGGAAACCGCTGTTTTTGCCGTTTCAAACCCCGAGTCAACAAGGATCACGCCGGGGAGTATGTCCTCGATAACGCCCCGCAGCAGCGGATAATGGGTACAGCCCAGAATTAGCGTGTCTATCCTGCCCTTGAATTCATCAATATAGTCATGGGCGGCAAGCTGTGCTAACTTGCAGTCGCGCCCAAAGTACCCGTTTTCGACAAGCGGTACAAACAGCGGGCATGCCCGGGCGATAACCTCAGCGTCGGGATTGAGCTTTGATATGGCCTTTTGAAAAGAACCGCTTGAGATAGTGGCGCTTGTAGCTATAACGCCAATTTTTCCGGTTTTCGATACCTCAACTGCTGTTTTCGCCGTCGGTTCCACGACGCCGATGACAGGCAGGTCGGTAATGCGCCTTACCTCGTCGATAGCGATTGAACTTACAGTCCCGCAGGCGATAATAATAGCTTTGACATTAAAGCTCAACAAAAAACGCATGTCGGAAACTGCATACTTTTTAATTGTATTTATTCCGCGCGTGCCGTATGGAACCCGTCCGGTGTCTCCGAAATATATAATATTTTCATTTGGTATAAGGCGTTCGAGTTCCTTTACGGCAGTGAGCCCGCCGAGTCCGGAATCAAAAACGCCTATAGGTCTCGTATCCAAAAGACAATCCTCCAAAACTCCGGGCATTATTTTTCCAGAGCGTATATAAGTATCCTGTCAAGAAGCTCAGAATATGGGATACCGCAGGCTTCAAACAGTTTCGGATACATGCTGATGGAAGTAAATCCCGGGATAGTGTTAGGCTCGTTTAACATCACTGTTCCGTCTTCTCTTACAAAGAAGTCCATTCGGGTAAGGCCGCGGCAGCCCAGCAGCTTATATGCCCGTTTTGCCGTCTCTCTGACCTCATTTGCCTTTTCCTCAGGCAAATTAGCCGGAATTTGAAGCTTGGTTCTTCCGGCAAGGTATTTTGCGTCGTAGTCATAGAACTCATTGCAGGGGATAATTTCGCCGCAGCATGACACAATGGGGTCATCGTTTCCGAGCACAGCACATTCAATCTCTTGCCCTTTGATTGTTTCCTCAAAAACGATTTTGCGGTCATGCTTGCCTGCTGTTTCAACGGCAGCGGTGAGTTCCGCCCTATTATGAGCCTTGGTAATGCCGACAGAGGAGCCTGCGTTAGCTGGTTTTACAAATATCGGATAACCGAGGCGTTTCTCAACACGGTCGAGCACGCTTTCGGGATTGCTTCTATAGTCCGTTATGTCGGTGTAGTCCCATTTTGCCTGATTGATTTTGGCTGCATCAAGGATACACTTTTCAAACATCTTATCCATGCAGACGGCGGAAGAAGCACAACCGCATCCGACAAAAGGTATTTGCGCGAGGGTCAGCAGCCCTTGCATTGTGCCGTCTTCACCATTTGCCCCGTGAAGTACGGGGAATACGACGTCAATTTTGATGATTTCGGTTGAAGTGCCGTTCTGCACCACAATGCCGTGGACAGAAGCGTCAGGCGATATAAATGCGGGCTTGTTGTTGGGGTCTTTCTCCCATTCGCCGGAAGGGAGCGCCGCAGTATCGCCGCTGTAGAGCAGCCAGCGCCCCGCTTTGGTTATGCCCAGCATAACTATGTCGTACTTATCTTTCGGTATATTTTCAATCACTGATTTTGCAGACTGCAGAGAAACCTCATGTTCAGAAGAAACCCCGCCGAATAAGACGGCTGCCGTTATTTTTTTCATTATAAAAGCATCTCCGAAAATAAAGTCAGCCGATTAGTTTTCGGCTGTTAAAAGTATGATAAATATCAAATAAAATCAATATGCTATGATTATCGTATGCACGATTGATTTAATAATAACACAATGCGCCCATTCCCGCAACGATTTTTACTGTAAATTATAGAATTGTACTGCCTTTTTATAGTCACACAGAGGCGGGAAACGGCTTTGGCGCAAGAAAACGGGCTATAACGGGAAAATACGTGACATTCCGTTGGCGGATAAAGGGGCGGTAGAATTTAAATGAAATAAAAACATAGCGACAGGTCTCGGCGTGCTGACTGGAAATATTCAAACGGGAGGACCATATTTTTGCATAAATATAGAATTTCCCGTGTTTTTCTTGTCAATGACTTTGCTTAGGGTTATAATGAAATTAACAAGACCTGCTGGGAGCGTAAAAATGTTCTTTGGTCTAATCTGGGCACGAAAGCGAAAGGAAGTTGTTAATGAACGCAAACATGCTTGACACTATCGGCTTTGTAAAAAGTGTCGACCCCGAAGTGGGGGAAGCAATGAGCCAAGAACTCATGCGTCAGCGCCGCAACATTGAGCTTATAGCTTCGGAAAACATCGTTTCACCTGCCGTTATGGCTGCTATGGGCAGTGTGCTTACAAACAAATATGCCGAAGGCTATCCGGGAAAGCGTTATTACGGCGGCTGTCAGCATGTAGATATCGTTGAAAATATCGCCATTGAGCGCGCGAAGAAGCTGTTTGGAGCGGATCATGTCAATGTTCAGCCTCATAGCGGAGCTCAGGCGAACATTGCCGTTTATTTTGCCCTCTTAAAGCCGGGCGATACTATAATGGGCATGAGCCTTGCGGAGGGCGGTCACTTAACCCATGGCTCGCCCGTAAATATTTCAGGCAAATACTTTAATGTAGTCCCATATGGCGTAAATCCGGAGACGCAGGTCATTGACTATGACATGATGCTGGAGACGGCAAAGAAGGTAAGGCCGAAACTCATTGTCGCTGGAGCAAGCGCATATCCCCGTATAATCGACTTTGAAAGAATCAGCAAGATAGCAAAAGAAGTCGGCGCGCTGTTTATGGTAGATATGGCCCATATAGCCGGTCTCGTCGCTGCCGGACTTCATCCTTCACCTGTGCCATATGCTGATGTTGTTACGACAACTACGCATAAAACGCTGCGCGGCCCCCGCGGCGGCATGATTATGTGCCGTGAGGAATTCGCAAAGGCCATTGATAAAGCAATATTCCCGGGAACACAGGGCGGCCCGCTCATGCACGTTATTGCAGGCAAAGCGGTATGCCTCGGTGAAGCCCTGAAACCCGAATTCAAAGCATATCAGACCCAGATTGTAAAGAACGCCGCGGCCCTCGCTATAGGGCTGCTGTCCCGCGGGTTTAACCTTGTTTCAGGCGGTACGGACAATCACCTCATGCTTGTGGACCTGCGCCCGTTCAAGATTACAGGTAAAGAACTGGAGCGCCGTCTCGATGAGGTTTATATCACAGTCAACAAGAACGCTATACCCAACGACCCAGAGAAGCCGTTCGTCACAAGCGGCATACGCGTTGGCACACCGGCAGTCACCAGCCGCGGCATGAAAGAGGAAGATATGGAGAAGATAGCCGAGTTCATCTATCAGGCTGCTTCAGATTTTGACAACAAGGTGGATTCAATACGTCAAGGCGTAAAAGAACTTTGCGCGAAATATCCGCTGTATGAGTAATTTCAATTAGATTTGTCTGAGAGGCAGGCGGGCGACGCCTGCCTTTCTTTTAAGAGGTGTTGGCATGGCATTCTTTGAGGGCAGCATTTATTCAGACGCACTCGGCATTTCAACCTCAATTTGTGTCTCGCTGCCTTATGACACAAATAATAAATCAGGTGGAAAGCCGCCGGTTTTATACCTGCTCCACGGATTGTTTGACAACCATACGGCTTGGGTGAGAAACACCAATGTTGATATGCTGGCAAAGAAATACGGGTTTGCCGTAGTCATGCCGAACGCGGGGAAAAGCTACTACACCGATATGAAGTACGGCCCTAAGTATTTTACTTATATTTCGGAAGAATTGCCGGAACTTTGCCGCAGAATGTTTAATGTAAGTGAAAAACGGGAAAAAACATTTGTGGCGGGGATTTCAATGGGCGGATACGGCGCGCTGAAGCTGGGGCTCAGAAGGCCGGACATATTCGGAGCCTGCGCAGGGATTTCCGCGGCGGCCGATATCAAGCCCCGCGCCGCAGACTATAAGAACAGGCCAGAGATGAGGGCTGTATTCGGGGAAACTGGCGTTGCCCCTGAAGATGACGACCTCTTTCTGCTCGCTGAAAAACAGCGCGGGACAAAATGTAAGATACTTATGCACTGCGGGCTTTCCGACACAAAACTCAATGAAAACTGGGAGCTTTATAAGGCACTTCTCAAGAACGGATTCGACGTTGAGTATATAGAGTCGGAAGGCGCTCACGACTGGACATATTGGGAGCGGATACTGCCGCAAGTTATGGAATATTTCGCCTTAAGGGGGGTTAATTTATGAATCCGCTGGCGGATAGGATACGTCCGCAGACTTTGGATGATGTTGTCGGGCAAACACATCTTTTGGGCAAAGGTGCTTTGCTGCGCCGCGTCGTCGAATCGGGTCAAATCCCGAACATGATTTTCTATGGCCCTCCGGGGACAGGCAAAACCACAGTGGCTTCGATTATTGCAAATTCAGCCGGAAAAACATTGCACAAGCTCAACGGCACGACTGCTTCAACCTCCGACATAAAATCAGTAGTAGGGGAACTTGATACGTTCGCCGGGGTCGGGGGTGTTTTGCTATATCTTGACGAGATCCAGTATTTGAATAAAAAGCAGCAGCAGTCTTTGCTTGAATTTATAGAGAACGGGCAGATAACGCTTATCGCCTCGACCACCGAGAACCCTTACTTTTATGTATATAACGCCATCCTCAGCCGAGCCACTATCTTTGAGTTTAAGCCTGTCTCAAAAGACGAGGTGAAAAAGGCCGTTGAGCGTGCCTTCCGAATCATCGGCGAAGAAAGAGGCGCTCCGCTCGATATAGAGGACGGCGTCTGCGACCATATCGCGCAGCTTTGCGGCGGCGATGTCAGAAAGGCAATCAATGCGGCGGAACTGTTGTCCTTGGCGGCAAAAGACGGGCGCGTGACGCTCGCAGACGCCAGGGAAGCGGCCCAGCGCAGCTCTATGAAATATGACCGGGACGGGGATGAGCATTATGATATCCTGTCGGCACTGCAAAAATCCGTCCGAGGCTCGGATACCGACGCGGCTTTGCATTATCTGGCGCGGCTTTTAGAGGCGGGCGACCTGATTTCACCATGCCGCAGGCTGCTTGTCATGGCGAGCGAAGATATCGGCATGGCTTACCCTTTGGCGGCCGTTATCGTGAAATCCTGCGTCGATTCAGCCATGCAACTGGGTCTGCCGGAAGCGCGCATACCCCTTGCGCAGGCCGTCATTACCCTCTGCACCGCGCCGAAATCAAATTCTGGAGTTATTGCAATTGATAAGGCAATGGCAGATGTAGAAGCCGGCATGGTGTATGAGATACCCGCGCACCTGAGGGACAGCCATTACAAAGGCGCGGCAAAGCTGGGCCGCGGAAATGGTTATCTATATCCTCACGACTTCAAAAACCATTGGGTCAAACAGCAGTATCTGCCTGATAAGCTCAAGGGCAGGCAATATTACCAGTTTGGCCCAAACAAGACCGAACAGGCGGCAAAAGCTTATTGGGATAAAGTAAAGGGCGAAAGTAAGGAATAAAAGCCCGCACTGACAACAATTAATCAACCTGTGATTGCGTTTCATAATAATTAAAATCTCCAGTATTCGTCTTGAATGGCGTCAACTCATTGAATAAAAAATGAGAAAATATATGCAGCAGCCTGCGGCAGCCGGAAAGTTACCGGCTGCCGCAGGCTGTTGTTATTTATAAAAAGTTGAATAAAAATAGCTTGCCAGATGCGCTTTCTATTCAACTTTTATGAAAAAAAGAAGGCATTTTAATGCCGTAACGGCATTAAAGGCCCCAAAAAGGCCATTAAAAAAGGCAACATTGAAAAGCACAATGAGATACTGTTTGACAGCATAGATAAACTTTCAAAATCCGTTGATGTAATTGTTATGGCTCAACTGTCAATGTCGGCTCTTGCCCCTTACCTTACTAACACGAGAGTTCCGGTTCTCAACAGTGGAACCACCGGTTTTGAGAGGGTTCGCCAGCTTCTCGAAAATATGTGATAAGTAGAATTTATAGATTTTTATTTATTGAAGGGAATCAATATGAAAATCGGCTGCTGCTGCAACATGATTGCAACCCAAAAGGATGGAATCGGATTCGAACACGCAAAAAACCTTATTGAATTAGGATATGATTACATAGAACTTCCTATCGCCCAACTTATGGCGCTTGAAGATGATGATTTCCTAAAAATAAAAGAAAGTTTGAAGTTGTTCGGGATAAAGTGCAAAACCTGCAATAACTTCTTTCCAGCCAACATAAAGCTGACAGGTCCGGCTGTCAATGAATCGGTTGTCAAAGATTATGTTGTCAGGGCAGTGGGGCGTGCTTCTCAACTGGGCGTTGATACAATTGTTTTTGGCAGTTCAGGAGCTAAAAATGTACCAGCCGGATTTGACCATAAAAAGGCGTGGACACAACTTGTCAACCTTTTAAATTATGTTGACACCGTTGTGAGACCATTAGGAATTGTCATTGCGATTGAACCTTTAAACAAATCGGAAAGCAATATCATCAATACGGTCAAAGAAGGCTGCGATTTGGCTAAAGAGGTAGACAGCCCTAATATTGGATTATTGGTGGATTATTATCACCTGATGGTTGAAAACGATGATATGTATTCAATGATTCCTTTTTCCGACAAGATTTTTCACGTTCATTTGGCTAATCCTGAAGGAAGGTGCTTCCCATCACCGACCGATACAGCAAATTATAAAGAATTTTTCAGTTTGCTCAATAAAATCGGTTATAACAGGCGGGTAAGCGTTGAGGCATATTCAAATAATATTGGACAGGACGCGACCGTGGCACTGAATTATTTGAGAGAAATAATCGCTTAACTAACTATCTTAAAGAGGAACGAGGAGAACGTCATGCAAAAAAGTATCGACGTGAGCGTTAAAGTTGATGCCGGGCATATAATTCAAAACTACGAGCACAAATGGAGATTTATCGGGTATGATGAATGCAATTATACTGATACGCCTGGCGGCGAAGAGCTTTTAAACAGTTTCGGCAGCCTCGCTGACGCTCCGTATTATATAAGAACCCACCATCTTCTTTGCACTGGAAACTGCCTTGGAACATATAAATGGGGCTCCACAAACGTATATACCGAAGACGAAAATGGCAATCCTGTATACAACTTCGAAATTTTCGATAACATTATTGATACCATCTTAAAAACAAATAATAAACCGTTCATGGAATTAGGGTTCATGCCCTTAGATCTTCTTGATCCCTCTTTATTTGCCGAGTGCGATAAATGGTCAAAATATAGCCATTATGTGAACAAGGCTCATACTTACCCGCCGAAAGATTACAACAAATGGGCTGATCTTGTCGCTGTATTGGCCAAGCACTGTGTTGAACGGTACGGTGAGCAGGAAGTCCTGACTTGGTATTGGGAGCTTTGGAATGAGCCAGATCTGCCGTACTATTGGAACGGCACAATTGAAGAGTACTGCAAACTGTATGATTACACCGAAGCGTCGCTTCATTCGGTACTGCCGCAGGCAAAACTCGGCGGCCCGGCGACTACAGGCCCTGAACTTGGCAAAAAGTCGGCCCAGTACCTTGAAGCGTTCCTGTCTCACTGCAGGGATGGGGTCAATTACGCCACTGGTTCAACCGGTACACGCCTTGACTATATAACATTCCATGTAAAGGGCGGCAATTTCGCGTTTGATCTTAATGCTAAGAAAGAGACTCCCACGGTTAAAACACTGATTAAGCAAGTAAAAACCGGGCTTGAAATAATCAAAAAATATGGTTACGAAGACCGCGAGGTCGTCCTGTCCGAAGCGGACCCGGACGGCTGGGCGGCGGGCGGTATTTATGACAACCCCAATTTTAATTTCAGAAACACTGAATATTATGCAAGCTATATAGCGTCAAGCTATAACCATATAGATTGCATTGCCAATCAGATGAATATGGACGTCAAGCCAATTGCATGGGCGTTTATGTTCAACGGGGAAAGATGTTTTGAAGGAACCCGGACATTCTCAACACAAGGTATTAAAAAAGCCTCGTTCAACACTTTTAGAATTTTATCCAAAATGGGCAGTAAAAAGCTTTACTTCAAAAGTTCTCAGGAAAAAGACGTTCTATCTGTTGAGAATTTACATGGTGAAAATGAGGATGCTGAACTTTCGGGATCCGCAGCAATAAACGATGAAGGAAATATCCAAATACTGCTTTTCAGCACCACGATGACGTGGATAAACAGCAGGATTTTAAGGTTAACATTGAGATAAACAACGTACCTTTTACCGGAAACGCCGTCGTAAAGCAATATAGAATTGACGCAGAGCACAGCAATGCCTATGCTGAGTGGTTAAAACAGGGTAAACCAAAATACCCGCTTGGCCAAAAATATGCTATGATAAAAGCAAAAGATAATTTGGAACAAATAGGGTCATCAGAGGAGTTTATGGTTACTGACGGTTATCTGAAGCTTCAGTGTTCCATGCCAACTCACGCAGTTTCGCTGATTGAAATAATCAGCAAGAAATAAATTTGACAAAAAGGCGCTGATACTTTATGGCGTCAAGTTTCAAAAGGCAGGGTTTATGATGGAAATAGGCATCAATATCAAGAAAATCAGAAAACAGCAGAATCGTACTTTGCAGGATGTAGCGGATTGCTGCGGTTTTTCTAAGAGTTTATTGTCAAAAATAGAAAACGGCATCGTCGTACCGCCGGTCGCTACATTATCCAAGATAGCGGAAGCGTTGGGGACAAAAGTATCGGCGCTGCTGGAAGACGGTGAGAGTGAAAGTGCCATTTTTACACAAAGCCAGGATGTAAAAAACGGACCACTTGTTCATACGGATAAAGGGTATAAGTTCTTTGCTTTTGCCAATGAATTTAAGGATAAAAAAATGCAGCCTTGTTTGTTCATGGGCAAAAAGGGTGAAGTTAAGAAACATTCCGTTTCCCATAGCGGAGAAGAATTCATTTATATGCTCGAGGGGAAAATGAGGGTAAAGGTCGGCAAAGTTGCATATGAATTAAATCCCGGAGACAGTCTGTATTTTAATTCACTTGAGGAACATGGAATAATGCCGGTCTCTGATGAGGTCAAATATATTAATATTTTTGTTGAATAATATTCCGGTGTAAATAAATAATCGTCTGATTGCCAAACTTTGACATGCTAAGTCTGTAAAAAAGTAAACAGATTTAGTTTAGCTTTTTGCACCCAAAAATAGGACCAAAGGGGATAATATTTGATAATATACTGTGATATATTATCAAATTATATAATTTATTACAATTAATTAGTCATACATGGAAGGGGTGAGTACAAAGCGTAAACGCCTATAACGCCTATTTGGATGAAACGACAGATGATTTCCGTGTAAAGCTCAAACGTATTAAGTAAAGGGTTCAACTAAACTATTAAAGAGGAGGATAAACATGAAGAAAAAGCTTCTAGCAGTCATTTCGGCTGCCTGCGCAGCTGCAGTTCTACTTACTAGCTGCTCTGGTGGTAGCAAGAATTCGTCAAGTAGCAATAGCAGTGGCACAAAATTCCCGGCAAACACCAATTTTACAATGTGGTCTTTTTCAGCTCTCCACACATCATTCTTTAAGAATGCAGAAACCCAGTGGAATATAGCACATCCGGATACAAAGATAAAGCTCGAAATCACAACAATGAACGTTAACGACCTCAGAAATAAGCTTCTTGTTGCTATTTCTGCTGGAACAGGTGCACCGGACTTCGCAAATGTTGAAGCAGGTGCTTCATTCCAGAGCGTATTAAAAGGAACTCCTCAGCTCGTAGACCTTTCTGACCTTATTGCAAACGAGAAGGATAAATTCCTCAAAGCAAAACTTGACGCGTATTCGAAAGATGGCAAGCTTTACGGAATTGACTTCCAGGGTGGCGCAACGCTTACCTTCTACAACACGGAAATCTTTAAGCAAGCTGGCCTTGATCCGACCACAATCAAAACATGGGATGATTTTATAGCTGCCGGTAAAACAATAAAAGAAAAGACCGGTAAACTCATGTTCTATACCTCACAGAACATTGACCGCGAATATCAGCTGCTTGCAGGTCAAATGGGTTCAGACTACTTTGACAAAGATGGCAAATGCATTCTCGACAATGAGACTAACGTCAAGGCTTTAAAGATGCTCCATGACATGATTTATGTCGATAAGATCGCAGCACCGGCACCTGGTGGATCTAACGATACTGAGCAGGCTTATGGTGCAATCGATAAGGGCAATGTTGCTGCCGTAATTATGCCTGACTATTATCTCAACAGATTTACTAACTATATGCCTGACCTTAAAGGCAAGATTCTTATTTCGGCACCCCCGGCATTCCCAGATGCAAAATATAAGACTGTTGTCGCCGGAGGCACCGGAACATGCATAACAAAGCAGTGCCAAAATATTGAGCTGGCAAAGAAGTTCCTTTATGAGTCAAAGGTAACAGAACAAGCCTGCAACAATATTTGGACAATACTTGGCAACGATCCTCCGAGAACCGACGTTTGGGACACAATTTCTGAGAGCATTGATCCGAACAACAAGTACGTTCAGTACTTTGTCAACGGCAAAGATTTGTTCAAAGTTCTCAGCTCCTTTAAGGATAGCGTCGGAGTTATCACCAACAATCAGTATACGCCTATATTGATTGATAACCTGACAAACAGCGCATTCTACAGGGTGCTTGTCAACAACAGCCAAGATCCCGAAGCTGCGCTGAAGAGTGTTGCTGATGAAGTCAGGAAAGAGATGTAATTAAGTAAGGGCAAGGTTAATTCTTTATTGGGGGATGTAGATTTTACATCTACATCTCCCAATAAAAGGGGTGTTAGTAATGCGCAAAAACAAAAGATCCCTTATAAGCAGATTTCTGTATTCTCAAAAAATCGCTCCCTATATTTTTATACTTCCTTTTGTGTTATCGTTTGCCATATTTTTTGTATACCCCATTATAAAGACAGTTATACTCAGCTTTCAAGGCATGGACAGTAGCGGAAGTATGGTGTTTGTCGGCTTAAAAAATTACCAGAGTCTTATGAACCCGCATTTTTTCAAAGCAGTGCGTAATAATATCGTTTACACAATTATAATGCTACTTCTGGTAATACCAATACCGATTATATTAGCTGTTATGCTTAACAGCAAAAATATGCTATTTAAGAAGTTTTTCAGAGCGGCGCTATTTTTGCCCTCGCTTACGTCTATTATAGTCGCCGGCGTAATTTTCCGCCTGCTCTTCGCTGAAAACGCAAGTGCCCCTGTAAACGCTTTTCTTGGCCTTTTTGGTATACAGCCGATTACATGGCAGCTTGATACAAGGTATTCAATGTTCTTAATGGTTATATTGAGTGTTTGGACGGCTATCGGTATCAATGTTATCTATTTCTTGTCCGGACTACAGAATATACCAGTTGAGTTGTATGAAGCGGCCGATATAGACGGCGCAGGTTATTGGTCAAAGCTTTTTTTTGTTACCATACCGCAGCTTAGATCGGTTACGATTTATGTTCTTACTATAAGCATTTACGGCGGTTTTGCGATGTTCGCACAGAGCTATATATTCTGGCTGACCAATTCACCAGAAGACTCCGGACTTACAATGGTAGGTTACCTGTACAAACAAGGATTCGAACAAGGAAACCTCAATGTCGCTTATGCAACAGGTATTGTTCTGGTTATTATAGTATTTATTCTCAATGTAATACAGCTCAAATTCTTTGGGCTGTTCCGTAAGGAGGATGCATAATGGTAACGGTCAAAACTCGGCGCAAAATAAAAGCTATAATCAGTAAGATCCTGATGTTGATATTTTTTGTATTTTTGGCCTTTTTGGCATTGCTGCCATTCTATGCGATAGTGGTTGCGTCATTTGCACCCTCTGAACGGTTGTTTATTGACGGTATCCGCCTCAACATCGACCCGAAAAACTTCACTTTACAGAATTATATAACTTTGTTTACCGATAAAACTATCTATTATTGGGACTGGTATAAGAATAGCGTAATTCTGGCCGTTTTGTCAACTGTGCTTGGTTTGTTTTTATCTTCGGTGGTCGGCTATGCTTTGGCTGTCTACCAATTTAAGGGCAGAAATGTAGTATTCCTCCTGGTTATTTTCTTAATGATGATTCCGGTAGAAATCCTGCTGCTTCCTCTGTTCCAGATGGAAGTTTCTATGAAAATCATCAATACATATGCGGGCGTCCTTTTGCCTTTTCTTGTTTCTTCAACAGCCATATTCTTTTTCAGACAATATGCGTCGGGAATTCCAAAAGATTTTATTGATGCCGCGCGCATTGACGGATGCACCGAGTATGGCATTTATTCAAAAATAATGATTCCTTTGATGAAACCGGCGATCGGCGCGATGACTATTCTCCTTGCGCTAAGCAGTTGGAACCACTTTATTTGGCCGCTCATTGTTATGAGGACAAACGATATGTTAACCCTTCCTGTCGGCTTGTCGTCCCTTATTTCTCCTGATGAAACAAACTACAGCGTACTCCTTTCCGGATCGGTTTTGTCCGTATTACCTGTCATTATCATATTCTTATTTAATCAGGACTCATTTATTTCCGGGTTGACTGTCGGCGGTGTAAAAGGCTAATGTACAGGTTCAGCGTAAACTTTAGCTGAAAGGGTAAGGTTTTCGCCGATATTTTCAGATAACATTCAGTTGTTTTGCAAAACAAGAGGGATATGGCCAAGACGGTTATTGGATTTTTTTATGGCATATTTTTACCCTCATAACTAAAGGAATGGTGATATGAGCGAACTTGCTAAAGAGCTTGAAAAGAAAGCTAAAGAGGTACGGCTTAACATTGTAAAAATGGTAGGTCCGGAAACAACAGGACATATTGGGGGTTCTTGTTCTTCGGCCGATATTGTTACCGCTTTATATTTTTGGAAGATGAAAAAAGACCCCAAAAATCCAAAATGGCTGGACAGGGATAGGTTTTTGCTCAGCAAAGGGCATGCCGCTCTTGTTCAATACGCAGCGCTTGCGATGAACGGCTATTTCCCGATGGCGGAGCTCCAAAATCTCAAGAAGCTCGGCTCGATGCTGCAGGGCCACCCGGACATGAGGAAAATTCCGGGAGTAGAAGCGAACACCGGTTCATTGGGACAAGGCCTTTCAATAGCTGCCGGTATGGCGGCCGGAGGCAAGATCGATAAAAAAGATTACAAAGTATATTGTATTATCGGCGACGGCGAAATGGCCGAAGGCCAGATTTGGGAAGCTGCAATGGCAGCAAGCAATTTTAAACTCGATAACCTTATCGCTATCCTGGATTGCAATAAGCTTCAGGCGACCGGTAAGGTGGAGGAGCGTTTTAACACAAATCCCATAAAGGAAAAATGGGAAGCGTTCGGCTGGAACACGATTGAAATTGACGGACATGATATGTCGCAGATTATAAATGCCCTTGAGAGTGCTGACAAAGTCAAGGGCAAGCCAACAATAATAATCGCTCACACAATAAAAGGTAAAGGTATAAAGTTTGCTGAGAATGTTGTTTCATTTCATAACGGAAAGTTTACTCAAGAAGAATACGAAGCAGCCTGTAAGGCTCTGGCGAACTGATTCCGCCGTATTGGCTAAGCAATATGGGACGATATAAAGGAGGTTGCTATGAATCTACATAATCAAAGACAAGTATACGGTCAAACGCTCGTGGAACTTGGCAGGGAGAACAAGAAGATAGTGGTACTTGAAGCTGACCTCGGAAGATCAACCATGTCTCATATGTTCCAGGAGGAATTTCCGGACAGATATTTTGAAATGGGCATTGCGGAAGCCGATATGGTTTCTTTTGCCGCCGGACTTGCTCTTACAGATAAAATAGCTTTTGTCAACTCCTTTGCCGTTTTCGCAGCGGGACGTCCATATGACCAAATTCGCCAAGGTGTGTGTATTGCGGGCCTTAACGTGAAGATCATCGGATCAAGCGCAGGCTTTTCAGACTTTGGTGACGGGTCCACACACCAATCGGTCGAGGATATTGCGATAATGAGGGCAATCCCAAATATGACGGTTATTGTCCCATGCGATGGCATAGAAACAAAAAAGGTAATCAGGGCTATTACGGAATATGAAGGGCCGGTATATGTACGTCTTTCAAGAAATGATATACCCGATGTTTTCCCGGAAGATATCAAGTTTGAAATTGGGAAGCCGTATGTACTTAAAGAAGGCAATGATGTCGTTGTTTTCGCTATCGGCATTATGGTTTCCAAGGCACTGGAGGCGGCAAAACAGCTTGAAAAAGAAGGCATATCCGTCAAGGTTGTTGATGTCAGCACAGTAAAGCCACTCGACGAAAGGGCTATTAAAGACCTTATAAAAGGTGCAAAGGGTATTGTTACTGCTGAAGAACATTCATACATAGGTGGTTTATCAAGTGCTATAGCCTTTGCATTAAAAGGCTGCCGAATTCCTTTTGAATCAGTCGCAGTAAATGATAAGTTCGGACAGTCTGCCCGCAGCTATGATGAGCTTTTAAATTATTATGGGCTTACTGTTGAAGAAATTATCGCCAAAATCAAGAAAACACTCAATATGAACATAAATGAAGAATAACCACAAGGGGGTAAGTATAATGAACAAAAAAATTGGATTCATAGGTCTTGGAATAATGGGAAAACCTATGTCAAAAAATCTTATTAAAGCAGGCTATTCCTTGGTGGTTTACGACATTAATCCCGATGCCATGGAAGAAGTCGCAAAATGCGGTGCGGAAAAAGGCACTTCGCCCAAGGACGTCGCCGAAAAATGCGATATCGTAATAACCATGCTTCCGAATTCACCGCATGTAAAGCAGGTTGTGCTTGGTGAAAATGGCGTTCTTGAAGGCGCAAGGCCCGGCATGATTCTTATTGACTCAAGTTCTATTGCGCCGCTGGTTTCAAAAGAAATAGCAGAAAAAGTGAAGGAAAAGGGTGTATTAATGCTGGACGCTCCGGTAAGTGGCGGAGAGCCAAAGGCAATTGACGGCACACTTTCCTTCATGGTTGGCGGCGACGAAGAGGTATTTGCTAAAGTAGAGGATATACTAAAAGCAATGGGCTCTTCCGTGGTACTTGTCGGTGAAATAGGAAGCGGTAACGTCACGAAACTTGCAAACCAGATAATTGTCGCATTGAACATAGCAGCTATGTCCGAGGCTTTTGTACTCGCGACAAAAGCAGGGGTTGATCCCGAAAAGGTTTATAAGGCCATCAGGGGCGGCCTTGCAGGCAGCACAGTCCTCGACGCTAAAGTGCCAATGGTTCTCGCAAGAAACTTTAAACCAGGATTCAGGATTGATCTGCATATCAAGGATTTGATGAATGCTTTGGATACAGGCCATGGCGTCGGTGTGCCGTTGCCTCTTACCAGTCAGGTTATGGAGATACTGCAGGCCCTTAAAGCCGACCAAAAAGAAAAGCAGGATCACAGCGGAATTGTCCAGTTTTATGAAAAGCTGGCCGGCATTGAGGTCAAAAAATAACGCAACCGCTTTGCAAACCCCGGTTGCTTAATTTCCAGCAGTCAGCCGCGCATCAACGTGCTGACTGCTGAAATTTTTAGCGGTATGGCCGATATATTGAACGGAGGAGAACTATGAAAAAAGTGGTAATCATTCCTGATTCCTTTAAAGGAACTATGACTTCAAAAGAAATTTGCGACATTATAGGCAGAACCGTCAAAAAATATTACCCGGACTGCAACATAGTTTCTGTCCCCGTTGCCGATGGCGGGGAGGGCAGCGTTGACTGTTTTTTGACCGCCGTCGGAGGCAAAAAGGTTTATGTTGACGTTAAAGGCCCTTATTTTGAGAATATCAGAGCATATTACGGTATAATAAACCAGGATACCGCCGTTATTGAAATGGCGTCATGCGCAGGGCTTCCTCTTGTCGAGGGCAGAGAAAATCCGATGAAAACTACAACATACGGTGTTGGTCAGATGATACTGCACGCGGCCAGCAACGGCTGCAAAAAAATTATTCTGGGCCTTGGCGGTAGCTGTACTAACGACGGCGGTACAGGAGCAGCGGCAGCACTTGGAGTAAAATTCTTTAATGATAAAAATGAAGAGTTTGTGCCGGTTGGCGGGACTTTAAAGGATATAGCCAAAATAGATATTTCCGGCAAGGCGAACATTCTCGACGGCGTATCAATCACAGCAATGTGTGATATAGATAATGTGATGTATGGGAGCAGCGGGGCGGCATTCGTCTTTGCACCGCAGAAGGGCGCAGATGAGAAAATGGTAAAGGAACTTGATAACGGCCTTATGCACCTTTCCGATGTAATTGAATCCGATTTAGGGGTTCATGTTTCGAATGTTCCCGGAGCCGGCGCGGCTGGGGCCATGGGCGCCGGTATGCTTGCTTTTTGCAACGCTGAGCTGAAAATGGGTATACAAGTCGTGCTTGACACAGTGAACTTTGATAAGCTTATCGAGGATGCTGACGTTATTTTCACCGGTGAAGGGAAGATAGACGGTCAGAGCCTCAGGGGCAAAGTTGTTGTAGGCGTGGCGAGAAGGGCAAAGAAACAGGGAATCCCGGTTGTTGCGATAGTCGGCGATATCGGTGACGATATTGACGGTATTTATGATATGGGTGTAAATTCGATATTCAGTATAAACAGGGTGGCGCTCCCGTTTGAACAGGCAAGAAAAAGGAGCAAGTCTGACCTTGAGTCAACTGTTGATTCACTTCTCAGGTTTTCAAAATTAAATATAGGACAGGATTGAGCCAGACGGATATATATAAGTCCAACAGAATAAGCTGAGCGTATAGGTTCTGCTTTTATATTTTCGGCGGTTTAAACATTTAATACGGATATGTCGTTGGCTTGACCGGTATCGGGCGGCTGGACGGCGCCCCGCTTGATGGGGCATTGTTGCTGTGCTGCCTGCCGGCTACGTCTATCGTATAATTATCCTTATAAATGAGCTCCGATACCGGGACGATTTTGTACCCCTGCTGTTGGAGGCTCTCGATTATTCCGGGCAGCGCTTCCGGCGTATGCAGGGCGGCATTGTGGAACAGAACAATTGAACCGGGACGGACATTTTTAAGTACGCGGTTTTTGATAGTCTCTGCGTCATAACCACGCCAGTCCAAGCTGTCCACGTCCCATTGTATACAATAGTGGTTAATTTCGCTCACTGTTTCAATGAGCGCGTTGTTATAGTCACCGAAGGGCGCCCTGAATAAGATGGGGCGTTTTCCGGTGATTTTTTCAATCTTTTCATCGCATGCATTGATCTGATTAATCATTTCGGCGCGCGACAGGTTCGGCATATGGGGATGGGTATTGGAATGGTTCATAACCTCGTTGCCGGCGTCTGACAGCGCTTTTACAGACTCGGGGTATTTATCCACCCATTGGCCCACAACGAAGAAGGTAGCGTGTACCTTGTACTTATTTAGGATATCAATAAGTGTTTGCGTATCCTCATTACCCCACGCCGCGTCGAAGGTGAGGCTTACCACTTTTTCATTTTTGTCAACACTGTAGATGGGGAGTTTTCTGGACTGTGCTGCCACCGCTTCAGCGGCCGCTGGTATAAGTCTTGTGACCGCCGCAATGAAGACTATGGCAAAACAGATAATAAGAGCTCCCGCTATAAGCGACTTCTTTTTTACTATAATTACCTTCATAACCATGCCTCCGCTCTTATTTACATTACAGTCAAAAATATGTAATGACGGCATGGACAAATTACATCATATAAGTAAAAAACATAAACGGCAGTTTTGTAAAATTTAAAGGCGGCAGATGAACTACAGTTTACCTGCCGCCTTTTGTTACTGCAAATGACAAAAGTTAAGTTAAAAGTTTTATTTCGACGAAAATTTACAGAGATAAGGCATATATGAAAAAATTATCAATTGTAGGAAAACTGTTGACATAATATTGCAAATGATTATACTATAAAGTGTAAACAAAAATAAACGATATTTATTTAAATTTTGAAACAATATCAAAACATTACTATCTTGACATAATTTTGCAAATCTTGACCCGTCGCATTTTACAATGTGATGGGTTTTTTTAGCATAAAGCGAATTGGGATTTTGTGCTTGAAGCCTCTGGAAGGAAGTGAGTGCTTGTGCCTAAATACCAATTTAAATCAAAAGATATGAGCGGAAAACGCTACACCGGAACAATTGAAGCTGAAAACCTTGATGCATTTTACCACATTCTGAGTGAGCGGAATCAATTTTGTGTTTCTGTTCGGGAAGCCGGAGGGTCGTCAAAAGATATAAATCTTTCCAAAAAGAAACTAAAGTTAAAAGAGCTGGCTATCTTTTCACGCCAGTTTGCCACGATGCTCAGTTCCGGCCTTACCGTAATAAAATGTCTGGACGTACTTTATAAGCAGACCCACACAAAACATTTGAAATCGGTTATTCTCGGTGTATATGAGGCGGTTCAGAAAGGCGACTCACTTTCAAAGGCGATGAAAGCACAAAATGGCACATTCCCTCCACTTTTTTTAAGCATGGTTGAATCCGGAGAAGCAGACGGTTCGCTTGACAGTGTAATGGAACGCATGGCTGACCAGTATGAAAAAGACAGCCAGATGAAAAACAAGGTAACACAGGCACTCATTTATCCATTAATACTTTCAATAATGATAATTGTAGTCCTGATATTTATGCTTACTTTCATTTTGCCGCGGTTCTCAAATTTATTTGCTGAACTTGGCGGCAATTTGCCTATTCCGACAAAAATTCTGATTGCTATAAGCAACGGAATTATAAGGCATTGGTACATAATTTTATTAGTCATTGCCGGAATAGTTTTAGCGGTGCATTACATATTAAAAACCGACAGCGGCCGGCTGTGGTGGGACAAGCTAAAGGTAAGGATGCCGGTTGCCGGCAAACTTCTGTGTATCATATCTGCGTCGCGTTTTGCCCGCACACTCGCGTCGCTTTTCAGCAGCGGCATGCCGATTGTCCAGTCTCTGGAAATTGTCAGCACTGTTATCGGAAACAAATATATAGAGGATCAGGTACACGAAGTAGAGAATGAAGTCAGACGCGGCGTATCACTTTCCAAGGCGGTCAAAAAGGTCGAAGTTTTTCCGCCGATGCTCGCCTCAATGCTGGGAGTTGGTGAAGAGAGCGGAAATCTTGATGAGATTTTAAAAAAGACATCAGCATTTTATGACGAGGAATCAGCCGCCGCCATACAAAAGCTGATATCGCTGATAGAACCAATTATGATTATATTTCTGGCTGTTATTGTAGGGTTCATTATAATTTCGATAATTCTTCCTGTTTTTACACTATACAATACCGTCGGTGGCTCGTAAATTCGGTTCGGAATGACAGCGAAAGCGGGGAGATGTATATGCTCATAGCCATAGATGTGAACGGAGACAGTGTATATATCGCCGAAGGCAGCGCTACGCCGGGCAGTGTCGAGGTAAATAACTGCTACGAAATCGTACTGCCTGAAGGGACGGTAGAAGACGGCGTTATCAAAAACCAATCTGCCCTAAAGGCAAAAATAAGCAGGCTGATGAGCGCTCACAGCTTTAAGGTAATGTCTGCTGTAGCCACATTTATAAGCAGCGGGGCTATTTCAAAAAGACTTACCCTGCCTCCCGGGAAACGCTCTGAAATTGCAGGTATGGTGAGGAATCAGATGTCCCAAGCGGTCGGCGACCCTTCCGAATATTTATTTGATTATACATATATAACCCCTCCCCAGAGCAAGACGGCTCCTGTAGAAGTATGGGCCTACGCAGTCGAAAGGGAAACAGTTGAGAGCTTTCATTCCATGTTTAGAAGTGCACGGCTGAGGCCGTCGGCGCTTGATATTCATCCCAACTCCATTCAGAAGCTGCTTAGAGGTGCTTGCGTAAACGAAAGAGAATTGAAGGGGCGGTCCACCCTTTTTGCGGAAATTGAACGCGATTATATTGAGATACACCTTTTTAACGGTGATGAGCGCGCATTTTCCCGGATTGCACCGGTGTCGGCGAGTGAATTTCTGATGATTGCCGACAGCCTTGGCTATGGAAGGCAAAACGACGTAAGCAATATGGAAACAGAGTTTGACAATGGGGCGGAAAACAGCATTAATCAGAACGCCGGAGGCATTTCATACGGGCTGCTTGACGTCACTCCGCAGATGCTTGAGCGTGACACCATTCTCGCAGAGGCGGTAAGGCAGTACACAGGCCGGATTGCAGATGAACTGCAAAAGATGATTCAGTTCCAGCTGATGAGGGACTCAACCATGCCTGTTTCCTGCGTATATCTTTATGGCGGGCTTGCTGGAATAAAAGGGATTGATATGTGTATCGCCCAAAACATCACCTGCCCGGCGGAAGTTGTCAAAAGTATTTCCAAGGTAAAAATCAACGATAATAGAATGCTTTATAAATATCTTAACGCCATGGGTGCCTTGATAAGGCTCAAATAGGAGGAAAAAATGCGAAGAGACATTAATTTCTTTTCGGTTTACCGCATGCCACAGTCTGAGGGTGAGTCGAGAACTTTCAATAAAGTTGCAGTTATTCTCCTTGTCGCAAGCCTTGCCGTGGTACTTGCTGTTTTCGGCGGTATAAAGATATTAAACTTAAGGGCAGTATCTGCGGATAATGCAAATCAAAGTTATCTTAAAAGCAGCGAAATTTTAGAATTCAAAAAACAAATTCAAAATGCAAAAACAAAGTTATCGGCTATAAGTTCATATAAGCAGGCAGCGCAGCGCGTTTCAGAAGGTTTTGACTCTTTGCCACAACCCGACTCGGAACTGCTGGCCTTCATAGCGTCTAAGCTGCCCGAAGATACATCAGCAGATGCCATGAGCTATAGCGAGGGTACTCTTACGATACAGTGTTCCTCCAATGACAGCCTGTCCGCAGCGAAGTTTGCACATGCGCTTGAAGAAAGCGGCAGATTCAGCAGCGTGAACTATTCCAAGATTTTTAAGTCTAATGAAAACAGCCGCTTTACTTTTTCCGTCATGATATCTCTCAAAGGGGACTCAGAGAAATGAATATTAACCTGAGCAGGAGAGAAAAGATCTTAATTTTGACAGCGGCCATTACAGCGATAGTCCTATTAGGATTTAAGTTTCTGATTTTGCCTGCGGCGGACGAGTATACCATCAATGCCGCTAAATTGGCAGAATCCAGTATGGATGTAAATACGGTAAAAATTCAGCAGGCCGACGCAAAGGGCATTGAGGAACAACTCAAAAATGAGTATGACGAAACAAATGCTGTGGCCTCACCGCTTCTGCCCCCGATTGACAAACCATCCCTTAACGTATGGCTTGTAAACATCGCGAAAGGCAGCGGCCTTACTGTAAATTCTGTCGAGATATCGGATCCAGTGGCCGCAAATCCCGGCGTTCCCCTTTCTAAAGACGGCGGGGGCAAGACTGACAACTCTTCTACTTCAAGCGAAATAGAATATAATCTCAAAACCTATGCCGAAATTGCAAAAGGCACTGCAACACCGTCCCAAATTGCCAACGCTAATGCCTCATCTTCAAAGCCGTCTAAGTCATCGTCAGAGCAATCAAACGACGCTGAGATGGTGACCGTTAAGTTGACTGCTGCTGGCAGCTATCAAAACGTAAAATACTTTCTGGATGCGATAAAGGACACAAAGAAATATATAGTCGTAAATTCCTTTGATTTCTCTGGGAAAGAAGATAATCTGACATTTAATATAAAGCTTGAATGTTATGGAGCGGAAAAATTAACGGACGACGATACTTTCAAATGGGAGCTGCCCGCTCCGTCAGGACAGCAGGACATTATGTGAGAAGCAAATATATTTTCTACATAGACGGTTTTGTGTTAAATCTTGGTTGAAGTTAGTTTTTGCGGAGTGTAAAGATAAGGAGGGTTTTGCATGAAACGCCATAACAGCGGCAGCACGCTAATTATGGTTGCCGTTATGTCCGCCGTGGCGTCAATACTGGCAGCCGCCCTTATTACTTTACTGCTTACAGCAAACATTGTTTCCGAGAAGAACCTGAATGCCCAGCAGGCATATTTCACTGCCCGCTCGGCAGTGGATGCCGTGATAGCAAAACTGAACGATAAAAACGACGCTTCTTTTAGAGAGTATGTTGCTTCACTGCAGGATGACAAGGACTATACCTCTGAGATGGGGACAATGAGCGGCGGCGGGAATTATGAGATTACGCTCCGCAAATCTGGGAAAAAACTCAAAGTAACTGGGAGGGGTTATTATCCTGCCTACGGTGCTTCCCATACGGCGGTGGGCACTGTCAATGTCAATCTGGCTGCACCTGAAGATACCCCCACTTTAAGCCCGCTGCACAACATCATCTATATAACTGGGTCACAAGGTTTGTTTATAGGTACTGCCAATATAACTGGTGATATTGTATATCCTGGTTCTTTGAATATTTCGAGCGGCACTGTGATTGACGGGAATGTTTATGTCGGCGGCAACCTTAATGTTTCAAACGGTGCACGCATTGAAAAAAACGCTTATGTCAGTGGCGATCTTTCAATGGCGGGGCATTATATCGGCGGCGATGCTTATTGCCTCGGCAATGTCTTTTTCGCCGGCGAAAGCAGGCAGATAAGAGGTACGTTGTATTATAAAGGCTATGCTGAGACCGCAAACAATAATCTCTCATTTTTCGCGCCGTCTTCGGTTAAGAAACCGGATCTCTCTTTTGATATGCCTTTTACATCAGCAAAAGCGGATACGAACCTACCGGATAAAGTATCGGCTGAAGTGCATGCAAATCCTATAATGATCACCCATTCGACTGCGCTTATCAACAAAAGCGGCACTATCGTCTCCTGCGACAATTATTCCGACGCCAATCGGCCGGTCATAATTGATACCAGTGACGGCGACATATATCTTTTAGTAAATAGAAGCACAACGCTTATGAACAGGCAATTCTATGTAAAAGGCCCCAACCACCTATACATATATTTAGAGGGGAACGGAACGACACTGACACTCACAGGCGGTTTACCTGTTATCCGTATGTATGATAAGAATGAGGAGCCGAAGATATTTGTTATAGGCGGTTCAGGAACCAGGCTGGAGCTCCAGTCAGCAGAGATTGATGGGGTAATTTACATGCCTGACGGAAGCATAGATATGAGCGGCGGTGTCAGCGATAACGGTGTCCAAACCGGTTACGCTGTCGCAGGAAGCATTGTAGCGAATAGGGCCTATATTGATTCCAATCTAAAACTTAAGTTTGTAGAGATGAACCTTGACGGCACCCCATTGTCAGTGCTAAGCGGAAAAGCACAAGGGACTGATCCGTGGCAGATTGAATCATGGAGTTAGTGCGGGGGCGGGTTTGATGAAAACGAAGTTAAATCGCAACAGCGGTCTCACGCTCATCGAAGTCATAGTGAGCACTGCGCTTCTCGCAATATTGTCAATTATGCTTGTGACAATTATGGCAGTCGCAACCACTGCCATCAAAACGACGCGCGAAAGGACAAGCCATGCCATGGCTGCTGCCGGACAGATTGAGGAGAATAAAGCAGAAGGTTCGCAGAGCCCGGCTTCTTCAACTACGGGACATCTGACAATAACCTTTGGCGGCAACAGATATGACGTTTCCGGTTCATATGTTTCCGGCGTGGACGGCGGTGTCAAATACTATGAGTTTGTACCGGACTGACGGGGGTAATACTGTGAAACTCAAATCAGCCCTCCGGGCATTAAGGAAGAATAGCAAAGGCCTGACACTGATAGAGCTGACGGTGACAATAAGCATAGCGGCCATTATCATGGGCTCAATCGTCACGATAGTAGTCATTATGTATAAATCCTTTGATTCGGACGGAAATAATGTGCAGGCGCAGAATTTATGCGTTATGACAATGCAGAAGATTACAGATACGCTTAGATATGCAGACACAGTCACAATCTCGGATATTGAGAGCGGAAACGGCATATATTATGACAAGTCAGCCGACGGGATACATATGGGCAACGACGTTTTTTTGGCAGGCGGATTCAAAGGCTATGCTGTCGATTTCAAATTTTCAAAAGAGAAAGATAATTTGCTGGCCATATCAATGTGCGTGAAGTCGAAAAACGGCAAGACCAAATACTACACGCTGACCTCTAAGGTGTATTTAATGAATGGAAAGATAGAAAACGAAGGTACGGGGAATTCTTCGGTTCAATACACGGCAAATATTACACAGTAATGTGAGATGGTGACAATGGTTGTCAATATTAACACCGCTTACCGTAAATACAAAGAAAACCAAGCCACCCTCGATTTAATAATCGACGGTGGTGAAGGCATTATACGGCATTATTCAAAAATATACGGCGGCGGACTCGACAGCGACGACTTGTATCAGACGGGTGTAGTTGGGCTGATTAAGGCGGTGCGTACGTTCGACCCATCCCATGGCACATCTTTTTCAACATGGGCCTGTGCCTGCGTCATCAGTGAAATACGCCATTATGTCCGCCATGAGACTGCCTGCAGCCGCTGCGAAGATTGGTCAGAGAGTATTGACGAAGCGGAGGAGGGGGAGTTGGCTATTGCGGCCGAACTCCAGAGGCAAAAACCGTTTCACTTAGCGCTTGATGATAAGATTATGCTCGAACAGGCCTTTTCAAAGCTGAAACCGCTTCAGCATAAGGTAGTAGAAGCGCTGTTTTTCCGCGACATGACTCAGGAGCAGACAGCAAACGAACTTGGTTTGACCCAGCGAAAGGTCAGCCGCGTAAAGAGCGCCGCTATAAATACGCTTCGCAGCCTTTTGGATGTGGATAATTTTAAAATCACAGATAAAAAAGACAGCTTTAAGCTAATAAAGGGTACTAAATGAAGCTGTGCAGGAATATATTTAAAATGAAAGAATAAATTGCTGGAGTTTTAAACCTGCGCCGGACAATCTGTTGATAAAACTCAGCGCGTGCGGATGCTGATTGCCGTGTTAAAACCTGCTAAAGAAGGTTAAACGCAAAGAAAAAATAACAGCCGCTGTTGTGAGAAAATCAAAATAGCGGCGAAAAAAATATTGCTGAGTATCAGAGACAAAACTGGCGCCCCCTGCTGAAAGCAGGGGGCGCGAAATATCACCAGTATCTGCCCAATCTGTATATATTGTGATATGGACCGCAGCCACAAGGGTTACAAAAACTTGGACAGCCGTGTATATTACAGCGATAGCTGGCACAAGGGTGGCAGCAATTGTTACAGCAGTTGAAAAAATTACTGCAGCAGTTTAGGAACCCAAAATCATTGCAAAAACCACGGCAGCCACAGCGGCTGCCACCGCTGCACAGATACGAGAGAAGTAATATCGGAAGGATGTCCCGCATTGACAGACCCCCTTTTTATACATAATATTCTATGAAGGACAAGGGTGTTCTCTGCGTTAGCGGGATTACCTGATTTGTATTATAATAAACGTAAAATAAGATAAAGGGCGGGGAAGGCAAATTGAGCAGCGCGTTTGAGTTTGTCAGCGTCGACTTCAGGGATATGCCGTTTGATGACGGAATCCTAAAAAAATACCTGCACGACAGCGAACTCAGCCGCATTTCAAAAGCGGCTGAAAAACGAAAACAAGAGTTTCTGTACGGCAGGATTTGCGCCAAAGCCGCCTATAAAAAACTGACCGGCAGGGATATATCTTATAATATGTTCCCTGTGAGAAGTGACAGCCGAGGTTCTCCCTTTTTAGACGACGGTAGCTGCTTTGTCAGCATAACGCATGACAGCGGCCTTGCCGCAGCTATAGTTTCAAACAAAGAAAAACTAAGGGCGGCTGTCGATGTGCAGCGGATGGATTATCATAATACTGAAGTGATATATAAATTCTTAAATGAGCGTGAGAAATTGCTGTTCAATTCGGTATCGCTGGGTTTCCGCCGGGAATTTACGGCAAGCGCATTCTGGACGGCAAAAGAGGCCATGAGCAAGCTTTTCGGATATGGTTTTTCTATGTTCAGTGCACTTGAAATAAGCGAAGTCGGGCGGGAAGAATACGTTTTTGTAAATTTCAAAAATTTTAGCGGCTTCAAGGTAATATTAAGGGAACAAGGGGAATTCCTTTTCGCTTTTGCGGCGGAGAATAAAGAAGTTCAGATATTTTCAAATTATCCATTAAAAATACTGACGCCAACTGAGCTTTTCGGCATTTAAAATAAAAAAAGAAACAGCATCTTTATGCTGTTTCTTTTTTTGTTGTATTTCCCAACACCTTTAAAAATATCTCTACTATTTCAGGGTCGAACTGCGTTCCAGACCCTTTTTTGATTTCGTTTATTGCAGTTTCTTGGCTGAGAGCCTTGCGGTAATACCTGTCGTTGACCATAGCGTCGTATGAATCCGCAACGGCGAGAATCCTCGACAGGAGCGGGATCTGTTTGCCGGCGAGCCCCTGTGGATATCCTTTGCCGTCCCATCTTTCGTGATGGGTCAGTATATAGTCGGCAATATGTGCAAGCTCAGGAGTGGACCGCGCTATGCGGTAGCCAATTTCACAGTGCCTGCGCATTTCAATCCATTCCTCTTCAGTCAGGTTGCCCGGCTTTAACAGCACTTGGTCTTTTATACCGATTTTCCCGATATCATGGAGCATTGAAAAAAGCTCAAGGTCATTTAGCTCATTCTGAGAAAGCCCCATCATTTTGCCGATTTGGACACTTAATACGCTAAGGCGCATCGCATGTTCTTCTGTTTCAAAGCTCTTCTCGAACAGCATTTTTTTGAGTGAGGAAATAACGGAGCTTCTATTACTCCGGCTTTCGAGGAGCTTGTGACGGTACATATAATTTTCAGCAACTTTAAGCGTATCGCTCAGATTTTCTAAGGCAGAGGTTTTTGTTGCATATCCGAGGGATATGCTCACCATGTTTTTGCTGTCCTGTCTGTTTTCGCAAAGATGAAGTATATTATTGCAGACTTTTGCCGCTTCATCAGATGTAGTGTTCGGCATGAGAATTACGAATTCATCGCCGCCGTAACGCGCTACGATATCTTCGTCACGGCAGGCAATTGATAAAATATTTGCGATAGAAACAAGGATTTCATCGCCTTGGCGGTGGCCAAAAATGTCATTTGTCATTTTCAGCCCATTTACGTCACCCATCAAAATTGATACAGGCAGATACCGCTCTTTGTTGTATTCATTTAATTTTTGTTCAAAATAGGTGCGGTTATAAAGACCTGTTAGCTTGTCGTGATAGATTAGATAGGTGATTTCCTCCTCGCGGCGGTGCTGCTCGCTGAGATCGTTTATGAGGGCTATAAAACCACTGTTGTTTTCAATAGGAGTTATGTCGAGGGATATGTTTAAAAATTTCCCAGTGTAGTTTTGAAGCAAAAGTCCGTTTTTATATGACACCGGCTCGTCTGTCGGCCCAAGCTCAACGCCAGACAAGGTTTTTTCGTTAAAAAGCTTTACGACATTTTTGAACGGTTGTCCTATTTTGTCGCGTGAGCAACCTAACAAATTATAAGCGGCGGGATTCATGTAATTTATCTTTCCCATGCCGTTGACCGAAATTAGACCAATCGGGACGGAGACCAGAGCCTTTCTTAGATAGTAATTTATCAGGTTTGAATAAAAGTTGAGGCTTGTAATACAAACTACATAATCATCATTTCTGAATTTTAGCTGCACGTCGTATTTTGGGATACCGTTCTTTGAATATTTGAAATGTTTTATACCCTTTTCTGCTTTTTCAGCAATATCTTTGAACAGTGGCCTGAATTTCTCCGGTGAGCAAGAAAATGTTTTGCCAGTAATGTCTTCGCCAATAAGTGTAGAAAAGGCGTCATTACATACTGTAAATACATAATCTAATCCGGAAGGAATTTTTACAAAACAGGCGGCGGCTATAGGTATATCTAGAATCGAACATTCTGCCAAACAAATCACCACCTGCAAAAATTAGCAAATCATGACGGACTAATACTGAAGAACCATAAAATTGTTTCTTTTAGATACTTTATATATATTATAAAATGGGATTATTGTTATTACAATAAATATGTACCATTTTTGTAGGAATTATAACAAGAAAAATATTGCCAAATTATTCATTTAATATAATATGTGCAGCGCAGCCGTAATAGTTTTAACAGATATATTAGTGGAGGCTGCAGGCGTAAAAATATAAATTTGCAAATTTTAATTCTATATGATATTTGAACGCAAGGGCAGGCGCATAGCCGATGGGCTTGGGACAAGCCCGCGTGCAAAATTTTCGCAGGTTTGCACGCAGGCAGCCGCGGATTTTCTTCGCATAGCCGGTCAGGTTTTGTCGCCGGGCTTGAATATAAGTGAGATGACATATCCGAAAAATACCGCAGCGGCTATACCGCCGGCTGTCCCCATAACACCGCCTGTGAAAGCCCCGAGCAGACCCTGCTCACGCACACCCTTTTCGACGCCTTTTGCCAGCGCATAGCCGAAACCGGTCAGTGGGACAGTTGCACCTGCACCGGCGAAGTTTACGATGGGTTCATAGATACCGAGAGCGGTCAGCAATACACCGGCAGTAACGAAACATACAAGAATGCGGGCGGGCGTCATTTTGGTTTTATCTATCAGTATTTGTCCGACGACGCAAAAAAGGCCGCCGACAATAAATGCTTTTATATAGTCCATAGTAATAAACGCCTCCTTGCCGCATCGGCGGCGAACCTATTTTGTAGAAGAAATATGAACAAGATGAGCAATTGACGGGATGGATTCACCCTGCTGGACGCTTGTAGGGCTCATCAACGCTCCCGTTCCGACAAACAGCACTTCTTTAAAATTACCGGCGCGCATATTGTTAAAAATATGTGTGCACATCACGAGGGCAGAGCAGCCGCAGCCTGAACCGCCCGCATGAACGTCCTGAGCCTTTCTGTCATAGATGAGAATTCCGCAGTCGGTAAAGTTTTTGAGCTTTATATTTTCCTTTTCGAGCAATTCAGAAGTGAGGCGGGAGCCGACAAATCCGAGGTCTCCAGTAATGATTAGGTCGAAACTGTCAGGATCCAAGCCTGTATCGTCAAAATACGATTTAATTGTTTCAGCCGCTGCGGGCGCCATAGCCGCGCCCATGTTGTTCATGTCTTTTATACCCATGTCTACTATCTTGCCGAAGGTTACTTCTTTGATAAAGGGCCCATCGCCCTCCTTAGCAATAATAGCGGCACCGCTTCCGGTTACCGTCCATTGTGCGGTTGGAGTCCGCTGGCCGCCGTATTCGAGCGGGTAACGGAACTGGCGTTCTGCTGCGCAGAAATGGGAGGAGGTAATGGCCGCTGCCACATTTGCGCAGCCTGTGTCGACCGCAAGGGAAGCGAGTGCTATTGATTCCGCCATAGTGGAACAAGCGCCGAAAAGCCCGATAAAGGGGATACCGAACTCCCGCAGACCGTAGTTTGACCCTATGCACTGGTTAAGCAAATCACCCGCGAAAACCATGTCAACGGTTGTCGGCGTTATGTTTGCTTTAACCAGCGCCCTTGTAAGCGTATCCTTTTGCATGCGGCTTTCAGCTTTTTCCCATGTTTTTTCGCCGCAGGTGTCGTCTTCATAAATATAATCAAAAGCCTCGGCGAGCGGTCCTTCCCCCTCCTTTTTGCCGGCTACCCCGGCATATCCTTTTACTGCGGGACAGCTTTCAAGTTTTATCGTATATCTTCCGACTCTTGAAGCCAAAAAACCACCCCCCGAGAATTAAAACAATCTGAATATCCAGAGAATAAGTCCGTATATTATTGAGGCCGATATTCCAAACACAAGTACCGGTCCGGCTATTGTGAACATTTTCGCACTCATGCCGAGAATAAAGCCTTCACTTTTGAATTCCAAAGCCGGAGAAACAATGGAGTTAGCAAAACCCGTTATAGGAACCAGCGTACCTGCCCCCGCGTGCTTTGCAATATTGTCATATACTTTGAGGCCGGTAAGCAGCGCTCCTACGAAAACAAGCGTTATCGACACAGAAGACGACGCGTTTACCTTGTCGAGCCCAAAGGCTTTATACATGTTTAAGAGCGCCTGCCCGATTGTGCAGATAAGCCCGCCCACAAGAAACGCCCAAATCATATCTTTAACTAAATTAGATTTAGGCGATTTTACCTTTGTCATGGCATCGTATTCTTTTTTTGTCATTTTCATAAAATCAAACCTCCATATAAAAATATTCCCCACACGATGGGGCTTTTTACATGGTAATTGATACCTTGTTCGACAGTTTTTGATTCGCAACGGGGGATATAATGCGGCCCAATTGACAATTTAGGATAAAATTTTTAAAAAGCAGCTTTGATTTTGGTTGTGTATTCTTATTGAAAAATAGAAAATAAAAGGTTACAATAATAAAAATACAGATTTTGCGGCTCTTATCAAAAAAATTGCGCCTTGGGAACAGCCGATTTTGCTGTTTTATCGTTTTTGCGGCAGTCCTGTGAACGGTTTTGATTACAAAACATTTCGCGGGACGTTTTATATAATTTGGACTGAACTAATACGAAGGCAGTGAGTAGGGCTGTTTTTAGTATTAGGCAAACGGTTTTCGTATAATCCTGTTTATCTACATGATGAAAGTGCCTGAATGCTCTGGAAGACGGTGACCGAACTGTTTTAAAGTTTTAAAAGGCCTACTGCGATACGTTTAGTTCGGCAGCCGCCGCTGGTCAGCAGCGGAGATTTATCCGGTTTCAGGTTACGTTGGCGGCAAAGTATTCCCGCCGGTTCTGTATTTTGAGTTTTTATTAATCTGAAAGGAGTGCTTTTTTTGATTAACACAAATTACGAAGAGAAATTTGGGAAGAAGGGGCTTACTTTTGATGATGTTTTGCTTATTCCTGCAAAATCGGATATAATCCCGCGCCAAATCAAGGTCAAAACAAGGCTTACCAAAAAAATATCGCTTAATATCCCAATCATTTCGTCAGCTATGGATACCGTAACCGAATCCAAAATGGCTATCGCAATGGCCAGAGAGGGCGGAATCGGCATAATCCATAAGAATATGTCGATAGAAAAACAAGTGGATGAAGTGGATAAGGTCAAACGCTCAGAAAACGGCGTAATTGTCAATCCTTTTTATTTGTCGCCGGAACATTATGTTTACGACGCAAATGCTTTGATGAGCAAGTACCGTATTTCGGGCGTTCCTATATGTGAGGGCAAGAAGCTCGTAGGTATCATCACCAACCGCGACCTCCGTTTTATCACCGATTACAACATAAAAATAAAAGATGTAATGACCAAAGAAAACCTTGTCACTGCACCTGTCGGGACGACATTAGAGCAAGCAAAGTCCATACTTATGAAGCATAAGATTGAAAAGCTGCTCATTGTTGACGATAACGGAGAGCTCAAAGGCCTTATCACTATAAAGGATATTGAGAAGTCTGTCCAGTATCCGAATTCAGCCCGTGACGCCAGCGGCAGGCTCCTCTGCGGAGCGGCTATCGGCGTGACGAAGGACGTTCTGAAGCGTGCAGAGGCTTTGCTTGACGCTCAGGTTGACGTACTTGTTCTTGACAGTGCACACGGCCATTCAAAAGGTATCTTAGAATGTGTCGAGAAGATAAAGTCGAAGTTCCCGGATGCTCAGTTGATTGCCGGCAACGTCGCAACGGCAGAAGGCGCTCGTGACCTCATTGAAGCCGGTGCGGACGCGGTAAAGGTCGGTATGGGACCGGGCTCTATCTGCACGACGCGTATTGTCGCAGGTATCGGTGTTCCTCAGATTACAGCAATCTATGACTGCGCATGCGTCGCCGCAAAATACGACGTTCCTGTAATCGGCGACGGCGGTATCAAGTATTCCGGTGATATCGTAAAGGCCCTTGCAGCCGGCGCAGATACAGTAATGATCGGTTCGCTGCTCGCTGGTTGCGAAGAAGCACCCGGTGAAAGCGAAATTTATCAGGGCCGCCGCTTTAAGGTCTATCGCGGTATGGGCAGCCTTGGCGCTATGGATAACGGCAGCAAGGACAGATACTTCCAGGAGGACCAAAAGAAGCTCGTTCCGGAAGGCGTAGAAGGAAGAGTGCCTTACAAAGGGCCGGTATCTGATACAATATTCCAGTTGATCGGCGGTATCCAAGCCGGTATGGGTTACTGCGGCTGCCACACTATTGAGGAGCTCCACCAGAACAGCAGATTCGTCCAGATTACCGGCGCAGGCCTCAAAGAAAGCCATCCTCATGATATCTATATCACAAAAGAAGCACCCAACTACTCAATCAATCCGTAATTATATTAGTAGTATCCCTGTCACTTCCGGCAGCCCGGAAAGCCCGCCGCTGCCGGGGTGAATATGGGTGGAATAGATTTCATACATATTATTTAATGCTTTTTGAAAAATAACTATTGACAAGACCATTGATAATAGTATATAATAAACATCGCCCCAGGCGGCATCACATGGCGGCGTAGCTCAGTTGGCTAGAGCATGCGGTTCATACCCGCAGTGTCGTTGGTTCGACTCCGACCGCCGCTACCACAGAAATCTCCCGACCCTAAGTCGGGCCGGGAGACTTTCTTTTGAAAAGTGATGAATTCAGGGGTAAAAAAATGGCCCGGTGGTCAAGTGGTCAAGACACGGCCCTTTCACGGCTGTAACAGGGGTTCGACTCCCCTCCGGGTCACCATAGTTCAAGTCCCCTGTTTTAAGCAGGGGCTTTTTCATAAGGACGCATAGCTCAGCTGGTTAGAGCGCTTGCTTCACACGCAAGAGGTCTTGGGTTCGAGTCCCGATGTGTCCACCATCAAAAAGCCGCAGCCTATCAAAGGCTGCGGCTTTCACTTTTTAATCAATAAATGCCTCAGCAGAAGCGCAAATTGACACATTAATCGTTTTTTGAAAGTTATCAAGCAGGGCTACCGGAATTAAGTTATAATTTTTTGAAGACTTCTTGCCTTTGGGTCTTTGCTTCTGGGTTTATATGTGCCGCCTTAAGATTTTCTTGACTTATGACGATAAACCTAAAGTAAACGATTTATATTATAGAAAATACATTTTATATTAAAGAAAAAACGGCCGAAGAACTCCTTGACTGAATAACAAATTGAAAGGAGCAAATACGTTATCCGCTCATGTATTCGGTTCAACATGAGCAATTCATTACAAGTTGCGAGCAGCTTATAAAGTGCATTAAAAAACATGAAACAATTGTGATACCGCAGTAATCCAACAAAAAAGGAGTCCTAATAGTGGGTATTGGCAAAAAAGAAACTGTAATTGCGGTTTCTCTCATTGATAAATCGTATAGAGCACTGTCCGGTAATGGAGAAGCAATATATAGAGAAGCTTAAGAAAAATTTTGCGGATTCACATTATTTCCCTTACCCGCGTGTTGAAAGCCAAGTTCTTACATCTGATGATGTAACAAACCATGAACGTGCTCAGAAACGTGCGGCAAGCCATAATAAGTTCTTTAAGTATTCTGCAACCGTAGAGGAAAACCGCAAGCTATTTGCTGGCTTTTTGGAAGATATGGACCGCCGTGGCGTGAAAATACTTTTGTATGTTCCCCCTGTTACCTCATACTATCGAAACCATCTCAATGATTATGGCGCTAAAAAGCTTGGGAAGATGCTGGTGAAGGAGCTTGGGCTTTGAAATGTTGTCCGGTAGCGGTGGCCTAATGTTTTCGTGATTTGTGACGATAAACATAATACAAACGTATTTATCATGCTTTGTACTAAAGGATATAGGTCATATACCTGCCGTCAAAAGTAATTCTAAAAATGAAAGTGAGAAAAGAAATGCGTTATTCGCTCTATGTATACCTTTATAACATGTGCAACACATTGCAGGAGGCTGCCGAATATATCCAAAAAAGCGATGGCGGGCCAATTTGCTATCAATTGTTGGCCAATTGCGTTCAAGTGATTGACAGGCTTAAAAAAACCTTGCAAAGCAACAAGGAATCTATACGGGATAAAAACATATTTGACCTACTTAAAATTATCAAAAAGCAATGTACCGACCTTCTTGGGACAGAGGGGAAGGGACTCAATCGCGAAGAGGTTTCTAAGCTTATTGAAAATATTATTGAATTCAAGAAACTTTATAAAGGCGCCATAGATATAACCTATCGCGTCGTTTTCTTTGCTGAATTGGGACAAAAATGGGATTCCATGAGCAGTGTTTACGACGCTTTTAAAAACAGAAAAGACTGCGATGTGGCAGTAGTCTTGGAACCGATATACCGCGCAGTAAATCTTGGCGGGACGGTCAAGACAGATGTAATATATGAGGATTACCTTACACCATTAGGTATTAAGCACATTCCTTATAAACAATATGATATATCGAAAGACAACCCTGACTTGGTTTTTATCAGCAACCCATATGAAAGCGTGACCTTGCCCCAATTCTGGCCCGTGAATATTGCGAAATATGCCAGATTAGTGTATCTGCCGTACTATACGGAAAGAGTAGTTGACGAGGAAAGTATTCAAGCCCATTGTTTGATGCCTGTCGTACAGTATGCTTGGAGAATAATTGCACAATCCCAAAAGATGAAGGATTTACATATAAAGTATTCGCCGAAGCACGGCGAGAATGTGCTTGTAACTGGTTTGCCCAAGTGGGACAATATTAATGAATTAAAAGAGAAGCCCAATTTGCCTGATGATTGGAAAAGCAAACTTAAAAACAGAAAGGTATTTCTTTGGAACAATCACTATAGAATTGACTCAGATTGGTCTACCCTTTTGGAGTATGGAAAAGCGATCATTGAACTATTTTCCAGCAGGAACGATATTGCGCTGATTTGGCGGCCGCATCCGATGACGGAGACTATTTTCAAACTGTATTATCCGCAGTATAAGCCTTTCTGGGATGGGCTTAAAGAAGCTGTGAAAAAGTCGGATAACATGGTTATTGACAAGAATAAATCCTATAATCTTGCGTTCCAATGTTCCGATGCGCTTATCACTGATTTTAGCTCTATTATGGCCCAATATATGCTGACAGAAAAACCGATTCTGTGGTTAAGGAAAGAGCAGGAGGCAAAAGAGAAAAGGTTTATCGACTATATGATTCGGATTGATTGTTTGGAGCAGGCTACAAGTACGCAAGAAATCGCTGCATTTGTAGACCGTATTGCCCATGGGATTGATGCGACGAAGGCGCAAAGGCTGAAAATAATGCAGGAGGATATGCCGTCGGCAGACGGGCATATCGGCGAAAGGGTATGTAATTTGCTTCTGGAAGAGCTGAAAAAAGAAAATGGGATATAATATATGACGAAAGAATGATGGAAATGAAACGTGTGATTACATATGGCACTTTTGATTTGCTGCATTACGGTCATATCAATCTTCTTAAAAACGCAAAAAAACTGGGTGACTATCTGATAGTCGCTTTATCGACTGATGAGTTCAATTGGAAAGAAAAACATAAAAAGAGCTATTTCTCATATGAAAAACGAAAAAGCTTGCTTGAGGCAATACGTTACGTCGATCTTGTGATACCTGAAACATGTTGGGAACAGAAAGAAAGGGATATTATAGAATATAAAATAGATATATTTGTAATGGGCGATGATTGGGCCGGGAAATTTGATTATTTAAAGGATAAATGCGAAGTAATATATTTGCCACGTACACCGGAGATTTCGACAACACAGATTAAGAATGATTTAAAAACATCGGGATAAGGCAATTTCTGTTGCCGAAAAGATTCGGGTAGGGGTATTGGATAATTGTTAAAATAGGATTATACAGCGGCCGGCGGTTTTAAATAACCGCCGGCCGTTTTTGTTTCTTAGCATATGGGGTGATTTATATTGCGGGGAACTAATTGAAAACTCAAAATCAGCCATTCATTCGACATAATATGACAAAATAAATAAAAATTCTACTAATTTCGTTGACTAAATAAGAAAAATTGTCTATAATTTACTTGTAGTTTTATATGATGTAATTACATTTTAAACCAATGCGAATGATGTTCTCTTATGCGGCGGTAGGGGTTGCCTGCCGCCCATTATATAGCAGAGAGTCTATAATCTGAGCAGATGTTTAGAGCTTAATTTCGGCATGGGAACAGACTTTCAACAAGCAGTCTTGCGGTGCTCAGAAGGAATGAGAAGGATGTGGCCTCTACCGAATCCGGCAGTATCGTATGATGGGTACTTCAAGGTCTGGTGAAATGAGCGAACAAGCAGGCACACTTAAAGTTGTCTGCAAATTATATTTTCAGAGGTTTGTATCCGATGAATAAGCTTGAACGAATACTGTTTGTTTCAGTACTTTTGTTCTTATTTTATTGCGGTCTGAGCGATTCAATGGCACTTAACGATCAGACCAAATTAAAGGATGCGGATCTTACACAAATCTATATTGACTGCGGCAGTCTGAGCCCTGAATTTAACACCGAGGAAACAAATTATACCCTATATTTAGACAAGCGGGAAAACATAACGATAATAGCGTTCGCAGTATCTCAGAATGCCGTCATTGAAATTAATGGCGTTTCCTGCAAGAGCGGATACCCGTGCACAATTTCAATGGACGAATACGATGACGCGCTATATATTAATGTGACCGCCGGCAGTGCTCAGAGACATTATACAATAAGACTTGTGTTTAACACACAAAATCTTCCCGCACTTAAAGGGCTGACTCTAAGCGCTGGCAGTCTCGATCCGGAATTCAACCCAGATGTCACCTGCTATTCAGTAACCGTACCGTACATTATTGATAATTTGCAGGTTACTCCGATAGCTAATGAAGTAGTGGACTGCATATCAATAAATAATACCTTGGTGGAAAACGGCAGCACTGTAAGTGTTCCGCTGTCAATAGGCAATAATGTCATAGCTATCACACTATTAGCGGCTGACTGCAGTACAAGAACTTATGTTCTCAATGTCGTGCGAGAAGAAATGCCGCCTCCGGCACTGTCCGGATTGAAACTGAGCGTTGGGACGTTAAGCCCCTCTTTTTCACCTAATAAAACTATTTATACGGCGATAGTTGAAAGCAAAATAAAGACGGTTGACATAACGCCAACAGGGAATATCGGCACAAAAGTTATTACAATAAACAACAACATCGTTCAAAGCGGCAGCGGCTATACCATCGACCTCGATTACGGCGAAAATATTATTTGGATTACGGCAGCAAATGAAACCGGCGCTTCAACAACATATATCCTGATAATTAATAGAAAGATGCCGGAATCGGGGACTCTTCAAGATCTTGAAATCAGTGCCGGCAAATTAAGCCCCTCATTTTCATCGTTACAGACCTCATATTCTGCAAATGTTGACAGCGACATTTCTGTAATTGAATTAACGCCTTTTGATGAGATTGAATCAGATAAAATCTTGATAAACGGCTTGTTAGTCGAAAGCGGAGAAAAATACCGCATGCCGCTTTTTGTCGGTGACAATACGGCGGTAATAACGGTGATATCACAAAGCGGTATAGTGAACAATTATACGCTTACCATAAACCGAAAAGCTGCAGACTCACCGGGCCTTTCATCGCTTCTTATAAGCGACGGTACGTTAAACCCCGCCTTCTCCACGCGTACACAGAATTATACCGCAAGAGTCGACTACAGCGTAAATAATCTTATAATTACACCAACAGCGCGGGACAATACTCAAATCATCACTATAAACGGTGAGCGTGTTCAAGACGGGACAAATTATACGCTGCCGCTGTCGGTAGGGCCCAATCACATACAAATAACTGTTTCAATGGAAGACGGCAGGTCGAAAACCTATAATCTCGACGTAACCCGAAGCGTTGAGGCCCCGTCCGGTTTAAAAGAACTTACTGTAGTTGGCGCTGAGCTTTCGCCGGCGTTTTCCAGCGATGTAACAACCTATTCTGCCAAAGTTGACAACAGTGTTTCAAATGTTTATATAAACGCTGTGCCTGACAGTGCTCAGGCAAAGGTGAAAATAAGCGGGACAACTACCGGGCACGTCAGCCTGTCGCCCGGCATCAATGTTATAACCATAACAGTGACATCTGTTGACGGTTCCACGAAAACATATACGCTTAACATCTTTCGCGGGTATAAGACAAAGGTGACGGTGAACTCAAAGAGCGGCGGGGACAGGTACATAGCCCAGGTGCCAGACTATTTGGAACTCGTTGACGACAGCGATAATTTTGAATTTGTACTGGGCAAGGATTCAGTCATAATATCGGCCAAAACACTGAAAAGCTATAAGGGAACAGGAAATTTGCTCGTTGTAAGCCGAGAAACACAGCAAGATATTCTGAATGCGGCGTCGGAACTCACAGATGATGATTGCTCGGCAATATGCGGAACAGATATAACAATTGAGGGCGGAACCGCTGTAGTCGGCAGCCAGATAAACGCAGGAGCGGTCATTTCATTCAGCAGCAAAGAAAAAAAGTATTTGGAGCAGGGGACACCGGTCGTTTATTATTACGATGCCGCTGCAGGTAAACTTCAAAACGTGGGAGCGGTGTTTGACCTTGACAACAAAACGGTGTCTTTTACGGCATTCAAATCAGGCTCATATATTTTCGCCGTCAAACTAAAATCGCCGTCGATAAACTACACTGTCAAAGCGGACGCTAAATATACGTCAACCGGGACAGCAAAGGCATTCAATGTCACGGTCAACCGCGAGTTATTGTCTTACCGGCTTAAAGACGCAAAGCTGATGGTTGTTACCACTCTTTCAAATGGAATGCAAAGCTATATGTTCATTCCGCTGGAAAAAGACAGCTCAACTGTCACTGTCATAATAGACAAGAGAGCCATTCACAGCGAAGTATACCTTATCTCCGGCAGCTTTGACGGGAGGAGTATACCAACTACTTATGCGCTGACCCAATATGTAAGCACCTAAGTGCCGGTATCTGATGGGGCAGGCAGTTTGTTTTATTACTATTGGCAAGCATATAAAATAAGCGCAAAGAATGAAAATAAAAACAGCTTTCGGTATAAACCGAAAGCTGTTAAACTTGCAGTATAATTGCTGCTATAGGTTTTATTACTTAAAATATCTGTCGAGGAGGCCCTTGAACGCTTTGCCATGCCTTGCCTCGTCTTTGCACATCTCATGTACGGTGTCATGGATGGCGTCATAGCCGAGCTTCTTGGCAAGAGTTGCAAGGTCCTTTTTGCCTTTGCAGGCACCGTATTCAGCTTCGACTCTCATTTCGAGGTTCTTCTTTGTATCCGGCAGTACTACTTCGCCCAAGAGCTCAGCAAACTTTGCCGCATGTTCAGCCTCTTCAAAGGCGATTCTCTTATAAGCCTCAGCAACTTCAGGATATCCCTCTCTGTCAGCCTGACGGGACATTGCGAGGTACATACCTACTTCAGAGCATTCACCAGTGAAGTTAGCCTTTAAGCCTTCGATAACCTGAGGATCAATGCCCTTTGCGACACCGATTTTGTGTTCATCGGCCCACTCCATCGCATCCTCTTTCTTTTCGGTGAATTTCTCACCAGGTGCTCCGCACTGAGGGCACTTCTCCGGCGGATTCTCGCCTTCATAAACATAACCACATACTGGACATACCCATTTTTTCATACCTATTACCTCCAAACTTTAATTATTTTAATATATTCAAATTTTTGACTACTTAAAATTTTGATTTAGCAATTTTTTAAAATTTATTGCTGACAACTCTTTAATCAGCTTATTTTGAACAGATTCAAGCGCCTTGTGCATTTGACAAGTTTTTGCCCTTCCAGCATTGCATGCGGATTCATCCCCAAGGCACTTGTTGATTATCACTGGGCCTTCAATGGCCTCCAATACATCCAGGATACTTACTGTTTCAGGTGGCCTTGTAATAGCGTAACCACCACCGTATCCTTTATAAGACTCGATTATGCCCGCGGCTGCAAGTTTCCTCAGCAGTTTTAAAAGAAACCTCTGAGGCACATTTTCATGGCTGGATATTGCTTTGGCCTCAATTCGTTTGCCCATTCCATATCTGTAAAGATAAAGGACAACTCTGAGAGCATAATCTCCTTCTTGAGTTATTCTCATTATCAAATCATCCTTTAAGGGTTGCCGAACGAATTCTGGCTTTAAAACCTCGCAGATTACAGCCGCAAATTAAAGCCATCAATCATCGGCCAATTGGAAAATGCCTTTGAGGAAATATACTGTTTTGGTATGGTTATAATATATACCATCTTTTCGTCCTTGTCAATACTTTTTTCAAAAAAATTTAAAAAAAATTACGGCCGAATTAATCGGCCGCTTTTTTTGGCTAAATATTTATTCTTATCTCTTTCTGATGGCAATTGTTTTTCGCCCAAAGGAGATAAGCAGAATAAAAAGGCAAACGGAGCATATAAGAACAATTGCCGGTCCAGCCATATCCTTATCCTTTTGGCCAGCATTCAGCTTGACGGACGACGGAGGTGGAACATTTTTAATTGGATTCGATGTGGTTTCCGCCTGCACTTTTTTTAGAGGTGAGGCCAGATATTGGGCTGAAGAAGTGTCGATTTCTTTTGCAAACGCGTAATCAAGAAGTGCCCGTGTGTCTTTATAGACCGTATTGCCGTTGCTGCTTTTTAAAACAACGCAGATAAGCGTTCGCCCTTTTCGTTTTGCTGCCGTTACCAGCGTGTGGCCGGACATGGTTTCCCAGCCGGTTTTTCCCGCGATTGTCCCTTCATATTTGTAAATCGTGTTTTTCATCATTTTGTGCAATGTTGAAAACGCGATAGGCTCACGCTTATTTGTAGCCGGCATAGTATAGCTTTTTGCGCCGAAATATTTCATAAGGGCTGGCTCTTGAAGGGCCTTTTTTGTGATAATGGCCATGTCATATGCACTTGTCACGTTGTTTTTGTCGGGAAGCCCGCTGGGGTTAGAGAAATGACTGTCAACCGCGCCGAGTTCCTTTGCGCGCTCATTCATCATATTTACGAATTTCTCTATTGTGCCCCCGATGTGCAGGGCAAGCGCATTCGCAGAGTCATTTGCCGAGGCGAGGAACATGGTATAAAGCGCTTCTTCCTGCGTTATCACTTCGCCGTCCTCGAGGTAGATGCGTGCCGCGTCGCTGGGCATTCCCTCGCCTATGTTCCCGTTAATCGTTATAATGTCGCTGTCGTGCCCGTTTTCAACCGCGACCAGCCCTGTCAGTATCTTTGTTATACTGGCAGGATACATTTTTTGGTGCATATTTTTGTTGTAGTAAATATAACCCGTATCCGCGTCGGCGACAATTGCGGCTTCGGCGGTTATCTGCGGGGCGGACGGGTCTGATGCGGGGTCAGCAGCCTTTGAAATCAAGGCTGCACCGCTGCTTGCTGTTATATATGTAAATAGCATTGAAAAAGCCATAGTAACTACTAATTTGCTCTTCATTCTATTTCAGGCTGCCTGCCTGGCCCTCCGGTATCTAATTTTATAAATATCCTTTATATTAATGAAATTATTAAAATAAAGAAAATTCTTTAGTGTTTTAACTAAAATTTTATCATAAATTAAGCTGCCTATCAAGTAAATTAATAAAATAGTTACAAAAGTGTATCAATTTTCTTGCTTTTCGGGAAACCTGCAAAATAAGAAATCATGGGATTGCGCAAAATAATGCAGGGATTACGGCAATGATACAGGATTTGTGCTGCGATTTCTGCATATCAGAAAATAATAGTGGAGATTTCTGCTGAAAAACGCTATAATTATAAAACGGTGAAAAAATCATTAAATCATATAAAGGTTGATGTTAGTGTCAAGTGATAACACGTTACTAAACGAAATTAATCGCAGAAGGACTTTTGCCATCATATCTCACCCTGACGCGGGAAAAACAACGCTTACCGAAAAGCTCCTGCTTTACGGGGGAGCGATAAGGCTCGCGGGCGCGGTCAAAGGGCGCAAGGCTCAGAAACACGCGGTTTCTGACTGGATGGAAATTGAGAAGCAAAGAGGTATTTCCGTCACGTCGAGCGTTATGCAGTTTGAATATGAAGGTTTTCACATAAATATCTTGGATACCCCTGGACATCAGGACTTCAGTGAGGACACATACCGCACGCTCGTGGCGGCGGACAGCGCCGTCATGCTTATCGACGGCGCAAAAGGCGTCGAGGCGCAGACAATCAAGCTCTTCCATGTCTGCCGCATGAGGGGTATACCGATTTTTACCTTCATCAACAAAATGGACCGTTTCTGCAAAGACCCGTTTGAACTGATGGAGGAAATAGAGAATACCCTCGGCATAAGGTCATGCCCGATGAACTGGCCGATAGGCAACGGCGTAGATTTTAAGGGCGTTTATAACCGGAGCAAGGCCCAAATTGAGCTTTTTGAAAACTCCGGGCATGGCCAGAACATAGTCGCTTCCGAGGTCGGCAGTGTGGGCGACGAGCATTTCCGAGAAGTAATCGGAGACAAGCTCTATGACAAGCTCTGCGAGGATATTGAGCTGCTCGACATGGCGGGCGACCCGTTCGATCTTGAAAAGGTAAAACGCGGCGAGCTGACCCCGCTTTATTTCGGCAGTGCCATGACCAATTTCGGGGTACAGCCCTTCCTTGAGGATTTCTTAAGATTGGCTCCGCCGCCGAGCGCCCATAAATCAGATATCGGAGAAATAGCGCCGGACGGCGACGAGTTCTCAGGTTTTATTTTCAAAATACAGGCGAACATGAACCCTGCCCACCGCGACCGTATCGCGTTTATGCGCATCTGTTCCGGAAAATTTGAGAAAGATATGATTGTAAAGCAGATGCGGACAGGCAAGACAATCAAGCTTTCACAGCCCCAGCAGTTTCTGGCGCAGGACAGAAACGCGGTTGAAGAGGCATATGCGGGAGATATAATCGGTCTATTCGACCCGGGCATTTTCAAAATCGGCGACACGCTCTGTTCACCAAAGCTCAACTTCAATTTTGAAGGAATACCAATGTTCCCGGCCGAGCATTTTGCGAATGTATCCATTAAGGATGCAATGAAGCGCAAACAGTTTTTGAAAGGCATGGAGCAAATCTCGCAGGAGGGAGCCATACAGCTTTTCAAACGGCCTGACGCCGCATATGAAACACTGATAGTCGGCGTTGTCGGTGTCCTGCAGCTCGAGGTGCTTGAGTACCGCCTTAAGAATGAGTACGGCGTCAATATTATAATAGAAAGGCTTCCCTTTACCTATGCCAGATGGACCGAGCCGGGAAATCTGACGCCCGACCAGCTTGGATTTACAGGCGATGCTATGCTCGTCACCGACCAGTATCAGCGGCAGGTTGTTTTGTTTGCAAACCAGTGGATAATGAACCGAATCGAAAATAACAATCCGGATATAAAGTTCCTCGAAATACCGCCAGTATATAAAGAATAAACAAAAAACCCAGTGATGTTAAATCACTGGGTTTTTTGATACAAAGCCGGAGCCAGTATAACTTTATATTTACTGCGGTATCGACTTCCGCGGAAATATCAAATTGATAACCGCAATATAGAGAGGGTAGGCAATCCATATGCCAATCAATATAAGGCCTAATACAGGAGAAGGCTCATCTGCCCGATTGGTCATAGGGAATAGGCAAGAGAATAAAAATGTTAAGATTACATAATAAGGCAGCCAAAGGATCAACAGTATGTATCTCATCTTTCTTTTGTCCAGATACTTCTTTGTTAAAACGCATAGTGCGATCGTAAAGAGGACAAATAAGATTAAAACCGCTATCCCGTTTATAGCGAAACTAAACCAATGTGTTATTCTCTCCAAACGATATGCATTTACCATCAGCTCGGTCTGCGCAAATAGGGCAAAGCCATATAAAAGCGCCATGAGATTCAACCTTGCAAAGTATTTCATATAAAGCACCATCCCCGAAATTTGATTTTTTAGGAAATATACTGATTGAATTTTACTATAATTTGGGAGTGATGTAAACAGGTATTTGTCGATACGTTGCGGCGCGCTGTGAAGAAAGTGGGATTGAAGATATGGCTGCCGTGAGGGTATGTATATGTGGATTATATGGAAAACAGTATTAGGTATAATAAATAGAGAAATTATTTTCCGATGGTTAACGGCTGGTTAATAAAATTTTAATAATTTGGCACTATAATATAAACATACTTTTTCATTTCTCTTTCTCCTATGCTTATAGATATTCCCCCTTTCCGGTCGGGACCGGAAAGGGGGAACCTTTTTATAATCGGATGGTGAATTTGCCCTCGCGGATGTTTTCGGCCATGCTTTACATTTGGTTAAATATATGGACAAAAAGGGAAAGTTATGTTAAAAATAGAATAAGATGACGGAGAAAAATGAGGTATTTAGGCTTTCGCCTTTTAAATTTAGCCGCTTTTAATAAAATTCGCATGTAGGATTACAATAGATGTGTTACACTAGCGGATAAAAAAAGATAGCGAATAGGAAAAGCCTGTGCTATAGTTGAGCTGCAACCCACCAACAAAGCAAGGAGGTTTCCTATTCGCTATGAATAAGA
>NZ_JBAIZF010000005.1:0-72880 GCF_036762875.1 [Clostridium] cellulosi | reverse complement strand
AACTCGCTTACGCTCGCCCTTGACATCCTCTAATAGAATGCATAAATGTTAAAATTTACTAATTAGAAGAAAGGAGGACCTAACTAAAAAAACGAAAAATCTGTCTTGACAATGGGGAGCACTATAGCCATTATTATAAAGGAAATGAATGCCCTCTATGCAGGACAAGAGTTGCCGGAGTTAAAGATTCAGTACAGGGATTACTGCGCGTGGCATGAAAAACTGCTTTCAAGCGATTTTATAAAGGCGCAGAAATCGTTCTGGAAAAAGGAACTCAGCGGCGAACTTCCTGTTCTTGACCTGCCCTGCGATTATCCAAGACCGCTCAAGTTTAACCCTGAGGGTAAGTCTGTCCATTTTCAGGCTGGACGTGAGCTTGCCGACAGGCTTACTGGCCTCGCCCGCGAAAATAAGGTGACTTTGTATACAGTCCTGCTTTCTGCCTACTATGTCTTGTTGAGCAAATATTCAGGGCAAAGCGATATTATAGTTGGTACGCCTGTTGCCGGAAGAATCCACGAAGACACGAACGGTATTGTCGGCATATTTCTGAATACACTTGCCCTTAGGAATTATCCGGAGCCGGAAAAAGTATTTGCTGACTTTCTGAAAGAAGTGGGCAATAACTGCATAAGAGCTTTTGATAATCAGGATTACCCCTTTGACAGTCTTGTTGAAGATTTAAATTTAAAAAGAGATACCGCCAGAAATCCTGTTTTTAGCACCATGTTTGTAATGCAGAATATGAATGTGCCGGAGGTAAAAGGGCGCGGCATAAAAACATCGAGATACGATATCAAGAACAAGATGGCACAAGTCGATATTACGGTAAACGTGACTGAAAACAAGGATGGCATAGATTTTGAAGTTAATTATTGTACCCATTTGTTCAGTAGCGGTACAATAAAACGCTTCATAAACCATTATTTGAATATATTAAAATTTGTGGCAGACAACAGCAAGGCAAAACTGTCACAAATAGAGATGATGTCTGAAGAGGAAAAGGCTCAGATTATTTTTGGCTTCAATGACACAAAAAGAGATTACGATATAACTACGTTGCATGCCTTGTTTGAAAAGCAGGCAGCAGCGACCCCGGACAAAATAGCTATAGTTGTCGGCGGCAGGGAACTTTCCTACGGGGAACTGAACAAAAGGGCCAACATGCTGGCGCGGACGCTCATAAAGAAAGGCGTTCGACCGGATGATGTAGTCGGCATACTTGTTGACCCCTCATTTGAGATGGCCATTGCGATACTGGCGATACTCAAAGCGGGCGGCGCATATCTCCCGATAAATACCAGTTTCCCCGAAGAAAGAATAGAGTTTATGCTGAATGATAGCGCATGCCAATTGGTTCTGGCTGACCCAAAGTATGTATCAAAAATAAAGAAAAAAGTTGATATCATCGACCTCTACGATAAAGAGAATTACGCATCAGACTCTGCAAATCTTGGAAAAACCAGCGAACCGAATAATCTTGCCTATGTTATATACACTTCAGGGACAACCGGCACCCCCAAAGGCGTTATGGTTGAACATAAGAGCATAGCCCAGACACTTTTGTGGCGCGCCGATGAATACAAGCTGTCTGAACGCGATTGCGTATTGCAGCTTTTTTCCTATTCGTTTGACGGATTCTTAACAAGCTTTTTCACACCGATTATATCAGGCGCAAAGGTCGCCCTGCTCGAAAAGAACATGGAAAAAGACCCAGACGCCATCAAAAGGCAAATCATTGCGCATAAGGTGACTCATTTTATCAGTGTCCCGGTGCTGTATTCTGCTATTCTTGACCGCATGTCTCCTGATGAAATGAAGAGCCTTAGGATAGTAACGCTCGCGGGCGACAAAGCTCCGTTCCAGCTTATAAAACGAAGCAAGGATAAGGCTCCGAATCTTGAGCTTGTCAATGAATACGGACCGACGGAAAGCACGGTCGTCGCGTCAATTTACAGGAACCTAACCGAAGATACAAATACGATTATCGGAAAACCAGCGGCCAATACCAAAATATATATTCTCAGCAAAAGCGGCAATCTTCAGCCCATTGGCGTTCCGGGAGAACTATGCATATCGGGCAGCAGGCTCGCAAGAGGCTATTTAAACAGACAGGACTTGACGGATCTTAAGTTTGTTAGCAACCCGTTCGTACCTGGGGAAAGGCTATATAAAACTGGTGATCTGGGGAAATGGCTGCCTGACGGAAATATTGAGTTTTTAGGACGTGTTGATTTTCAGGTAAAAATAAGGGGATATCGCGTCGAGCCTGCTGAAATCGAGGCGGAACTTTTAAAGCACAAAGCCGTCAAAGAGGCAGTAGTGCTGGACAGGACTGACAATTTACAGAATAAATATTTGTGCGCTTATATTGTGTTAAAAGAAGATATATCAATAATGCAGCTGCGGAATTTCCTATCAAAATCCTTGCCGGAGTATATGATCCCAGCAAAATTCGTGAAACTCGATACTATCCCATTGTCCCCGAACGGGAAAGTTGACAGGAGAGCTTTGCCTGAACCCTCCGACACTCTCGATATCGGCGAGAAGTATGTCAAACCAGAAAGCAAGATTGAGAGCGAGATTGAAAAGGCTTGGGAAGAAGTCTTGGGAATTAAGAATATCGGTACCAATCTCAACTTCTTTGAAATCGGCGGGGATTCAATGAAGATTATAAATCTGCATTCAAAACTGGACAAGCTGTACCCCGGTATTCTTACGGTAACCGACCTTTTCTCGTATCCGAGCATATCAAAGCAGGCTGCTTATATAGAGAACAGCCTCAAAGACGAATTGCCTCAATTTGAAAGTAAAGTGAAAGAACAGCCCGCTGCTGAAAATGCCGGCGATATTGCCATCATAGGGATTTCAGTCAACATGCCGCTCGCACGCGATAAAGACGAGTTTTGGAACAACATTAAAAACAAAGTTGATTGTATCAGGGATTTTTCTGAAAATAGGCGCAGGGACGCTGACGCCATGCTAAAAGCACAAAATCGGGATACAAGCGGTTTGGAATATGAAAGAATGGCGTATCTTGATGAGATTGATAAATTTGACTGTGAATTTTTCGGGATTGCACCAAAAGAAGCAGATTTAATGGACCCGAACCAGAGGTTGTTTCTGCAAACCGCGTGGGCTGCTATTGAAGATTCCGGATATGGCGGCGACAAACTCCGCGGCTCAAGGACAGGTGTATATGTCGGCTTTTGCGGCGAATCCGATTACGGAAGATATATAGCCGAAACGAGCCCGGAAGACTATGTTGTCGCGGCCCCCGGAAACCTTACTCCCGTTATTGCGAGCCGTATTTCTTATTTAATGGATTTTAAGGGCCCGAGTGTAATTATAAACACAGCATGCTCCTCATCGCTTGTTGCAATTCATTATGCATGCTGCGGGATAAGAAACGGCGAATGCGATATAGCAATAGCCGGCGGAGTAAAGGTATGGCTGTATTCTATAAAAAATCAATATAAGATGGGAATTGAATCGGAAGACGCTGTAACAAGAAGCTTCGACGATAATTCAAATGGGACGGCAAAGGGAGAAGGCGTCGCGGCAATTGTGCTGAAACCTTTGGATAAGGCGATAAGAGACCGAGACTCTATATACGCTGTGATTAAAGGCAGCTTTATCAATCAAGACGGCGCCTCAAACGGCTTAACCGCGCCGAGCCCCACCGCCCAAGCTGAAGTTATAAGCAAAGCATGGGAAAACGCGAGTATTGATCCTAAAACAATAAGTTATATTGAAGCGCATGGAACTGGCACAAGACTTGGAGACCCGATAGAAATTGACGGGATAACTAAGGCATTCCGCAAATATACAAAGAAAAAGCAATTCTGTGCGATAAGCGCGGTAAAATCTAATATCGGCCATTTGGACAATGCTGCCGGTGTTGCCGGTGTTGTCAAAGCCGCACTTGCGCTGAGTCACAGACAGTTGTCTGCGTCCATACATTTTTCTGAACCTAACAGAGCAATTGACTTTATTAATTCACCGGTTTATGTCAATGACAGAACACGCCATTGGGACACAGACGGCAGTCCCAGACGGTGCGGAGTCAGCGCGTTTGGGCTGAGCGGCACCAACTGCCATATTGTCTTGGAGGAGGCGCCTGCACCCCAAAATGATGCCCAGAGTGATGAAGAAAGCCTGAACATTTTGACCTTGTCGGCTAAGGCGAAAGAATCTTTGATAGAACTTGCTGACAGTTACATAAGAGCATTTCCGGACTTCAAGGGCAAAGACTGCAAGGATCTATGTTATACGCTGAATACCGGCAGAGGCCATTACAATTTCAGGGCAGGAGTTGTTTTAAGGCCCAATGATAGCTTGAGGGATAAACTCGCTGAACTGAAAGTTGTTATCGAAAATGGTGCCAATGTAAGCGGAGTTTTTTATGGCGAAATCAATAACTTTGGGGATAAAGAAAGCACAGAAAAGGCTAACGATTTGGTAAAAGCCTTAGCGGAATCTTCGATGACAGATGAAGAAAAGCTTTGCGATATTTGCAGGCTGTATGTGAGCGGCGCTGACGTAAACTGGGATGCGCTATATGCCGGCAAAAATCTCAGAAGAGTACATGCCCCTACGTATCCGTTTTTGAGAAGAAGATGTTGGATAGACTTGCCGGATACGTATAGTGAAGGTATTGACGACATGTATTATACCGTATGCTGGCACAAGAAGGCGCTTGTGTCTGACACCGAAAATCTCTCAAAGAGGAGTGTACTTGTAATTACAGATGGAACAGGTATTTTTGATGAGTTTATCAGCGTACTTAAAGCAAAAGCAAAGACGTTGATTAAGGCGCAGCTTGGCTCTCAATTCAGCAGAGTAGATGAAAACTACATAATTGACGGGACGCAGAAAGATTATGAGCGCCTTGTCAAAGATGTTGAAGAGTACGGAATCAGCACAGTAGTTTATTTGCTGTCCTTTACAGGCAATAAAACAATTAATTCTGCAGAAGAGCTGGAAGAGGTGCAAAATTCGCACTCCGAGGGCCTTCTTTATCTTGTAAAAGCGCTTGGCAATACGGCTGAAAACAAAATAGAACTGGTAATTGTTTCGGACAATGTAAATGAAGTTACCGGCAGAGAATCAAGAATAAACCCGGAAAACGCCATCACATTCGGTATGGGTAAATGTATCGGTATGGAGTATGAAAACATACAGTGCAGGATGATTGATTTTGATGAGCATACTGACGCTGCGGTACTTGTTAAGGAATTGTGTAACGAAGCCGACGACTGGGTTGTGGCATACCGCGACGGTGAGAGGTATGTTGACGTAATTGAGAAAGTGGATAAATCCGCTCTTAATGACAGCGGCATACCGCAAGTGTCTGAAGGCGTCTGCCTTATTACCGGAGGAACGGGCAGGCTGGGGCTTAAAGCTGCAAAACTTATCGCATCAAAGGGCAAAGCAAATATTGCCCTTGTCAGCCGTACCCCTGTTCCGGACAGAACTGAGTGGGACAATATTTTAGCTGAAGGCGCAGATAAACGGCTTTGCAGTGTAATAAATACTGTACGTGAGATTGAAAAGTCAGGCTCAAATGTGCGCTGCTGGAGTTGTGATATTACTTCTGCCGACAGCCTTAGTAATCTGCTGGCCGAATTAAGACGTGAGTATGGAAGAATTGGCGGTGTAATTCACTGTGCGGCTGTCGGAGTCGGCAGTGGCGGGGCATTAATTAATCAGGAGACATGGGAAAGCGTTAATGCAGTTCTGCTGCCCAAAGTCCGCGGCACATGGCTGCTCGATAAGTTAACACGGCAGGACAAGCCGGACTATTTTGTCATGTACTCCTCGGGTATAACGCTTATCGGCGGTTATTGTTCCTGCAGCTATACTGCGGCAAATTCATATCTTGATTCATTCGCCGCTGCAAGAAACAGATCGGGATTAAGAACGCTTGCTATCGATTGGCCTGTTTGGGAAAACGACCAGCTAAAATATGGAGTATACGATAAAAACTTGATGTTCAAGATTCTGCCAATCGAGAAGGGCTTGCAATGCCTCGATGAGTTAATGCATAAGGATATCGCAAGGGTAATTGTAGGCGAAATGAATTTTGAAAGCGAAATACTGACTATGGAAGGAAGGATTCCTTTAAGGCTCAGTGATGAATTGAAGACAAAACTGCGTACAAAAACAACTGAAACAAAACCTGTTTTATCATCTAAAACGCCCTCATATGATGCTGCCGGCAGCGATACAGAAAAGATGATCGCGCAGATATTTGCAGATGTACTCGGCTATGAAAGGGTCGGCAAATACGATAACTTTTTTGAGCTCGGCGGAAATTCTTTGCTGGCAATTAAAGCAGAAGCGATTGCATCCAAACGAAATCTTAATTTTAGTTACTCGGACATCTATAAGTATCAGACCGTAGAGCAATTGGCAGCTTTTATTGATGATTCCAAAAATATTGTCAGTGTGCAATCACAAATGGATAATAGCGAAATAAGCAGGCAACAGGCTGCTGCAACGATAACCAAAAAGAGCAGCGGAAAAATAATAGAAAATATCGAGCCGTTTAACGATATTTTCTATAAGCTATGTTTCTATAATTCGTTTTTCCCTGTTGTCATCCATTTTGGAAAAAGTATTTTGCCGTTTCTAATAAACGATATAGCAGTTTATGCCAAATATCCAAAAGACGGCGAAAGAGCAAAACTGTATATGGAATATGTCCCAGCAATTCCGATAGAAAGCGTGCTCAGCGAGGAAGGAATGGTATTACAAACAAAAAATTTCAGTGAAAATATAATAGGTGATATTACAGCGGCTTTGGATGAGAATAAGCCGGTAATAGTCTGGGTAGACTGTTTTTACGAATCCATAAGAACCGATCTATATAAAAATAAGCATTGGTCCCATACTGTTTTGATTTATGGATATGATGAAGCCGAAAAGACATTTAATATCATCGAACACAGCTTTCGTGACAGTTTGTTATATAAAAAACAAGTAATCAGCTTTGAGGATATATACAATATGACAAGGGGGTATATGGAATACTTTTATTCCAATGAAAAACAGCCCGTTTTATATGCTTTTTCAAAAAGTAAAAGTAGTACGGCATATGATAACTCAAGTAATCGATACTTTCAGATTTATAAAAACAATATACTGAACAATCAGAACCTAATGGCCGACAGACTGGAGTGCCTCAAGGATTTTATATTTTATTTCGACAGGATAATATCCGATAAAAATGAGTTTTTTAAAAACGGCAACAAACTCATAGAATCATTTAATTCTGTGATAAACGCAAAAAATGCGGATAAGTATAAATTTGAAAAAATGGCAAATAAAAATCTGGTAAACGTCTATGAATCACTCAATGAAATTACAGAAATGTGGTCCGATATAAGACGGGTAACGGCAAAGATATTTTATTCGGAAATCTATAATTATGATAAACTGTACAGCGTCTCGCAGAAACTTAGAAGTATATATAAGAAAGAGAGGGAATATATAAAACTGCTGGTATCAAGTCTTAATAATAGTAATGAATAATTCAGTTTAGTTTTATAACAGAATTCACAGCGAACATGCGGCCTTTTGTGATAGTATATTACTAAGGCCTGCTGTTCGCTGCTTTTTCATTACTGTGTCACGTTTCGTAAAGATACGATATAATCGAAAATCATTGCAAAAGCAAATAAAAGCTGATAAAATATCAGAAAGATTTCGCAATTTAGTGAAATATCAAAACCGCCTCAAATGAGACGGTTTTATATTTACTGATCTATTACTGAGACATCAGTTGCTCTCAATTTTCCGTTTCTTGGATCGATTTCAGTGTTGAAAGAGACTTTTTGCCCCTCCGTCAGCGATTTATAGCCCTGAGCTTGAATTGCCGAAAAATGAACGAAAACATCATCTCCGCCCTCGTCATTGGCAATAAATCCATAACCTTTTTCAGGGTTGAACCATTTCACTGTCCCATGATACACAATATCACCACCCCACACAAAATAATATGTCCTTTTTATATATAATAAAAACAGATGAATTAATAAAAAATTGTTTCCTGCAAATGAATAATAAATTATGAATTTAAATCAGAGCAGCTATCAGGAGGACTAAATGAAACTATCTATCGTACGCGACAAAGAATTTTATAAAATGCTAATAACTATCACAATACCTATTGCTCTGCAGAATCTTATCAGCTTCGGACTTAATATGGTTGACACGGTAATGCTTGGTTCTCTTGGTGAAAACCAGATTTCCGCGTCGTCCATAGCTAACCAGCCATATTTTATTTTTACCGTATTTATGTTCGGACTTGCGAGCGGTGCATGTGTATTGACTGCCCAGTATTGGGGCAAAGGAGATACCAACGCAATAAGCAAGATTATGACACTGGCAATAAGAGCGTCGGTAATCTGCTCTTTATTTTTTGCATTTATTGTCCTTGTTTTTTCAGAGGGTGTTATAGGTTTTTACACACAAGATAAGGACGTTATAGTGCTCGGAGCACAATTTTTGCGTATCATCGGTTTTTCATATATTCTGTCAGCCATTTCAACAACATATCTTTATATACTGAGAAGTATAGAGAATGTTACTGTCCCATTGATTATCAATTCAATATCTTTCGTTGTAAATGTTGCTTTGAACTGGGTGCTGATTTTTGGTAAATTTGGTTTCCCTGCAATGGGAATCCGCGGGTCAGCGACAGCGACATTGTTTGCGCGCATCACCGAACTCATCCTCACGGTAATTTATGCTTCATTTTTTGATAAGAGGCTTCGCATAAAACTATCAGATTTTCTTGTAGTGGATAAGCTGTTGTTAAAGGATTTTCTGCATTATAGTTTACCAGTCGTTATTAATGAAACACTATGGGCTTTGGGACAAAGTATGCAGTCGGTTGTAATAGGACATATAAGCAGTGAGGTAGTGGCTGCAAACAGTATTGCCGGTGTTGTTCAAAGGCTCGCAACAGTATTGATAATGGGTGTTGCCAATTTTACCGCTATAGCAGTCGGAAAACAGATAGGAGCTGGCAATATAAAAACGGCTGAGAATTATGCTTCAACACTGCTTATTTTAAGTGCTCTTCTTGGTGTAGTGTCATCCGCAATTATATTGATAATTCGCGAGCCGTTCCTAACAATTTATAGTGTCAGCGGCGCAACAAGAAGCTATACTCTTCAAATTTTGGGCATCTATGCCTTAACAACTCTTTTTAGCTGTTTTAATAGCACAAATATAGTCGGTGTTCTCCGCGGAGGAGGGGATACACGTTTTGCGATGTACCTGGATTTGGTGGTATTGTGGTTTGCTGCACTGCCTCTCGGAGGTATCGCCGGGTTAATTTTAAAACTTCCGATTCCTTTAGTATTCTTTTTCCTTACTATCGATGAGCCCATAAAATTACTAATCGGTTTGGCAAGATTTAAGTCAAAAAAGTGGGCGAGGAACGTAACAAGATAAAAAAATCGGTAGTTTTATATATAAAATTGCGCAAATTTTTATAAATATTTTGGCATGATATTTACATTCTGAAAAATCAATATATAAAACGCTGAATTTTAATAAAATTATTATTATTTCACTTGACAACATTACAATACAGGTGTATTATAAGTTTTAGATTTTTCTTTTGATTGATATGGTAATATTTGTTTTTGCCGTTTCAATATAGAATTTCTCGGCATTATTGTGATTTATTTGCCTGTTTGCCGTCGTGTAGTTCCTTTGGGCGGTAAAAAGTGGGTGAAGTCCATGAAAAACTCTGTCCTGGATGACAAAGATGAAAATCTCGCTTTTAGGGCCCAGAACGGTGATGAGACTGCGCTTAGTGCTATATTTGAACGGTTTGAACCATACATAAGGTTCTATTCAGCTCAATATAAGTGCTCCGGAGTTGATTTTGACGACCTTGTCCAAGAGGGTGGCATAGGCCTTGTATCGGCGGTAAGATTTTTTAAATCTGACGCTGGCGCTGCATTTAAAACTTTTGCCTGTCTTTGCATTAGGCGGCAAATTTTATCCGCAATGCGGAACGCAAGTAAAAGGGATATTATTTCCTTAGATTATGTAAGGAATTTGAATAGCAATGTTGAAAATCCCGAAGATGTAGTAATAATGCGGGAGCGAATCTCTTCAGTTAAAGACGCACTCCTTATGAGATTTACGCCTTTTGAACGCAAGCTTTTTCTTTTGTACATAGAAGGGTTTTCGTATAAATCAATTGCAAAAGAATTGAAGGTATGTACTAAAAAAGTTGACAATTCCCTTCAGAGCATAAAGCGAAGACTGGGAGTTTTAATAAATTGATCGTGCCCCTGTAGCTTAATGGGAGAGCGTTGTTTTTCAAAGGTGTCGGTTCAATTCCGTCCTTGGGCAAATTAATAATCTCAAAGCGAGGTAAAAAAGCATGTACCAGGACAAGAAGCTTATCTGCAAAGAATGCGGCGAGGAGTTCATCTTCACTGCTGGAGAACAGGAATTTTATGCTCAGAAGGGTTTTGTCAATGAACCCCAAAGATGCAAAAAGTGCCGTGATGCCAGAAAGAACGCTGGCAAGCCCCAGCGTGAAATGTTTGATGCTGTATGTGCAGCATGCGGAAAATCTTGCAAGGTTCCATTCCAGCCAAGAGAAGATCGCCCCGTATACTGCAGTGAATGCTTCGCCAAAATCAAGGAGCAGCAATAATCGGCACCTTTCATTTTGGCACGGTAAAAAACGCCCCAGATTATTCTGGGGCGTTTTAATTTTTTCGGGTATTGCATTTCTCAATTAAGGTTATTATAATACTATTGTACAAAGATAAATTTTTTATATGAATTAAAATTAGGTATGGCAGTTATAAAGATTCAAACGAATTTGCGGCTGAATCTGAAAGCAATTTGTGTAATACTAATTGTGCTGCTTACCGAATAAAAGGAGGTAAAAATATGGCACAGATTACAAAGGATATGCTTATCGGTGATATATTAGATATTGATGAGGGAACTGCCCCGTTTTTCTTGGAAATGGGAATGCATTGCCTCGGATGCCCGTCATCACGCGGTGAAAGCCTTGAAGAGGCTTGCATGGTTCACGGGGCAGATTGCGATGAGCTTGTAAAAAAGATAAATGAATATCTGGCAAATAAATAATTGTACTAAATAGTCTTTGACAGTTGTGCCATCCATTTTGGATGGCACAACTTATTTTTGAATAATTAAAATAAAATATCTTCTTAAAATGACATTATTACCTCTGACAGCAATGGAATTAAAGCGTATTACTCATGATCTGCAGTTGGAGGCAGCTATGAAACGTCGAATTAGCGAAAGAATAACCGCTTTGCTGGAATATCGCACAGGACTTATAGACATTCCGACATTGACCCAAAAATTTATAGCAACTCACTTTAGCTTTTTGCTATTTACTACAATACCTGGTGTATTTATAAATACATTTTTCTTCCGTCAGGACGGTAAGATTTCAACGGTTGCACTATATAATGCAATAAGTGTTTTTGGCTTAGCAATTGTTATGCAGCTGTCTTCGCAGATTTCACTTAAAAAATCGCCTGTATTTATACTAAGAATCGGCGTTGTATTATATAATATATTTTACATAATACTGTTGCTGCTTCAGGGGAATGCAGTTAAATATACAGTCTTGCTCGGAATATTGAGCGCTCTTGCAAACGGCTTTTATTGGCAGAGTTATAATGAGTTAGTAAAGATTACTACAAGTGAAAAAATATTTGACAGAGTTGTTTCGCTGATGGGAATGGTAAGCTCATTTGTTAATTTAGTAGTGCCTTTAATATCAGGCATTATCATAAGCACTTTCGGCGGACAGCTTGGTTATAATATTATATTTGCAATTTCATTTTTGTTTTCATTATGTACAACATTTTTGGCAACAAAGCTTGGAGACGTGAAAATCGTTGGCGTTTCAAATCTATCAGGCACATATCGTTATGTTTTTTCCAGCAAGAAAGTTTTCGGTATATTTGCCGCGGAATTTTTTCGCGGGATAAAAAATACTGCATATCCGTTATTTTTGAATATAATATTTTTCAAAATGATAACTAATGAGGCGATACTTGGTCTAAATACAACGCTTTGCGGACTTACAGCTATTTTCTCTTTTATCTTAGCGGGCAGAATAATCAGGCCCCGTAACAGGTTGCAATGCGTCCTAATATCGTCGGTAATTTCGACGATTGTCTCGATTCCACTGCTGGTTTATATGAAACCTCTTGTACTTTTTATTCTCTCGATCGCGAATGCGCTTGTCGCCGCTTTTTTGGACAATCCGTCGGTAGGTATTTTTTACACTGCATTTGAGAAACCAATTGATGGTATTTCATTTTCGCAGCTTCTGTCCACGAGGGAAGTATTTTTCGGCGCGGGGAGAGTAGTAGGACTTACAATGCTTGTACTCCTTTCACGTTCTTCGTTTATGTTTGCAGTATTTGCTCTTATTGTAAACGCATCGACTTTATTGACTTGGCTGCTTTATAAAGGCCGCGTAGAGGTAAAGATGGATTAAGTGTAAAGTAGGGATAGTTTTGGGACATAATCTTCCAAATTTGACAGCACGTCTTGAACTGGTAAAGTCTTTTGTGCGTGAGGGTCGGACAGTTGCGGACATTGGAACCGATCATGCCTATCTTCCGGTGTATTTAGTGAATTCAGGCATATGTCCGCATGCCGTTGCCTGTGATATACGGGAAGGACCCCTTAAGCGTGCAAAAATGACGGCAGAAGAGTACAATGCTTCGGGAAAAATTGATTTTTATCTCACAGACGGTCTTGAAGGAATTAATGAGACTCAGGCCGACGACATTGTTATAGCCGGCATGGGCGGCGAACTGATTTCCGAAATAATTTTAAAATGCAGTTGGATTAAAAACCCCGAGAAGCATTTGATTTTACAACCGATGACTGCTCAGGAGGATTTGAGAGCATTTTTATGCGAAAATGGTTTTAAAATTGATAAAGAAGCTGTGGCACTGGAAAAGCAAGGCCAAAAGTGTTATCTTGTGATTTCCGCATATTATGACGGCAAGAAAAGGCGCGCTGACCCTTATTTTTGCTATACTGGATTGCTCGCAGAGGGTGGACAAAAAGAGCTGGTCTATCTCAAACAAAAGGCAAATTCACTTTATAAAAAGGCAAACGGGCTGAAAAAAGCAAAAAACAGAAGTGAACTTGACGAGCGTGAGGCTGAACAAGCACTGTATCTTGCCGATAAAATAAAGGCACTATGTGAAACTATAAAAGACAGGGAGTGTTAAAATGACAACAGTTTCTGAAATATATAACTATCTTTGCGAAATTGCGCCGTTGTGGCTCGCTGAGTCTTACGACAATGCGGGACTGCTTGTGGGCGATCCAGATTCAAATGTTAAAAAAGCTGTCCTTTCACTTGATATTACTGAAAAAATTGCGCAAGAGGCGCATGATACCGGAGCTCAGCTTGTAATCAGTCATCATCCGGTAATATTCAACCCTGTCAGAAGGGTCATGGCAAATGGATCGACCTCCGCTGTCTGGAACCTTGCAAAAATGTCCCTTTCGGCCATCTGTATGCATACTAACCTTGATGCGGCGAACGGCGGGGTCAACGACGTTCTCGCTGAAAAGCTGAACCTGACCGATGTCAAAAGGCTAAGTGACGACAAGGTAATGAATTTCAAAAAAGTAGTAGTATTCGTTCCCGAAAGTCATGCCGAAAAGGTCAGAAAAGCAATGGCAGAGGCTGGAGCAGGAAAACTGGGCGAATATGACGGATGTGCATTTGAAATCCACGGGAACGGATATTTTCGGCCTCTTAGCGGTTCAAACCCGTTTATTGGAGAAGCGGGAAAACCGGAAAAAGTTGACGAGGTTCGTATTGAGGCAATCTGCGCTCCGCAGGATTTAAAGAAGGTTATTTCTGAAATGCTCAAGGCTCATCCTTACGAAGTACCGGCTTATGATATCTATGAAGATGAGTCTGTATGTGAAAAGTATGGTATAGGGCGTATCGGCAGGTTAAAGGAACCAAAATCGCTCAGGGAATTTGGTTTGTTTGTTAAAAAGGCATTAGATGCCCAAAGTGTAAAACTGACTGATGCAGGTAAAGAAGCATATTGTATAGCCGTATGCAGCGGCGCTGTAGATGAAGATATAGTCACAAAAGCGGTGCAGGCTGGGGCAGATACACTGGTTACCGGCGAAATGAAACATCACCTTTACTATTTCGCTCAAAATATGCAGATAAATGTAGTTGAAGCCGGACATTTTACTACAGAAACGGTTATTTTGCCTGTACTCATGCAAAAACTCGAAAAAAGATTCCCGGACGTTGAGTTTATAATTGCAAAGGGTAATAAGGAACCGTATTATGTTTTGTAATTTTTGTTTAAATACGCCCATTTGAAATCAGGTATATTGAAAGATATAGTTAAAGGTGATTGATAATATCATGAAAATATTAGTATGGGTTTTCGTTGGTATTTTTGTAATCACAGGACTTGTTCTTCTGTTTGAGCATAATTTTTCAAATACTTCTAATCAAAATGATATAAAGAAAAATCGGCTAACAGGTATATCATTACTCATTGTTGCAGTCGGAACTATAATTGTATTTATTCCGAATTATAATACTGTAACTTTTATAATTGCATTGTTGGCCTTCATTATCATTGACTTTGTTTTAGTTTATATCATATTAGAAAAAACCCAATCATTTGAATTAGATAAAATAAAAGAAGAAGCCGTTTCTGCTAAAATTAAAATGAGAAGAATAATAGCAATTGCGGCGTTTGCTGTATTTCTTGCAATCTTGACTACAGTTTTAATAATTTTCGCTAAGCCACCAGTCTATACAATTACAGATGACTCACTTGAGCAGACGGTGAGCATATAGATGTCTTTGTAGATACTTCGAAATCACCGTTTATCTACATTTATACAAAAGATGGACTGACAATAATAAATGGACAAAGTAGTTCTGAAACAAAAACATTGTTTGAAAAGATAAAGACTGCTAAAACGGCTTAAGTAAAGCTGCAATTACATAATTGCTTTTGAACAATCTGGAGGTATATATGGCGCTTGACGGTGTTTTTTTATCATTTCTCGGGTCTGAGATAAGCACGGCGCTCGACGGTGCGCGGGTAGACAGGATACATCAACCCGAGAAAGATGAGATAGATATTGTTTTCAGAAAACGGCAGGGAAGTGCGAAACTACTTTTATCTGCAAATGCAAATTCTCCGCGCGTACACCTGACCGAAATAAATAAGGAAAACCCGATGTCTCCGCCGATGTTCTGCATGCTTTTGAGGAAGCACTTATCTGGTGCAAAATTCTCGGGCGTGAGGCAGCCAGGGTTCGAGCGTATACTCTTTATTGACTTTTTATCCCGTAACGAGTTGGGAGATGAAGTTATTCGTACAATTGCCATTGAAATAATGGGCAGGTACAGCAACATTATCCTGATTGATGAGAACGGGCGAATACTTGATGCAATAAAGCATGTAGACGAAACGATGTCGCGTGAGCGTCAAATCCTTCCGGGATTAAATTATGAATTGCCGCCTAAGCAAAACAAACTAAATATACTTGAAACTCCGTCAGATGCTATTGCGGCTATTATTCGAAATGGAAGAAATAGCGAATTGCAAAAAACGTTGCTTCAGACACTGCAGGGTGTATCACCGATTGTCTGCCGGGAACTTTCTTGGAAATTAACGGGCGACGCAACCGCCCATACAGGCGACCTTGCGCCTGAAGATTATAAAAAATTGTCTGAAATACTTGATAAGTTCCGGTTGGATATCTCAAATAAAAACGGCGTCCCATTTACGGTCATAAACCCATCAACTAAAAAACCGATGGATTTCTCATTCATGCAAGTTAGACAGTACGGAGACGCAGCGCACACTGCAACTTTTGATTCATACTCAAAGCTGCTCGACGCATTTTATACGGAGAGAGACTCCATTCAGCGAATGAACCAGCGTTCGCATGACACGGTTAACGTAATAAATTCATGTATTGGAAGGATTCAGCGAAAGCTGTTAAATCAAAGGAATGAACTTGAGCGAAGCAAGGGACGGGAACAGTTACGTATATATGGCGATATAATTTCAGCAAATCTTTACAGGCTCAAAAAAGGCCTTACGTCAGTAAGTCTCCCAAACTTTTATGAAGAGGGTGAACCCGAGATTACTATAAAGCTCGACCCTGCGCTGTCACCGTCTCAAAACGCCCAGAAATATTATCATGAGTATCGTAAGGCGTCGGCGGCTGAAAAATACCTTAAGGAGCAGATTGAAGCCGGCGAAGCGGAACTTATGTATCTTGAGTCGGTACTCGATGAGCTATCGAGGGTTCAGAACGAAAGCGGGCTTAATGAAATCCGGCAGGAACTTGTTGAACAAGGTTATCTCAAAAATCATGGCGGCAAGAACAGCGCAAAGCATACCAAAGAAAGCGCGCCATGGCACTTTAAGTCTGATGATGGTTTTGATATTTTCGTAGGGCGCAACAACCGCCAGAATGACAGGCTTGCATTGAAAACAGCGTCAAAAAATGATATTTGGTTGCATACGCGCAATATACCCGGGGCCCATGTAATCGTGATTTCCAACGGCAAAGATGTGCCGGATTCGACGCTAACGCAGGCAGCAATATTGGCCGCGGTGCACAGTAAGGCGAAAGATTCAGCACAAGTACCGGTTGATTATACACTTGCGCGGTATGTAAAAAAGCCTAACGGGGCAAAGCCCGGTATGGTTATATATGAAAATTTCAAAACGGCATTTGTAAGCCCCGACCCAACCCTTGCCGAGAGACTTAAAGCAGAATAATAAAAACAAAAACCGCCATTAGAAAATCTAATGGCGGTTTTTATAAAACATGAAGCAAAAAAGGCAATAGGAAGCCATTGCAATATGCTGTAAGTAAAAAAGACGATTAAGAAGCAATAAAAGTGTCAAAATTTCTGTTATCAGAATGTTAAATTAAATTTTTTACGAGGGCTGACGATATAAAATAAAAGTGACTAAACCTAAATCAAAAGGGCGGTGAGTCAATGTGGAAATACAGCATGTAGAAATGGACCGTATAAGCGACCAGAATAGCAGGACAACTGTATCGCCGCTTCAGGGGTATGCTCCACATGCAAGCGGCGGAAAGTCTGCAACGTCGAAAAACGGGCAAGGTGACACATTTATCATGGACAATACCCGCCAGTATATACGTCAGCTTTGTAGTAACGGCAATGTAATGCAACATATTGATGAAATATTAAATTCAGGCATAGAACCCGACTGTCTCAGAGCAGAGCTTGCTTTCAGAGCCTCGCGCGGAGAAAAGCCTGCCTGTGAAATAATAATAAGTTACTTGTCGGGGAATTTTAAACAAGCAGAAGAACAAACAAATTTATTGTTATCAAGTGAACAAGGTGAAAAGCTAAAAGAGTTCCTTATTTTTTCAGATTATTTTGCCGGGCGTTTTGAAAGAGCGTGTCAGGCCGCGCAAGACTGCCCTGCACTCAATTATTCGCCGTTTCTTTGCTACACCTATGCAGAAATGCTGCTCAGCCTCGGATACATTGAACTTGCCAGGGAATATACAAGAAAGTATGTAGTGCTGGCGAAAAAATATCTAAAGAATTTCGTATCAGAAAAAGAAAAGTACGACGAACAAAAAAAGCGCCGTGAACAGAATTCAAGGCGCAATAAACAAGATAAAAACAAAAGCGGCAGAAATGAGGGCAACCGCGGTGAAAAAAATAGCGCTCAGACACTGGATTCCAACGAGGGAGAACAAAGTCCAGCTCTTTATACATCACTCAAAGACCTGCTTTCAAGAAGGCGTATTCTTATTACAACTTTAAAAACCCGCAATTTAAATATTGATAAAAAACCTCTCCTGTTTGAACTTGAAGATATCGATGCAAAGATTGCGTCAATGAACGGCAAAAACAGGTTACGTGGCCTATAGCATAAACATATTTTAAATCACAAAACCTCCGTTGGGGCTTATCACCTGACCTGTTATAAAATCTGCGGCAGGGGAAGCGAGGAAAAGCATTGTCTGCGCAATATCTTGGGGAGTTCCAAATCTGCCGAGCGGAGTTTCATCGCACAGAGCGGCTTTTTCTTCATCAGATAACGCACTGTTCATTTGTGTATCTATAATGCCGGGCGCAACACAATTTACTTGAATGTTTGACGGCCCTACCTCTTTGGCAAGCGCTTTGGTAAGCCCTATTACAGCGGCTTTTGCAGCTGAATAATGTACTTCACATGAAGCGCCGCAAATTCCCCAAATTGATGAAACATTGATGATTTTTCCCGAATGGCGTCTTATCATTGACGGCAAAACACAGCGGCAGCAGTTAAATACTCCTTTTACATCTACTGAGAACATACGGTCCCAATCCTCAGCCGTCAAATCAGTAAATAGCTTTTGCTGTGCGATACCAGCGTTGTTAATCAATACGTCGATCGGACCCAGTTCTGATTCGCAGTCTGATACCATGTCTTGTACTTGCTTTAGATCTGAAACATCACATCTAAAGACAGATGCACAAAGTCCTTCAGAGTTAAGAGTTTTCGCAAGTTCCAAGGCTTCGTTTTCGGATTTATAATAATTAATGGCTGTTTTATAGCCGTTTCTTGCAAAAAGTTTAGCGGCTTCCTGCCCGATACCGCGGGACGCTCCTGTAATCAGTACTACTTTACTCATGCTGTTCCTCCTCATTTCACTCATTATAATACAAATCTCTTGTTCACTCAACTTGCCGTTAATTCAAATATTACTCTTTGTATCATTTTATATAAATAGTTTCCATATTACGAATAATTTGATTAAAATTAGTTGAATTATCACGTAAAATTTTGTATACTTAACATGAAATATGTCGATTTTACTTTATTTTAAAAGGCAGGCGTGTTTTAAAGTATCGCGGGACATTAAAATCAGGAGGAGAAAAGTATGGCAAATCGATTTTTATCCCATGCCTCGGCCAAAAATAATCAGGACGATGATTTGCTGCTAATGCAAAAATCAGCATTATCTGATGTCTCGAAAGTAAACAATGATGAAAAGCAAGACTCATATTATCAGCAAGATGAGGTATTCAAAGAACCTGAGGCATCGAAAGAACCTGAGGAAGAGTCAGTTATTCAAAAAGGCGTTGTGATTACAGGCTCGGTATCCTCAATAACATCAATGTTTATTTATGGAACTGTAAAAGGCGATGTGACTTGTGAAAATGATGTAACTGTGGACGGAATTGTCGAAGGTAATGTAAAAGCAGCTAATGTGCGCCTGCTCAGCGGAAGCATTAATGGCGATGTTGAAAGCCGCAATGAAATGTCAATTATAAAAGGAGCGGCTGTAACAGGTAATATTAAGGCTGGAGTTCTTGAATGTGACGGGAAAATAGAAGGCGATTCCGCTGTCGACGGCCTTGTAGAGATAAAAGAAAACGCAAATATTAATGGCGATATAACTTGCGAAAGTATAATAATTTGTAAGGGCGCTTCTATTAATGGAAACTTCCAGACAAAAGCAAATAATCAAACAAGCAAGTCTAATGTTTTGCCAAAAGAAAAAGAAAATGAGAATAATAAAACGGATACCAAGACGGATATCAAACTGGATTCAATAAACCTCGAAAAATATATCTGATTAATATATCTGATTTGTCGTTATAGATGTAATAGAAAAGTAATCCCCCTGAGATTGAATTCAATCTCAGGGGGATTTGTCTTTATAGGTTATATATTAGATTGAGTTGCCTGCAAACTGGCTGTTATATAAGTCAGCATAGAAACCGCCTTTTGCGAGAAGCTCTTTATGAGTGCCTTTTTCGATAATAGAACCGTGATTCATAACAAGAATGAGCTTTGCATCTTTGATAGTTGAAAGTCTGTGGGCAATGACAAAGTTTGTTCTGCCTTCCATCAGCTTGCCCATGGCCTTTTGTATGAGCAGCTCTGTTCTTGTATCAACGTTGCTTGTGGCCTCGTCAAGAATTAGAACTGCTGGATCGGCGAGCAGCGCTCTTGCAATTGTCAGTAGCTGTTTCTGACCTTGTGAAATATTTGAGGCTTCCTCGTTGAGAACTGTGTCGTAACCATCTGGCAAACTACGAATAAACCGGTCAGCATGTGCTGCCTTTGCCGCTGCCACGATTTCTTCCTCGGTGGCATCTTCTTTGCCATAGGCAATGTTTTCACGGATTGTGCCGTTGAACAGCCAAGTATCTTGCAGCACCATGCCGAACATTTTTCTGAGCTCTCCGCGGTTAATATCCCTTATGTCGACGCCGTCGAATGTGATTGAACCGCCATTTATCTCATAGAACCTCATGAGCAGATTAACAAGCGTTGTTTTGCCGGCGCCGGTAGGTCCGACAATCGCTATAGTTTCACCGCGTTTGATTTCAAGGTTCATATCTTCAATAAGCGGCTTATCTTTGCTATAGCTGAATTGTACATGTTTGAATTCAATGTTACCCTGCGGGTTTTCAATGATTTTTGCATCACTCTTGTCCGGTATTTCTTCTTTTTCATCAAGGAGTTCGAATACACGTTCGGCGCAAGCAACTGTAGACTGAATTATATTGGCAATGTTTGCTGTCTGGATAATCGGCATAGAGAAGGACTTTGAATAGGATATAAATGCGATGATATCGCCAAGTCCCAGCATATTTTTGGTGACAAAGACACCGCCGACAACTGCAATAAGAACATATCCAACATTTCCGATAAAGTTCATTAGGGGCATCATAACGCCCGAAATAAACTGAGCTTTCCAACCAACGCTATAGAGTTCGTTGTTAATTTCCTTGAAAGTTTTGATTGAATCAGGTTCGCGTCCAAATGCTTTGACAACAATATGGCCGGTAAACATCTCCTCTGTATGTCCGCTGAGTGCACCAAGACGGTTTTGCTGCTTTGCGTAATACTTCTGGGAACGCTTTGCTATTATTGTCGTAGCAATGATATAAAGCGGCAGCGTAGCCATGACAATGAGAGTTAGCTGCCAACTGATTGTCAGCATCATATAGACATATCCGATAAGCTGGAGAACAGCAGTAATGAGCTGAGTTAAGCTTTGCTGCAGCGTTGCGGAAATAGTATCTATATCGTTCGTCATACGGCTCAAAGTGTCGCCATTCGAATGTGAGTCAAAATACCGCAGAGGCAATCGAGACAGTTTGTGCTGCAGTTCTTTTCGCATATCGTAGACAGTCTTTTGGGCAACGTCTGACATGATGTACTGCATGAGGAACTGGAACAGCGAGCTCAAGAAATAGATAAGGACGAGAATAAGTAGTGTTTTAGCAATAGCATCAAATGGGATTGCACCGCCGTACTTGCGGACATCGGCTATGCCTTTATCCATATCTGTCTTAGATATTTTCATGCTGTTGTTCTTTGACTGGGGCAGTTTCTTGCTAAGGTCGATGAGCTTTTGAATTGTATCAGCTTTTTTGTTGTTATCCTTGATATCTTTGACGTTGGGAAGGGATATAATCTCTTGCATGGCGTCAAGCTGCTCGGAGGTCAAATTGCCTTTTTCCAGCATAGCTTTCTTTACGGAGTCTTTAACCTTTTTGACAGCTTCATCTTGAGCTTTTGCAAGCTGTTCATCCATGGTACTCTGCTGTTTTGCAAACTCCGCGTCAACGGCTTCCTTCGCCTTAGTTTCTGCCTGCTTTTTTTGAGCCATTGTTTCGTTGAATTTCTTTTCAATAGCTTCATTAGCTTTTGCTATTGCTATATTATAAGCCTGCTGTTTCTTTTCGGCAATTTTCTTATCGAACTCTTCCTTAACCTTTGCCTTAGCTTCATCTACAGCCTTCTTTTCGGCTTCATCCATCTTATCGAACTGTTTTTTGAGTTCGGGCACAACTTTTTTCTGGATGTCCGAAACCGCATTAACAGTCGATTTGGCAATAAAACCATCGGTCAGCTGGTTAGTTGCGTCGCCCATGATTTTCGGGGAGCGAATCGTAAAGATTGTGCTTACAACCGCAAAGACAAGAACGATAATAAGTTTCAGGGTGTGCGGTCGCAAATAAGATATTAACCTTTTAACTGTACCTTTAAAATCCTTGGCTTTTTCAACTGGCCTTCCGAGTGCAGCACCAGGGCCTCCATGCCTGCGGTTCGGTAGTTTATTTTTTATTGGGTAATTCTTTCTTGCACTCATGCTAATTCCTCCTCGGAAAGCTGCGAGGATACTATTTCACGATAAACTTCGCAGGTATTTAATAGTTCACGATGTGTGCCAATACCGGCAATCTCACCATCGTCGAGAACAATTATTTTGTCTGCGTCCATGACACTGCCGACGCGCTGAGCAACTATAATAACTGTTGAATCCTTAGTTTCTTTTTTAAGCGCCGCGCGAAGCTTGGCGTCAGTCTTAAAGTCCAGAGCAGAGAAGCTGTCGTCAAAGACATAGATTTCGGCTTTCCTTGTCAGTGCTCTTGCAATTGAAAGACGTTGTTTCTGTCCGCCTGAAAGGTTTAAACCACCCTCATATAGAACTGTGTCATATTTATCTTCCATCTTTTCGATAAATTCAGCTGCCTGTGCGATTTCAGCGGCGTGTTTAATACGGTCCATATCGGCTGTATCGTCGCCGTATCTGAGGTTCTCGGCAATTGTACCTGTAAACAGCAGAGCTTTTTGAGGTACAAAGCCTATTTTCTTTCTTAGTTCTTCTTGTGTCATCTGATTTACATTAACACCGTCAATCAAAATTTCACCGCTTTCTACGTCATAAAAACGCGGTATGAGGTTGACAAGCGTTGTTTTGCCGCTGCCGGTGCCACCGATTATAGCGACAGTTTCCCCAGGCTTTGCGGTAAAACTGATGTTTTTAAGCGCAGGCTGCTCGGCTCCGTGATAACGGAACGTTACGTTTCTAAATTCGACCATGCCTTTTTGCGATGTTGCTCTGACCGGAGTCTTTGTTTCAGTTATTTCTGGTTCTGTTTCAAGTACAGCATTAATTCTGTCTGCAGCTGCCTCAGAGCGTGGTATCAATATAAACATAACAGCGACTATTACAAGCGAGAACATGATCTGTATTGCATACTGGGTGAATGCAAACAGATTGCCGATATTTAGCTCATTAGTATCAACACGGATACTTCCAAACCAAAGCAAAGCCGTTAACATCAGATTCATAATGAGCATTATCACCGGCATAAGGAACGCCATTATGCGGTTAACCCTGATGTATGTTTGAGTAAGATCGGTGTTTGCCTTTTCAAACTTCTCGTTTTGATGTGCTTCGCGGTTAAAGGCACGAATTACACGGATACCGGTAAGATTCTCTCTCATAATGAGGTTCAGCTTATCAATCTTGCTTTGAATCTGCTTGAAAATGGGTATAACATACTTTGCAATAAGGAAGATCAGCAGAGCAACAAAGGGCAGGGAAACAAGCAGTATTAGTGTAAGTGTCTTATCCTTAGACATCGCTTGGATAACGCCGCCTATACACATAAGCGGTGCTCTTAAAAGCATATTAATTATAAGTATTGTGACATTTTGTATTTGAATAATATCATTTGTAGTTCTTGTAATAAGTGTTGATGCTCCGAATTTGTCAAACTCATGTAATGAGAAGCTTTCAACTTTGGTAAATATCTGATTGCGCAGACTCGTGCCGAGGCTCATGGCCATTCTGGAGCCGATAAGACTGGCGAGAATAGCACATATAACTCCAAGTCCGGAAATAAAGAGCATATATCCGCCTTCTCGCCAGATATAATTGATATCTTCTTTCATTATGCCATTGTTAACAACATTTGACATGACGGTAGGAAGATACAGATCTGACATTACCTGACCAAAGACAAGAACAATAACAGCGATAACGCTGAATATATGCTCTTTTAGGTTGCGGTAAATTTTTAGCATTGTTTCATCTCCATCTTTAAATGTGCAATAAATATCCTGTAGTTGGTTTGATTAAGTTAGCCTTTATTGGAATGACGGCTGACTAAAAAGGCGTATACTTCGTTGACAAGTTCAGCAAGCATACGGCTTTTTTCATCTCCGAGATAGCATGCGAGATCGTGAAACTTCTTTTTGAATGAGGCCTCCATTTTTTCTATAAGTTCCAATCCAGCCTGAGTGAGTTCTATCCTGATATAACGCCTATCTTTTTTGTCGGTTTGTCTGCTTATGAGACCTTTATTTTCGAGGTTTAAAAGCATAGGGTTAATTGTTGGAGGTTTAACTTTCATTAACTCGCTCAATTCTGAAGCTGTCATTCCTTTTTCACATTTACTGTATTTTTTATAATACTTTAAATAGAATAGCAGCAAATATTCCCTAAATCTCAGACAGCTTTTGCCTTGATTTAGGTCGTCGCTATCTCGAGAACAGGTGAAGCGGTTAAGATGATAGAACTGTAAGAAGGCCTGAGCAAGTTTTTCTTCAGTTTCCTCGGAAACCGCGCTTGGCACTTTTTTAACCTCCTTCTAAGGAATAATTAGTATTCCGAATAATTAGCAAACTTAATTAATTATAAAACCCTTATCTATTAGCGTCAATTATTAGATTCAGACAAAATCATTATAGTGCGGATACTTTTTTATGCATGATGCACAGAGTGTTATTTTTGCATAAAATAATATATAATATACCCAATTTGCTGTCGTAGATTTGACAAAAAAGAGAAATAGATAAAAAATTGCTTGACATATTAAGCTAATGGATTATATAATACAAACAAATAGTTAAATGTGATGATGAAGAGAGCCAGGGTGTAGATTCCACAGAGATCCGGTGTACGCTGAGAGCCGGAGAATTGAACCCGTACGGCGAGTCGCTTCTGAACAGGCATTCTGAAATGCAAAGAGTAGGAGTGCACGTGTAGCCGCGTTAAGGTGATGGGTTTGTATGAACCCTTAGAGTGCGTATTTTATATACGAATTTGGGTGGTACCGCGGGAATTAACGCCCGTCCCTTAAGGATTTAAGGGGCGGGCTTTTTTGTTTGTCTCTTAAACTCCAATAAGCACTTCATAATATTTTTTACGGAGGCATCCATATGATCGGAATCAATGAAAAATATGTTAATGAGATTTACGATGAAAATGGCGTTATCAAGGAGTTTAGCCTGAATGTACCTGAGAATTTCAATTTTGCTTTTGATATAGTTGACGAGATTGCACGAATAGAGCCGCAAAAGAGAGCAATGGTTTGGTGCAATCCCGAAGGTGAGGAACATATTTTCACCTTTGGCGATATGAAAAAGTACAGCGACAAAACAGCGAACTTTCTGCGCTCACTTGGCATCAAAAAGGGCGATAAGGTTATGCTTCTTTTAAAGAGGCATTATGAATACTGGTTTGCGGTGCTGGCGCTCCATAAACTCGGCGCTATTGCGGTTCCGGGCGTATCAATGCTCACAACAAAGGATCTGGTTTACCGCTTTAACGCCGCGGACATAAAAGCTGTGATATCGACAGCGGACGGGGAAACCGCAGAGCATGTTGATGAGGCGGAACCCGAATCCCCGACACTGAAAATAAAAATAATCGCACGCGGAAAAAGGGACGGATGGATTTCTTTCCATGAGGGTATGGAAGCCGCTGACGAAAAATTTGAGCGCCCGCAGGGAAAAGACGCCAACAAATCAACCGATATGATGTTGATGTATTTCACATCAGGAACGACAGGTTTCCCAAAGATGGTCAGTCACGATTTTGCTTATCCGCTTGGACACATTATGACTGCTAAGCACTGGCAGAATGTTCAGCCGGACGGACTCCACCTTACAGTTGCAGATACAGGATGGGCAAAAGCAGCCTGGGGCAAGATATATGGGCAGTGGATCATGGAATCAGCGCTGTTTGTCTACGATTTTGACCGATTCGACGCTGAGGAACTGCTGACCGTTATTGAAAAATATAATGTAACGTCTTTTTGCGCCCCTCCGACGGTTTACCGTTTTCTTATTAAAGAAGGAATGGGCAGCCATAAGCTGTCGTCACTCAAATATGCATGTACGGCAGGCGAGGCTCTTAACGCTGAAGTTTTCAGAAAATTTTACGAATACACTGGTATAAAAATAATGGAAGGCTTTGGGCAAACTGAATCGCCTGTGCTCATTGCTACACTAAAGGGAATGGAGCCAAAGCCGGGCTCTCTCGGCAAGCCGGTTCCGCTTTTCAAAATAGACTTAGTTGATGAAAAGGGAAGGCCTGTTCCAAAAGGTGAAGTAGGCGAGATAGTAGTTGACGTGTCTCAAGGAAAACCAGTAGGTCTCTTTAACGGCTACTACAATGACGAGGAAAATACAAAAAAGGTCTGGCATGACGGTTATTATCACACGAGGGATACGGCATGGTGCGATGAAGACGGATATTACTGGTACGTTGGCCGCACAGATGACGTCATAAAATCGTCAGGATATAGAATAGGGCCTTTTGAAATTGAGAGTGTTCTTATGGAACATCCTGCTGTTCTTGAATGTGCTGTAACCGGTGCGCCCGACCCGATTCGCGGCCAGGTTGTCAAAGCTTCTATTGTGCTGACTAAAAAATATCAGCCTTCGGATGAGTTGGCAGAAGAACTTAAAAACTACGTTAAGGAACAGACCGCTCCTTATAAGTATCCGAGAATTATTGAATTCGTTGATGAATTGCCGAAAACCGCAAGCGGTAAAATTCAGAGAGCCGAAATTCGGAGACAAAATTACAGCATGGTTCAAAAATAAATTATATATTTTGAGTTATATTTATTGAAAAAGAGCCGATATAACAAGTGTTATATCGGCTCTTTTGTGTATATATATTGTATGTATTATATTGACAAGCACAATATACAGTGGTAATATTATGTCGTCAACTCTATTAAGAAAGCAGGTGCAGCAGCTCGGTGAATTAGTCACCGACGGGAAATTATGATAACGACAATAAAAAAGAGAGACGGAAGACTTGTACCATTTAATCTCGAAAAGATAAGCAATGCGATATTAAAAGCGCTTAATGCAAGCGGCAGCGGTGATGAAAAGCTTGCTGTAAAACTTTCCATTAAGGTTGCATCAGAGCTTGAAAAAACTGTTTGCAGCAATGGAGAAATTCCATCAGTAGAGGAAATTCAGGATATTGTAGAAAGAGTCCTTATCGACGAAGATTTAGCAAAGACAGCGAAAGCCTACATATTGTATAGGGCTGAACGCACAAGAGCCCGTGAAATGAATACGCGGCTCATGAAAACCTATGAGGAAATAACGAATAAAGATTCCATAGACAGCAATCTAAAGCGTGACAACGCAAACATAAACGGTGACACTGCAATGGGCGCTATGCTGAAATACGGTTCTGAAGGCGCCAAAATATACAATGAGATGTATGTGCTAAAGCCAGAACATGCCAAGGCACACCGTGAAGGCGATATTCATATACATGACTTTGACTTTTATACGCTGACGACTACATGTTGTCAGATTGACCTAAAAAAGTTATTTGAAGGCGGTTTTTCCACAGGACACGGATTTTTGCGTGAGCCGAATTCGATATCGAGCTATTCCGCGCTCGCTTGCATTGCAATTCAGTCGAATCAAAACGACCAGCATGGCGGACAGAGTATACCGAATTTTGACTATGCGCTCGCAGACGGCGTAAGGAAGTCATATAGAAAAAATTATAAAAAGTGCATTGAAGGTGCCGTTGAACTTATCAGCGGCGACGCAGAATATGCAAAAGATTTGACTGAATCGGTACACTCAAAAATATTAAAAGAATTTGGACTTACACCCGTTATTACTAATGATAACGGTTTTGCCGAAAGGGAGGCAGAGCTACTTTCACGTGAGCTTGACCCGGAACAGGTAAAGAGGATACAGAAATATGCCTTTAACCATGCCTCTCAGGAAACGGATAAAGAGACATATCAGTCTATGGAGGCCCTCATCCATAACCTCAACACTATGCACAGCAGGGCAGGCGCTCAGGTTCCGTTCAGCTCTGTGAATTACGGTACTGATACGTCTGCCGAGGGGCGCATGGTTATGAAAAATATGCTTCTTGCGACTGAAGCGGGATTGGGCAGCGGAGAAACGCCGATTTTCCCGATTCAAATATTCAAGGTAAAGGAAGGCGTCAATTATAACCCGGGCGACCCCAATTACGATTTGTTCAAGCTTGCCTGCCGTGTCAGCGCAAAAAGGCTTTTCCCGAATTTCTCTTTTATTGACGCGCCGTTTAATTATCAATATTACAAACCAGGAAAACCAGAAACTGAAATCGCCTATATGGGATGCCGTACAAGGGTTATAGGCAACGTGGCTGATCCATCAAGAGAAATTGTATTCAGCCGCGGCAATTTAAGCTTTACATCTATCAATCTGCCGCGTCTGGCGATTTTAAGTAATAAGAATGTCGAGGAATTTTACAGGCGGCTGGACGAGATGATTGACCTGTGCATTGATCAGCTCTTGGATAGATTTGAAATCCAGTGCCGCAAAAAGGTCCGTAACTTCCCGTTCTTGATGGGCAACGGTGTATGGCTCGACTCAGATAAGCTCAAACCTGATGATGAAGTGCGTGAAGTACTGCGCCACGGAACTTTGACAGTAGGTTTTATTGGCCTGGCAGAGACACTGAAAGCGCTTACAGGAAAACATCACGGGGAATCGGAGGAGTCTCAGAAGTTAGGGCTTGAAATCGTCAGTCATATGAGAAAACGCATGGATGACGCGGCGAAAAAGTATAAGCTCAACTTTTCGCTTCTCGCCACGCCTGCTGAAGGGCTTTCCGGTAGATTTGTAGAAATAGATAAAAAACGGTTCGGCATAATTCCGGGCGTGACAGACAGGGCGTATTACACGAACTCTTTCCATATCCCTGTCTACTATCCAATCAACGCTTATGACAAGATAAAACTTGAGGCGCCGTATCACAAACTAACGAATGGCGGTCATATTACATATATTGAGCTTGACGGCGACCCAACAAAGAATCTTGAGGCCTTTGAATCGGTCATTCGGTGTATGAAGGAAAACGGAATTGGTTATGGTGCAATAAACCATCCAGTTGACCACGATCCCGTATGCGGCTTTAACGGTATCATTGGAGATAGGTGCCCAAAATGCGGCAGAAGCGAGGATAATGAAAATAAATTTGAAAGAATTCGCCGTATTACAGGATACCTCGTAGGTACACTCGACAGATTTAATAATGCAAAACGCGCCGAAGTCAACGACAGAGTAAAACATTTAAGCATGAATGAAAGTACACTTGAAGAGCTTTAATAAACGCAGAAAAATTCCCGCCTTAAACAGCCGGTAACTGTTTAAGGCGGGAATAATTCATTTGGGTTCAATTTTTTAAATATGCAAGGTAAAGCGGCTTATACCAAAGGCGACCGTTGTCTCTCCGGCTTTCAAAAAGCGTAACGGCACTGACGCGAAAGACAAAATCAGGTATCTCAATGTCAGAAATTGCGTTTTTATCACACAATGCCCTGCGTGCCAGGGTTACATGCGGCGTGAATTTGCGCTTTTCTTTTTCATATCCAACCTTTGAAAGTGACTCGTCTACAGCGGCAGCTAAACTCTCAAGACCATTGCCTTTCATACCAAGCCAGATTGTTTTGTCACTGCGGGAAGGGAAGTATCCCAACTTGTCCGGAACAATATCAAAACAACTGACAATTTGCGCTGCTTCATTGAGCGCTGACTTAATACTATTCAGCCTTGAATTGTCAGTTTCGCCTAAGAATTTTAGGGTCAAATGCAGATTCGATACCGGCGTAAAATTGCATTTTACGCCGGCTATGTCGAGCTTATTATAGAGCTCCGATATCAAATTTTTAGTATTTTCGTCGAATGAAATTGCTGCAAAAAGTCTCATATCAAACCATATAATCGGCCACTACGCGGTTTTCTATGACAGAATGGATAAATTCTCTGACTTTGATATGTTCCGGGTGCATCTGATAGGTTTCAAGGGCATCATGGTCATTGAATTCCGAGTAGAGTACTACGTCGTATCCTCCAGGATTATAGTTTATGCCGACTTCCATCTTAAAAGCTCCGGGAACAATACCCTGAAGATTTTCGAGTTTCTTTTTAATCTTTATGGCGTTTGTTTTTTTATCTGCGCCCTCTGCAAATGGTTTAAGCTTGTACATGACAATATGTTTAACCATAAAATGACCCCCGTAAAGATAATATGAAAAGTGAACTTCACTAAAAATACGCCTTGAAATATTCTTGATTTTGAGATGACATTTATAATTAAAATTTTTAACAATACTATTTCTATAATATGAAATTTATTACATTGTGCCTTAGATTAAAATAAATATTTTGATTGATAGAATTCTATACCATATATGATATATTTGCAATACTTATTTATAAAAAAATAATTTAAGTGAATGAAAAAAAGACGCTTATTTTTGGTTCCAATATTTTCTGTCAAGGCTTCTGTATTGCACTGCCTCTGCAACGTGTTCCGCATCAATCCGGTCACTGCCGTCAAGGTCTGCGATTGTGCGGGATACCTTTACTATGCGGTCGTACGCCCTTGCTGAAAGCCCCATTCCTTCAAAAGCATCCTTTAGAAGCCTTTTTGCACTATCTGTAAGATTACAGAACTTACGCAGCATTGAGGGTGTCAGTCTTGCGTTGCACGAAATACCAGTTCCTTTGTACCTTTGTTGCTGTATTTCTCTTGTTCTATTCACCCGTTTCTTTATGCTGGCAGATGACTCCCCTAAAGATGCAGAGGTCAGCTCACTGAAATTGACAGGCGGAACCTCAACATGCAGGTCAAGCCGGTCAAGCAGCGGGCCGGAAATACGCGAGAGGTATTTTGATACGGAACCCGGCGGGCAGGTGCATTTTCGTGTGGGGTGTCCGTAATAACCACAGGGGCAAGGATTCATTGCACAGACGAGCATAATTGAGCATGGATAGGTAAGCGTGCCTGATACCCTTGAAATCGTGACAGTTCCATCTTCAAGCGGTTGACGCAATATTTCAAGCGCTTCACGAGAAAATTCAGGCAGCTCGTCAAGAAACAGAACACCATTGTGAGCAAGAGATATTTCCCCTGGTTTTGGTATACGTCCACCTCCGGCAAGTCCTGCGCCGGAAATAGTTTGATGAGGTGAACGGAACGGCCTTGTGCGTATCAAAGGTATAGTTGACGGCAGAACGCCTGCAACTGAATGAATTTTCGTTGTTTCAATTGACTCTTCAAACGTCATATCGGGCAAAATCGAAGGAATGCGTTTTGCAAGCATGCTTTTTCCAGAGCCAGGTGGACCGATGAGCAAAATATTGTGACCACCCGCAGCAGCTATTTCAATAGCCCGCCGTGCTTCAAGCTGCCCGCAAACATCAGAAAAGTCAGGAGACTGAGTATTCTCTTCTTCGGGAAATTTGTATTTTGAAGCAGGAAGAAGCTCTTTTTTATTATTTAGGTGATTAATGAGATCCGGAACATTCTTTACAGGAAAAATTTCTATACCATCAACAACAGAACCTTCCGCTGCGTTGTCATATGGTATGAAAAAGCGTTTAAAACCAGCTTCTTTCGCTTTGATTGCCATTGGAAGAATACCGCTGACGCGACGTATTTCACCGGAAAGCGAAAGTTCGCCGGCAAAAACGCAGTCACTGAAATCCCCGTTGAGTTGTCTTGTAGCACAAAGAAGAGCGATTAATATAGGAAGGTCATAAACCGGTCCTTCCTTTTTTATATCAGCGGGTGATAGGTTTATAGTGATACGGCTAACTGGAAAGTCAAATCCGCAGTTGCGAAGCGAAGAACGTACTCTTTCACGAGATTCTTTTACCGCCGCGTCTGGCAGGCCAACTATATCAAATGAAGGAAGCCCTTGTGAAATATCGGCTTCAACACCGACAATGTAAGCATCAAGGCCATATAATCCGAGGCTCTTTAGCTGTGAAAACATCTGCCCACCACCTAAATTGTCGAGGGAATAAAAAGTCAAATAAAGTTGAATGTTTTAAAAAATTGTCGTAAATAGAACTTTTGCAATATTATACACGTGAATCAAAGTTTTTACAATATTAAAATGATTATTTTGCAAAAAAATATGGTGATGTTTCAACATCACCATAAAATAGGGGGAAATATGTAGGATTATTTATTTTAAAATATCTCCAATACTGTTAAATATATATTTCGGACGATAAGCAAACTGGGAAGGGGTATGGATATCACTTACGCCGCTCAGGACAAGTATAGTGTCAATCTCTGATTCAATACCGGCTATTATATCGGTATCCATTCTATCTCCAATGATTACGGTATCCTCACTTTTACATCCAAGAAGTTTAAGTCCGGTTCTCATCATAAGTGGGTTTGGTTTGCCGACATAATAACCCTTTTTTCCGGTCGTGAGTTCAATCGGCGCAACAAGCGAACGCGTCGCAGGAGCTATACCTGTTTCGAGAGGGTTGGTATAGTCGGGATTTGTGCCTATAAGTTTCGCACCTTTGAATATGAATTTTACGGCCCGCTGGATGTTCTCAAAGTTGTAGTTTCTCGTATCGCCGACGACGACATAGTCCGGGTTTACATCGTTCATAGTAATACCAGCTTCGTAAAGTGCATTGACAAGACCCGGTTCACCTATAACATAAGCGCTGCAACCTGGCGATTGAGTAGCAAGAAAAGAAGCCGTTGCGAGAGCACTTGTATAGAAATGGCTCTCTTCAACATCCATACCCATACGCTGTAATTTCTGCCGCAGCTCACGGGGTGAACGTTCACTTGAATTAGTCAAAAACAAAAATCGCTTATTTTCTTTTTGAAGCCAGTTAACAAATTCGGCGGCGCCTTCAAGCAATTGATTGCCGTGATATATGACACCGTCCATATCGCATATAAAACCTTTTTTCGAAAGTATATCATCAATAGCCATGACAAACCTCCTGACCAAAAGCAAAGGAAGCTTCCGGCGCTTTTATCTCTGAATATTATTGCTTTTATATTGTATATCTGGCAGGATGTAATGTCAATAAAAATACTTGCGTAATGCATTGCAAAATAGATGTGATTCTACAAAATTATAGCGTATTATCCGGTTTATATTAGTAACTGAGTATAAAATACAAAAGAAGAAGCTGCAGTATGATTATAAAGGGAATACCAGCCATAAATTTAGCTTTGCGCGTTTTATGGTGAATTAAAATCATCGTAACAAACATTGCGACTGAACCGCCTATGGCAGATAAGGCAAGCAGTGTACGTTCGCGTATTCTGTATCTATGCACCACAGCACTTAGCTTGTCATAAACAGTGGCTATAGACGCAACTGCGCTTATAGCGGCAAGGTAGTATACACCATATTGTAAAAGAAAAGATTTTAAAATAATAAAAGCCTCCCAGAAATTATTGAAATTAGGATATATCAATGTTTCTAATATGTCAACATGAGGTTAGAAAGGGTTGTCTGCATAAAGGAAGTAATAGAAGATTTTTGTTGGGCATATATTGTTGTGACGATGTGTCACCGGGAGGGATACATATTGTTAAGGTCGTTGAGAAAAACAGGCAGTGAAAAAATAAATATGAGCTTTATAATATGCAATATATTTGTCTGCTTAACTCTTTTATCTGGAACAGCTGTATTAGCTTCAGCAGGTGGACTTGCCAAGGTTCTGTTTTCAAGAGGAACGGTTATAGAAACATTTTTCAAACCGGATAACGGGCTGCATGGAGTGTGGGTAACGACAGTAGCCAATAAAGATTTTCCGTCAAAAAAAGGCTTGTCTGCCGAAGAACAGAAAAAAGAAGCAGATAAAATACTTGATAAGGTAAAAGATATGTCGCTGAATACGATATTTTTACAGGTGCGTCCGGGGTCGGACGCACTTTATAAATCGTCCATATATCCATGGTCTGCAGTGCTCACAGGAGAGCAAGGAAAAGATCCTGGTTATGACCCGCTTCTTTATTTTATCGATGGCGCGCATAAACGCGGATTGAAGTTGTTCGCATGGATAAACCCATACCGCGTGCAGACAAAGGCAAATCTGGATGAACTGGCTGAGACAAATCCGGCTAAGATAAATCAGGCATGGACTGTCACAACAAGTGACGGTCAGCTTTATTATGACCCGGGTATTCCTGACGTCAGAAAAATGATTGAAGATGGCATAATGGAAATAGTCAATAACTACAATGTTGACGGTATTGTTTTCGACGATTACTTTTATCCGGAAAAGAATTTCTCAGACAGCAATTCATATAAACAATACGGCGGAGGCAAATCCATTGAAGATTTTAGGCGAGATAATGTCAATAAGCTTGTAAGCGAAGTCCATTCAAAGATCAAAAGCGCAAATCCTAAAATTGAATTTGGGATAAGCCCTGTCGGAGTCTGGGCAAACAAAAGCCAAAGCGTTTTAGGGTGCAGCACAAAGGGCGCCTTTTCGTCCTATTATGACCAGTATGCAGATACCCGCTTGTGGGTAAAAAGGAACTGGGTCGACTTTATCTGTCCGCAGATATACTGGTCAATAGGGGATAAAAGGGCTGATTATTCAACTGTGCTCAACTGGTGGTCGAATACTGTAAAAGGGACAGATGTAAAACTCTATGTTGCTCATGCCGTTTATAAACAAGGAAGTAATGAGGAGGGCTGGAGGTCGCCTGACCAGATTATCCTGCAGCTCAGGGAAGCAATAAAATATCCAGAATACAAAGGAAGCGTATTTTTTGATTATGCTGACCTGTTAAAGAACGTTGATGGAGGCGCGGATGCAATCGCAAAATATTATAAAGGGAAATTATCGGCAAATTCGTTCGGACGTACGCTTGAGATATCGTCGCCAAAGGAAAATACAATGACCAACGAAAGCAAAATAAATATTGTAGGATATTCTGATGCGAACTATCCACTTCTCATCAACGGGGTTCCAGCAGACCGCAGCCCGGACGGTTATTTTTGCCATACAGTTAATTTATCTTCTGGTACCAATGAAATTAAAATCTGCCATAAAGGTGTAACTAAAACTCTATATGTCTTATGCAAAGCCGAAGTTTTAAGATCTGTTCAGCCCCAGAACGACATAACGGCAGACGGCGGTTCTCAGATAAATATTACAGCGACGGCTCATGTAAATGCCACTGTTTATGCTACAGTACATGGCACACGAGTGGATATGACAGCGGTTGATGCACCCGGTTATGGTGATGACAGCGGGGATGAGAATCCCGACAGCGATTATGTGACATATATGGGTACATATACATTGCCTGATGCAACGACGGAAGCGCAGGACCTTGGAAAGATTTCTGTTACGGCACTTTGGGGCGGATTGGAAAAAACGCTTGAAGGTGCTCATGTTAAGGTAAATGCGCTGTCGTTTAAAACTGGTCAGAGCTGTATTGCGACAATAAAACCTTCGTCGGCTGTAAACAAGCAATATGTCGAAACATTTATATATGCTGATAACCTGTACCGTCCGGTGGCTTGTCCTCAGCTTCCCGGTTCATGGGACTATGTAGAGACAAATTCCGACGGGACACCGAAGAAATATTTCTGCGGAAGCATGACGTACTATCGGCTTTCATGTGGTTTAATGCTTTATTCAGGCAATTTAACGCTTGAGGCAAAAACGCCTGCTCCAAACAGAATTAAAAAAGTTGTTCAAAGCTCGGCGGATAATGGAAGATATACAGAATTCACCTTTGATTTTACGTCTAAGGTAACATATAATGCCACCACAGATGTTGTATGGAAGAACAGCGGTTATAATACAAGCGGAAAACGCAATTATGCTATAGACAGCTTTAACGCCAACTATTACACTATTTACTTCTTCAATACGACATACGCTGCTAATATTAATGTAAAAGATAATCCAATCGTAAGCTCTGCATCAGTTGAAAAAGTTAACGACACGACCTACAAATACACCTTTAAACTCAAAAGAACGGGCAAATTCTTCGGCACAAATGTCTACTATAACGATCAAGGTAAGTTTGTGCTTGATTTTAAAAACCCGTGGGACGGAAATATAAAGAATCTCAAAGTATCGATAGACGCAGGGCATGGCGGTGTCGATTATGGTGCTGCAGCCGGCAATGTTAATGAAAAGACGCTAAATCTTGATTATGCGCTTACAGTACGCGATTTACTTATAAATAAGTACGGTTTGGATCCATCTAATATTTATATGACGAGGACAACTGATACCTTAATTGCACCGACTAAGTCGCAGGACCTGCAAAAGAGAACATTAAATATGATTAATTTTGGTTCTGATCTATCGATTTGTATCCATCAAAACGACGGTGGCGGAGAAGGTTTTGAAACATATTATTTTCAGCCCTATAGCCAAGAACTTGCCGCATGCGTTCAGTCACATTTGGCGCAGGCATATAGAAATTGTGGTTTTGCCCACAAAGATAGAGGGTATAAGTCATGTACCCAAACAGCTTACTATTCCTGCCGGCAAACCCAGTTTCCGTCCGTACTTGTTGAGTGCGGGTTTATCGATAACGCAAATGACAGAGGCTTTTTAACAAGTAAATCAGGGAAAGATGCAATAACGCAGGCACTTGCCAAAAGTATAGTAGAATATGCAAATACATACATGCGTTAATATCAATATAAAAATAAACGGCATGGATTTATAATTTCCTTGACTTTTATCAGCATATAGACTATATTATTAGTGGCTTTGCGCATGAAATACTACTAAATACGCCAAAATCAATAAAATATACTTTTATTATGCGTTGTCAGTATTATCATGCCATATTATAGTAGTATTTTAAAAATAATTTTAGCAAAAAAGTATTTCAATTTACATTGGGGTACTTTTACACCGGAATCGTAAAAACGTTTTCCGGGGGCCATAAATTAATATAGGGGATAAAAATATGCAGGGCGCTACTCTTGTTCTATTATTGTTGTTCATTCCTGCAGTTACATCCATTATTGTACTTTTTTTGAAAAACAGGAATGGACGATCGGTAATTGTCACTCTTTCATCATGTGCAATGATAGCAGCAGCTATCCTGTTATGTCAAAATATTCTTACTCACGGTACTTTTGCAATAGAGACAAGCAAAGCCGAATGGGCAGGCATTGCCGTTACGATCATTGATGCAGCAGCATTATTTTTCACTCTTTATTTTGGTATCAAATTTAAAGAATGGAAAATTATCCTTCCTGCGATTGCTCAGATTTGTGCGGTTTTCTATCTCGAGGTTTTAAAAGTGCCGGAAGAGCCGCATTTCATTATTAAATTAGACAACCTCTCACTCATTATGACCCTGATAGTTTCGATAATAGGGCCATTGGTTGCAATTTTTGCAATCGGATATATGGAAAAACATGAGCAGCATCAAAAGCTCAAACAAACGAGACAGCATTTATTTTTTGCTGTGATATTCCTTTTCCTCTTTGCAATGAATGGTATCAGCATGACTGATAACCTGATGCATCTTTATGCTTTCTGGGAAGTAACGACGCTTTGTTCCTTCCTGCTAATTGGGCATGACTGCAATCGTGTTTCTTTTGAAAGTGCCAAACGCGCTTTATGGATAAATTCTTTCGGCGGTCTCTTTTTCGCTGTTGGAATAATATTTATATTAAACAGTGTTGGGACAATATCAATTTCGCAAATACTTGAAACCGGCAAAAAGGCGCCACAGCTCCTTGTAATCGGGCTCATGTTTTTGTGCTGTGCTGGTTTTGTCAAATCAGCACAGCTACCGTTCCAGTCATGGCTGCTCGGCGCTATGGTTGCACCGACACCGGTTTCTGCGCTGCTCCATTCATCAACGATGGTCAAGGCTGGCGTATATGTAATCGTGAGATTTTCCCCGATTTTTGGTGGACAAACCTCAGGCATACTGGTTTCGATGGTTGGCGCGTTTACTTTTGTTGCAGCGGCTGCTCTTGCCATCAGCCAAAGCAACGGCAAACGGGTTTTGGCCTTTTCGACAATATCAAACCTTGGTTTGATTATTGCCTGCGCAGGACTTGGCGGTTCACAGGCTTTAACGACGGCGATTCTTCTTATTATATTCCATGCAGTATCAAAGGGTTTGCTTTTCCTGTGCATGGGTACTGTAGAACTTAAAATCGGCAGCCGAAATATCGAAGATATGTTCGGAATATTCTCAAAAATGCCTTATACGACTTCAATCATGATACTTGGCATGCTTTCGATGATGCTGCCTCCGTTCGGTGTACTTATTACAAAATGGCTGGCAATAGAGGCTTCTGTCAATGTACCGTCTGTAATGTTCTTATTGGTGCTCGGAAGTGCATTTACAGTTGCTTTTTGGGTTAAGTGGCTCGGTGCTGTCACAACTGTTTATAAAAAAGGACACGGGAAAATCGAAGATTTACCGTTTTCGATAAAGGTTGTGCTTGGTGTTATAGCCGCAGCAATAGTTGTTATCACTGTAATAATGCCGCAAATCAATAATTATATGGTTCTGCCATCAGTGATTCAATTGCTAAATAAGGACCCAGCAATATTCGGTACAAACGGTGGTCTGTACTCCATTTCCGAGTATGGAATCTCCGGGGGCTTCGGAGGTATAATCCTGCTTACTGGGGTTATTGTGGCCGCATTTATAGTTATTTTTGTAAACGCCAAGGCAAATAAACCGAGAATAATTCCTCCATATGCTTGTGGCGCTTTAAGTGATGAAAAAGGCCGAGATTTTATTGGGCCTAAGGATAAAGTTGAAAAGGTAATGCTTCACAACTATTATCTGAGTGGTATTTTCGGCGAAAAGAAACTTATGCCAGTCGTAAGTGTTATATCAGCGATAATTATTCTCATTATGTTTGGAGTGTCCTGATAAATTATGAATATTGAAATAAACTTATCGACGTTCAAAATAATCATTGCTCTCATAGTCGTGATTTTCGCACCTCTTGCCGGTGGTCTTATCAGCGGAATCGACAGAAAGCTGACGGCACGTATGCAGGGAAGACAGGGCCCTCCGATAATACAGCCTTTCTATGACGTGATAAAACTTTTCGGCAAAGAACGTATTGCTGTCAATAAGATGCAGGACGCTTATGTTATCATGTATGCCATTTTCAACGCTGTGGCTGCAGTCATCCTTTTTACTGGACAAGACCTGCTCATGCTGGTTTTTGTTCTTGCAATTGCCGATGTATCGCTGATTATGGGCGCAATGTGCGTAAGATCATCCTATAGCAGAATCGGCGCCCAGCGTGAAATAATTCAAATGATGGTTTCAGAGCCTGTCATAATATTTACAGCAATAGGAGCTTATCTTGTCAATCATTCATTTTTGGGATCATATGTGTTTAATAACCCAAGGCCTCTTATATTAAGCCTGCCGTTACAATTTGTCGCATTACTTATTGTTCTTACTATAAAATTGCGCAAGTCTCCATTTGACTTTTCAACTTCACACCATGGACATCAGGAGCTTATTAAAGGTTTGACAATTGAGTTTTCAGGTTTCCAGCTTGCTCTTATTAACATAGGCGAATGGATTGAACTCGTTTTATTATTAGGGCTTGTCGCGATATTCTGCGCGCAGCCTGTCTGGGTCGGAATTTTACTGGCCGCTGCAGCTTTCTTCCTTGAAATCGTTGTTGACAATATCTCTGCAAGAACAACATGGTCATGGATGCTAAAAGTCGTGGGAGCTGCTGGCATTGGGCTTTCTGCGGCCAATATAATTTGGCTCTATTTGAAGTGACGTTCGTCTAATTTTTGGAGGTGCAAAATCCTTAATGGGATTATTAAGTCGCGCACGGGTAAAATCACCGTGGATAGTGCATTTTGATTGCAATAGCTGCAACGGCTGTGACTTAGAGGTACTTGCCGCATTAACACCGATGTATGATGCCGAAAGATTCGGCGTTGTCAACATGGGTAACCCGAAACATGCAGATATACTTGTTGTTACGGGTTCAGTAAATCACAGAAACCTGCGGGTCCTTAGAAATATATATTCACAAATGCCTGCTCCAAAAGCTGTTGTAGCAGTCGGGGCATGTGCATGTTCCGGTGGTATTTTTCAAGGCTCGTATAATATTCTCGGAGGAATCGACAAGGCGATACCGGTTGATGTTTATGTTCCCGGTTGTTCAATAAAACCTGAGGCTCTTCTTGATGGCATAATCAAGGCAACGGCAGTTCTTAATGATAAGAAGGCTCAGGAAAGGCATAGGGAATTTTTAAACACAATTATGAAAAATGGCGGAGCTTTGCCGTCCGAGACCGATAATAATGAAGATCAGGAGGAAAAGCTCCATGATTGATAATTTAGAAATTCTCAACGACACCGACGTTGCTGCAAGAGTACATGAACTGAAAGACCAAGGGTATAGATTTGTAACAATGACCGGATGTACGAATGATGACGGAACAGTTGATATTTTTTATTCATTTGACAAGGATTGCAAACTTTGTACACTAAAAACAACTGTAGAAGCAGGCAAAACAATTCGCAGTATTTCTGATATTTACCTTGCCGCCGCTTTTGCGGAAAACGAGATAAGTGAACTTTTCGAGGTCAAATTTTCAGGACTTGTTGTTGATTACGGCGGTCACTTTATTCTCGCGGACGGAGCACCGTCCTCACCGTTTGGCGCCGGCGTGATTATTGAGAGGAAGGACGGCAATAATGCAAAATAATAATATAGTATTACCATTCGGTCCTCAGCATCCCGTATTGCCGGAACCGCTTCAGATAAAACTTGTCCTTGAAGACGAACGAGTAGTTGACGCCGTTCCGGGTATTGGTTATGTTCATAGAGGTCTCGAACGGCTTATCGAAAAACGCGATTATATGCAGAGTGTTTATGTTGTTGAGCGTATCTGCGGAATTTGCAGTGTAATGCATGCTCAGGCCTACTGTCAGGGTGTTGAGGCACTTCTGGGGCTTGAAATTCCTGATAGGGCAAAGTATCTTCGTGTCATCTGGGCGGAGCTGCACCGCATGCACAGTCACTTGTTGTTTTTGGGGCTGATGGCTGACGCTTTCGGCTTTGAGTCACTGTTTATGCAGTGCTGGCGTATACGTGAGCGTATTTTGGATATAATGGAACAGACTACTGGTCATAGAATCATGGTATCCATAAATACAGTCGGTGGCACAAGGCGTGACCTGACTCCGGATATGCAGAAGCATATTCTTAATGAATTGAAAAATATACGGGATGAATTTGAAAAAGTAGATAAAACATTCAAAAATGATTTGACAATAGCCCACAGACTGCGTGGTTGTGCACCTCTTGATAAAGACAAGGCTTATGAACTGGGTTGTGTTGGTCCTGTTGCAAGAGCAAGCGGGATTCCACAGGATATGCGGAAATTGGGATATGCAGCATACGGCGAATTGGATTTTGAACCGGTTGTTTTGCACGATTCCGACTGCTATGCGAGGACAATGTTAAGAGTCTTGGAGATTTACCAGTCAATGGACCTTGTACGTCAGGCTATAGAAAAGCTCCCGGATGGTGAATATTATGTGAAGCCGAAGGGCAACCCTGACGGCGACGTAATATCCCGTGTTGAACAGCCGAGAGGTGAGGTTTATTATTTCCTGCGCGGCGACGGCGGAAAGAATCTAAAGAGGATGCGTCTGCGCACCCCGACTTTTGCCCATCTCCCGTCACTTGTGGAAATGCTTAAAGGCCAGCTTCTGTCAGATGTTCCTGTCATTATACTGTCTATTGACCCGTGTATTAGCTGCACTGAGCGCTGATAGATATTCAGAAAGGTTAGAGGTTGAATAATGTTGGAATTTTTAACTGTAGCCCTCAAAAATATTTTTTCAAAACCTGCTACCCGGAACTACCCATTTGAGAAGCGTGCTCCTTATAAAAATCAAAAAGGGCATATTAGTATTAATATAAATGACTGTATTTTTTGTGGACTCTGCGGACGAAAATGCCCTGTTAATGCGATAGAAGTAAATCGTACTGAGGGAACATGGCAGATTGATCGTTTTAAGTGCATAATGTGTTTAGCATGCACAGAATCATGCCCGAAAAAATGTCTTAGTGTAGAACCAATATATACTGCTCCGGCAAATGAGAAAAAAACTGATAAATTTGTAGGGCAGCCGCCGGCAATTAAGGCTGTTCCCAATGCCGGTAAAGGCAATATTGATATGTTGAAGAAGAAAAATGCATGAACTCCCTGTTGTAATTGATATAATAAAGGTAATAAGCGAAGAAGCCAAAAAGAACGGTATCAAAAAGGTAAACCGTATAGACCTTGTTATAGGTGAGCTTTCATCAATAATTGATGAATCGGTTCAGATGTATTTTGACGTAATGAGTGAAAACAGTGTTTGTGCTGGGGCAAAGCTTTATTTTGAGCATGTTCCGGCAATGCTGAAATGTGTCAAATGTGGGAAAGAGTTTGAACACAGGAAAAGTTTTGTATGCCCTGAATGTGGCGGGGAATCCGTCCTCATAAAAGGAACGGGACGCGAATTTTACATTAAGTCTTTTGACGGCGAATGAAATTTAAAGTTGAAGGAGCAGTCCAATGGAAGTTATAGTAATGAAGGAGCTTCTTGAGGCAAATGAAAAAATAGCGGAAGAAAACCGCAAATATTTTGCGTCAAGACATATTCTCGCTGTAAACCTCATGGGAGCGCCAGGTTCAGGTAAGACGACACTTATTTCTGCGGTTGCAAAAGAACTTAAGAATATCAAAATTGGTGTAATAGAGGGGGATATTGCTTCCTCAATTGATGCGGAAAGAATGGAGACTCAGGGAATCCGTTCTTCTCAGATAAATACCTGCGGCGAATGTCATCTTGACGCCCGAGTAATAAGGCAGGGCGCTGACCAGATAGATATGGAGAACGCAATTGTATTTATTGAAAATGTCGGAAATCTTATTTGTCCCGCTGAATTTGACCTCGGTGAAAACATCCGACTGCTTGCCGCCAGCGTGCCTGAAGGTGACGATAAGCCGTATAAATACGTACCGATGTTTAGTTATGCAGATGTTGTGGCATTGACAAAATGCGACTTGAAGCAGGCCGTTGGATTTGACACTTCATTCTTTGAAAAAGGCTTAAGAGCTGTTTCGCAAGCACCTTTGTTTGAATTGAGTTTGAGAAAAGGCGAAAAGGATGAAGGCATTGCTGAACTTGCGGCTTTTTTGCGTAAAAAATATGAAGAAATAGCCGGGCCTAAGGGTTAAAAAGGTTCAAAACGGCGGGCGGGTAAGTTAATTGCCCGTCCGCCGTTTGTTTAAATATAAGGGAACATAGCCGTTATTATTGTTCTTATGTCCAAGTTTTCCATATCTCCGGCTTGTAACCGATAGTTGCCTGCCTGCCGTTTCGGACAATTGGCGTTACAAACAGTTTTGGATTATTTAAAAGCATTTCTTCAGGTGTTTCCGTTGTCACTATATATTTAAGATTAAGACGTTCATATTCTTTGCCGTTCTTATCTATTAAATTTTCAATACCAACGGCAGATTTAACACTATTGAGTTCACCGCGGCTCATACCGTATTTATCTATATCAATGCTCTGAAACTTAATTCCGCGTTCTTTAAAATACCTTTCGGCCTTTTTTGTATCAAAACATTTTTTGCGTCCAAAAATCTGAATATTCATGATATCCTCCGGTTAATCATTAATTCAATGCAGAACGTATATTTTAATTATAACATAAGCAATAGAAAATGTGGCGGCTGCTAAGTTTTAAAATCAGCATGAAGTTCATAAGTTTCACAAATCTGAAAAAAATTCGAATTCTTTTATAAGCTTTCATTTTCTAATTGAATAAACTAAACAATTGTTATATAATATATACAATCTTGGATAATCTTGATATTGCGGAAGGAGCGATTTTGAAGCTTTCGGCCGCGTTTCCGTTAAATACTAAATAAGGGGATGCTGAATATGAACGATCTGATTGAGACGAATGATGAAGTACAAGAAGAAGATTTGCAACACGGCAGATATCTTACTTTTTCACTTGATAATGAAGTTTTTGGTATAGAAATAAGTTATGTAAATGAAATAGTTGGAATGCAGAAAATCAACGACGTGCCGGAAGTTTCAAACTTTGTAAAAGGTATCATAAATTTAAGAGGCAATATTATCCCTGTTATTGATATGAGAATAAAATTCAAAAAGCAGCCTTGTGAATACGACGAAAGAACATGTATTATCATCGTCAATATCAATGGGATTTCAGCGGGCCTTATTGTTGATAAAGTTGCAGAAGTTATCAGCATTGAAGACAGTGAAATAGCTCCTCCGCCGGATTTCAGAACAGGATTCCAGAGCAGATACATAAACGGAATTGGCAAATTGAAGGATAAAGTGGTCTTATTGATTGACTGTGATAAACTCTTTAGAGACGATGAGTTAGAAGAAATTACTGCTGAAAAAGAAAAGGCAGAAATCCAAGAAAATGAGAATTCATAATACTTGTCCAACAAATCCGCCACTATTCTGACCATATAGCGGCGGATTTTAAACATCTAAATTTTATGGGTGGACATAATAATTTTAAAGACAAAGTCATGGTGATTTTTATGAATGAGGCATTAGACTATATACGCTCAAAGACTGATTTTAAACCTACTGTTGGCATAATATTAGGTTCAGGTCTGGGCAAATTTGCACAAGAAATAGTGAAACCTGTGACTATTCCTTACCGTGACATACCGCATTTCCCAGTTTCTACTGTCGAGGGCCACAAAGGCTGCCTTGTCATGGGGAAAGTCTGCGGTAAGAATGTTGTGTGTATGCAGGGGCGTTTTCATTATTATGAAGGATACAGCATGAAACAGGTTGTATTCCCGGTATATATAATGAAACAGCTCGGCGTAAGAACTCTTATTGTGACAAATGCCGCAGGTGCGATAAATAAATCATTTTCGCCCGGCGATTTGATGTTGATAAGTGACCATATCAACCTTATGGGCACAAATCCGCTGATTGGCAGAAACGACGATAAACTCGGCCCACGCTTTCCCAGCATGACTGAGGGCTACAGTTTGAAATTAAGGAACATTGCAAAGACAGCGGCAGCAAATAGTCAAATAAATCTGCAGGAGGGCGTATATGCCGCGTTGACTGGCCCGAGCTATGAAACACCTGCGGAGATAAGGTTTTTAAGGATTATTGGGGCGGATGCCGTTGGCATGTCTACAGTCCCGGAGGTTATAGCGGCAAACCATTGCGGTATGGAAGTGCTGGGCATATCCTGCATTACAAATATGGCGTCCGGTGTCACCGAGAAGCCTCTTGATCATGATGAGGTTATAGAGACATCAAGAAAAGCAAGCGAACGATTTATCACACTTGTTAAATCGGTTATCGCTTTATTAAATTGACATTTGAAAGTAGGGGACAGTATGGATTTTATTGAAAGAATGCCGAAAATTGATTTGCATAATCACCTTGACGGAAGTCTGAGACCGCGGACAGTAATTGAAATCGCCCGCGACGAAGGTATCGAGCTTCCAACCTATGACGAAAAGGAATTGATGAAATATCTTTCAGTGGGCGATAACTGCGAAAGTTTGGTAGAGTATTTGGAAAAGTTTGATTTACCGCTTAAGTGCCTGCAATCAGAAAAAGCGCAGAGGCGTGTTGCAAAAGAAGCGGTTGAGGATGCGGCAAAGCATAACGTAAAATATATCGAGGTGCGGTTCGCACCTCAGTTGATGACGGAAAAGGGCATGACGTGCGCGGACGTGATACGCAACGTGATAAGCGGACTCTTGGAAGGGGAAAAAGAAACGGGTACTATCGCAAGAGCCATTGTATGCTGTATGCGCCATCACAGCGATGAAAAAAATCTCGAAGTTATAAGAGCCGCGTCAGAGTTTATGTATAAAGGCCTCGGCGGCGTGGACCTTGCGGGAGACGAAGCGCACTATCCTCCTCAGCTTTTTAAGAGGGTTTTTGATGAGGCGAACAAATACGGCATTCCTGTCACAATTCATGCCGGTGAAGCAGGTGGGGCTGAAAATGTAAGAGTTGCGATTGAGGAACTCGGAGCTGTCAGAATCGGTCATGGAATAAGAATAAATGAAGATGAAAGTGTCGTAAATCTGGTTAAAGAAAGAAAAATTCCCCTTGAAATATGTGTAACGAGCAATGTTCAGACAAAGGCTGCGCCATCATTTGAACAGCATCCAGTAAGAAAATATTTTGATTTGGGACTTAATGTTACTGTTAATACTGATAACACAACGGTTTCAAATACTGACATGACGCGGGAGCTCAACATTTTGAAGAATAAATTTGGGTTCAGCAATTCGGAACTTATGCAACTGCAGATGAATGCGGCGCGTGCTGCTTTTTTAGATAAACCAGAAAAAGAAAAGCTCTTATCAGAGTTAAAAAACAGCTTTGAAAACATTATCTAAAGAATTAGGTATATCGGAGGATAACTTAAGTGGCTACTTTCTTTGCTTTAGAGTTATTTTTGATTGCAATATTAGCCGGATTTTTGGGTTCACTTTTGGGGCTTGGAGGCGGCATAATAATTACACCGGTTTTGACGTTGCTTTTTCATCTGGACATAAAATATGCCATCGGAGCAAGTATCATAACAGTCATTGCGACATCAAGCGGCTCTGCCATCGCATATATACGGGATAGAGTAACAAACGTCAGGGTTGGTATGTTCCTCGAAATCGGCACAACGCTCGGTGCAATTACGGGTGCCTTTTTAGCTGCTCTTATAAATCCCAAATTCCTTTATATCATATTCGGACTTTTTCTTCTGTTTTCAGCCGTTATGATGCTTAGAAAAGCTAAAAATGAATTACCGCAGAACGTAAAACCGCACCCCATGGCGAAAAAGCTTGGCCTTGATGGTGAATACTACGATAAAGTCCTTGACAAAAATGTTGAATACAATGTGACTGGTGTTTTCGGCGGCCTTGGCATGATGTACGGGGCTGGTTTGCTTTCCGGCCTGCTTGGAATCGGAAGCGGCATTTTTAAAGTTACGGCAATGGATTTGTATATGAAACTGCCTATGAAGGTTTCCAGCGCTACGAGTAATTTTATGATGGGCGTTACAGCCGCCGCCAGCGCAGGAGTTTATTTTCTTAAGGGAAATATAGACCCGAAAATAGCTGCACCTGTGGCTCTGGGCGTACTTATGGGCGCGACAATAGGGACAAGGGTAATGCAAAGGTTGAGAAGCAAAACCTTGAGGCTCATTTTCATCCCTGTTTTAGTGATAGTTTCTGTTCAGATGGTAATTAAAGGGGTGGGAATATGAGAAACAAGGAAATTGAAGATTTGGAGCTTGCCATAAGCAAAGTGATTAAATACGGAGTTCTCGCAAGTGCAGCGATAATGCTCATCGGGCTTATTATATTTTTGGTGACGGGCAGCAGCGGCTATCCCGGCAGCTATTATCCGACAAGTCTCGTAGAAATTTTTCAAGGGCTTATCGCATTTAAACCATATGCGATAATGATGTTTGGGCTGTTTCTGCTTATTTTAACGCCTGTACTTCGAGTTGGCGTTTCAATTTTGTTATTTTTAAAAGAGAAAGACTATACTTTCGTCAGAATAACCACGCTCGTTTTTATAATACTGATAATCAGTTTTTTATTAGGCAAGGCAAAATAAAAAAATTCCTCCTGTAATTTAAACAGGAGGAATTTTTCATATGTAAAGGGTCATTTTGTAATCGTCCATTACAAATCCGCCGCCGATATCAGTTACAAGCGGTCCATCGTTGATAAAACCCAGTTTATTATATACTTTGATGGAATTTACATTGTTTTTATTGACCGTGAGCCAGATTGAGTTGTATCCCAAAGGTTTATACTTGCTTATTATATGGTTGATTATAAACCTTGAAATGCCGTTGCCGCGATATGATTTATCGACATAGAGTTTGCTTAAGAAAATGCGCTTCTCATCTTCAGGTTTGATTGCCGTATATCCTGCAAGTTTGCCGTCAAAATAGGCTGTGTAATAAATATAACCATTTTTTAAATCGCTATATATCTTGTCAGGGGCTGAAAATTTTTCGAGCATATATTTTACCTGTGCCTCACCGATGATTGGCGTATAGTGCTCCGTCCAGATTTTTTGGGCAAGGGCGGAAATGATTTCGGCGTCTTTTTTTGTAACAGCTTCCTTCAGCTCAATGTCCTTCTGCACTATTATCCTTCCTTTCTGGCTTTGGCTTATCATAATCGTCAAGAAAACTATGTTTTACGCCGTCTTTGCGGTACCCAATGACGGTATCAAGATTGATATTATGGACACTCCGGAAAATATTCATATCGATATTTTCGTTCGTCTGGCGGAATTTCTTTATCAGAGCTTTCATTTCCTGCCTTTTCGAACCGCCGGTGCTTCCTCCGAGCGTGCAGCTTTCCGTAAAACGGCATGCGCACTGAATAAATTCAAGCTCGTTGTATCGTTTCCAGTTTATAATTGAAGCCTCTCTGACCAAATACATCGGCCTTATGAGTTCCATGCCTTTAAAGTTGGTGCTGTGGAGCTTCGGCATCATTGTTTTGATTTCAGCGCCGTAAAGCATGCTCATAAGTATAGTTTCAATAACGTCATCGAAATGGTGTCCAAGTGCGATTTTGTTGCAGCCAAGATCCTGTGCGTTCTTATATAGGTAACCGCGCCTCATTCTGGCGCAAAGGTAACAAGGTGAATCAGTAACTTCAGCTACTATATCGTAAATCTTCGTTTCGAATATCTTTATGTGTATACCGAGATACTCTGCGTTGTCAATAATTCGCTGCCGATTTACAGCGCTGTATCCCGGATCCATTACAAGATACTCGGCTTCAAACGGGACGTCACTGTGCCTTTGCAGTATCTGAATTAACTTTGCCATAAGCATAGAGTCCTTGCCGCCGGAAATGCACACAGCTATCCTGTCACCGGATTTTATGAGCTGATATTCCTTAATTCCTTTAATAAATCTCAGCCATATTTCCTTGCGGAATTTTTTTGTTATACTGAGTTCAACTTTTTCTATATTGTTCATTCAAATTATCCTTTCAATGGGAACCGGAAGCCGGTAGGTGACTTATTCAAATATTCAAACTTTCGTAGGACATTCTATTTAACAAGCTTATTATATATAGCATCAAAACAGGCTAAAAAGGTATTGATATCGTCGTTGGTGGTAAGGTGGGAAAGGCTTATTCGGAGTGTTGAAAGCGCCGCTTTCCTGTCCTTTGTCAATGCATAAACAGGGCGGGAAAGAGTCCCGGGCGCACAACAAGCTGACTTTGTCGAAAGACAAATTCCATTATCGGACAAAGCCGCCTGAAACTCTTCAGCTTTAGCACCAAAGATACTCAAGTTCAAGATAAAAGGTATAGATTCATCAGTGCTGTTTATTTTTACTTTTGGATACTGTGCAAGCGCGTCTCTGAGCGTCCTGTTTAATTCAGATACGTAATTATACCGCTCTTCCATTTTTTCGAACGCGATTGAGAGAGCTTTTGCAGTTGAGACTATAAGGGGCAGGACAGGGGTCCCGCTGCGAAATTCGGTTGTGCTGATACCGCCGTTAATAAGAGGCTCGAGCAATACGTTTTCTCTTTTAAAAAGCACGCCAAAACCGTTTGGGCCGTAGAATTTGTGGGGAGCAAAGGTCATCAAATCAACCCCATCAAGCGGCACTTTGATTTTTCCAACGGCTTGCGTTGCGTCAATATGAAAATAACAATGAGGTTTATCAGCAATTATTGGCGCTATCTCACTAATATGCTGTTTTATACCGACTTCACTGTCGACCATGCAGATTGAGACCAAAATTGTGTCGTCGCGAATCAATTCCTTGAGGCTGTCGAGATCTACAAGGCCGTTTTTATCGATATCGACATAGTCAATGTCAAATCCTTTACTTTGCAAGTAAGCGACAGCGCCGGAGACAGATGAATGTTCAAGCGGCGTCGTAATAATATGGTGCCCATATTTCTTATACTGGCCTGCTATGCCTTTTATTGCAAGATTGTTTGATTCAGTTGCGCCTGAAGTGTAGATTAATTCGTTTTCCTTGACCCCCAATAATTGCGCCATCAGCCTCGTTGCTTTATTGAGTTCTTCTAATGCCGCTTTTCCGAGAGCATGCGGAGAGTTCGGATTTGCTATATATTTTTTTGATATTTCAATATAAGTTTCTAAAACACTGTCGTCGACAGGTGTATTTGCTGCATAATCGAGATAAATCATTGCTATCAGTTTCCTTGTAAAATAATTTAGATACAGAATAAGCAAAGAAAAATTAATATAATAGCCAGAGCGCCGAAATTAAGCGCAGAAAATGCTTTAATGTATTTTGAGGCATCGTATTGCCTGATATAAAGCTTATATGATATAAGACTTGCAAGAGATGCTACCAGTGTACCAAGCCCGCCAGCGGATACACCGTATAACAGTTCTTTGTGATTTTCGGTGAAACCAGAGATTAGAACCGCCGATGGGACATTGCTGATTATCTGCGATAATCCGGTGGCTGCAATAAGTACAGTGTATTTTGCATTAAGGGCCGACGAAAAAAATGATTTAATCATTGAGATGCCAGTTACGCTGTCAGTAAAGAGAAAAAACAGCACGAAAGTCATAAGCAGAAAATAGTCGGCTTTTAAAATTAGCCGAGGAGCAAAAATTAAAAATATTATAAGCGTTGCTGCAAGTGCAATCCTGTAATCAAGGACGTGGAGAACAGACAGGATATTCAGAATGAATACGACTGCTGCAGAGTATAACAATCTTGGTTCGTAAACTTCAAACTTAATCTTTTCAGTTTTAAATTTGCCGCCGGAATTAAAAAGCAAATTCGCTGCAAACAAGATTGCAATGCCAATAAGGCAAAATGGCAGTATAATTAAGAAAAACTGTAAAGGTTCTAATTTAAAATAAGAAAAGAGATAAAGATTTTGCGGATTGCCAAAGGGTGTCAAAGCTGAAAAAATGTTTGCCGCTATAGTTTCGAGAATTATCAGGATATATGGGTCTTTGCCGCTTACCTTCGACATGGATAGAGTCAAGGGCACGACTGTCAGCAAAGCCACATCGTTTGTGACAAACATCGAAAGAAGCCCGGTTACTGATATCATTGCAAATCCGAGCATTCTTGGTGTGCTGAATTTGCCCAATGACAGCCCTGCAAGTGACGTCAACAGGTTACATCTTTCAAATGCAACACAGGTAAGCATAAAAGAAAATAGGGTTGAGATTACATTCCAGTTTATTGCCGTAAAATGCGGTTTTGAGAAAAATGATAAGATTATCGTTAAAAATAATGTTATAAAAAAGAAAGGTTCTTTTTGTATTAGTTCCAAAGCTTTTGCTTTTATATTTTCTTTTGTAAACGTGATTTATCAGTCCTGAAAATAATATTTGTATAGATATTTACGTAAAACCCATTTTATCATTTTATGCTTATTTCAATAAAAAAGCAAGATAAATAAACCTTTTATTGACTTTTATAAAAGTGCTCAAAACTAAAAAACTAAAAATGACAGAGTAAATTGAAGGAGATGTTTATGTGAAGGCAAAGCCAGATGATAGAAAAGATAACGTTGAAAAAATTCAGCGCAATATAAACAATACAATCAGGAATATGGAACTTGCCGACGAAATGATAGAAAAAACCGACGACCCTAAGATGAAAGACGCTCTTGAAGAGAAGAATGAAAGAAGGCGTATGTCGCTTGACGCAATGAGAAGTGAAATACGCGACGAGGCAAAGGCCCGTGAAAGAGGATATAAATAACGCGTAAAATTAAGCCGGCGAATGTGCCGGCTTTTTTAAAATAAAATTTAATTTTTAGGGGAAAATATGCCTAAAGGAAGTGGTACATTATGTTTTCAATATTACCCCCTACGGCAAAGAGGGTTGAGTATAATACAAGTGATTGTGACAATGAAAAAATAAGGCATGAAACTATTGAAAATATAAGCGATTATATTGAATCTGGCAAAGTTATTCAGAACAGACTGAATCAACTTGACAGGGAATGGGACGTTGAGCGGTTTATAGAGACAAATGCCGCAATAATTATTTTCATCAGCACTTTGTTTGGCGCAAAACGGAGCAAATACTGGCTTATAGTATCTATATTCGTCAGCGTCTTTTTGCTTCAGCATGCTCTTCAGGGGTGGTGTCCGCTGCTGCCATTGCTCAGGAAGATAGGAGTCAGGACGGAAAATGAAATCTTCAATGAAAAAACTGCATTAAAGATTCACAGAGGCGATTTTTCATTGGCATTTGCAGACCCTGAAAGTTTGTTAAGTGTGTCAGAGAGATGATTAAAAGCAAGTGTTGTGCTGCCTATAGAGTTTAAAAAGATGCTTTTCTAATGATAAAAATGGCTTAAATAAGTGAGAAAAAGTAAAAGCCAGCGCCGTTTTGGCGCTGGCTTTATTTAGCCTTATATGGCCTATTACTGTCCATTTTAGGAATGATCATATTTGGGCCGTTATGAAACTGCCCATTGTTCGATAAATAAAATTATACTGCGCGCTGAACCTTATTTGAGCGAAGGCACCGCGTACATACATGAATATGACGAGGAGAACCGTCAATTATAGCCTTAACACGCCTAACATTGGGCTTCCATGTCCTGTTTGAACGCCTGTGCGAATGGGAAACCTTTATCCCAAAGGCCAATTCCTTCCCACAGAGATCACATTTTGCCATCTATCTGCACCTCCTCATAGATTTTCACTTGAAGATTAGCCGGCCATCTGCGGGGCTTGCTAACTCAAAACTAAATAAATGCAAAAGCATAACAAATGTATTTTATCAGACATTAGAAATAAAAGCAAGTTTTTTTTGATAATAATCAATAATACAATTCTATTTTAACAACTGCAGATATTCCTTAAATTTATTAAAAGCTTGAAAGAATACTTATTTTAGAATATAATTGTATGAGAAAAGATGTCTCTGACAAAACAGCTTACCTATTTTGATAAGGGATGTTTTAGCTATGGAACACAAATTTACTGTTGCATTGTCAAAGATTATCAAAGAGTTTTCCCTTGAAAGCATATATATGCCGGATAATCCTGATAATATTTTAATATCAAGCATAGATGTAAACCGTCCTGGCCTTCAGCTTGGTGGCTTTTTCGATTACTTTGACAACGAGCGCATACAGATAATAGGGCTCACAGAAATCTCTTTCTTAAAACGATTTGTTGAGGAAAAGCGCCGCAATGCAATTGATAAGCTACTTTCAAGGCGTCCGCCGGCACTTGTGATTTGCCGTAATCTTGAATTGTTTCCGGAAATTGTAGAACTCGCCCAAAAATATAAGGTTCCTGTCCTAAGAACCAGCGAATCAACATCAGGGTTTATGTCGGGGCTTATCTCGTTCCTTAACGTTGAGCTCGCTCCACGCGTCACAAGACATGGTGTCCTTGTCGAAGTTTACGGAGAAGGCATTTTGCTGCTTGGTGAAAGCGGAGTCGGTAAAAGTGAAACCGCAATTGAACTGGTAAAGAGAGGCCACAGACTTATTGCTGACGATGCTGTGGAAATAAGGCGTGTCAGCTCAAGGACTCTCGTCGGTTCATCCCCAGAAAATATACGGCATTTCGTGGAACTTCGCGGTGTAGGCATAATAAACGCAAGGCGCATTTTTGGTATGGGTGCCGTAAAAATGACTGAAAAGGTGGATATGGTAATTCACCTTGAAGTTTGGGACAGCAATAAGATATATGACAGACTCGGGGAGGAAAACGAACAGACAAAAATACTGGGTATTACTGTGCCTTCGTTGACAATTCCCGTGAAGCCAGGACGTAACCTTGCTATTATAATTGAGGTTGCGGCCATGAATAACAGACAGAAAAAAATGGGTTACAATGCTGCACAAGAACTGCTGCAGAAACTTGGTATGACAGATGATATAAAAACTCAGACGATTAATAAAGAATTAGATTGGGATATATACTAAATAGATTGTTTTCATACAACTGTAATACGAGAATTAATAAATCACAGTGCATATGTTTTTCTGCATGCGCCTTAAGTCAGAGGGAGATATGCTGAAATTACATGACTTAGGCTGCCTGCAGAATATTTATTAAAAGAAAAATAATGTTTCTAAAATTGCAGACATTTAACGATTTTGGAGGGTAATTATGTACTATATAGGAATTGACCTTGGCGGGACAAATATTGCAGCGGGTATAGTCGACGAAGACATGAATATCGTCCTAAAAGATAGCATTCCGACAAAACTTCCGAGAAGTGCGGATTTGATTATAGACGATATGGCATACCTAACCAAGGAACTTCTAAAAAAAGCTTCTATATCAATGGACCAGGTCAAATGGATTGGTATTGGGACTCCCGGGACCGCAAACTTTGACACTGGCATTATAGAGTATTCGAATAATTTGCGTTTTAATAATGTTCCCATGGTCAAGATGATGGAAGAAAGACTTGGGAAAAAAGTTTTTGTTGAAAATGATGCAAATGCTGCTGCCTATGGTGAGTTTAAAGCGGGCGCTGCGAAAGGTGCTAATTCCGCTGTGGCAATAACATTAGGCACAGGAATCGGCGGCGGAGTAATTATTAACAAGCGCATACTGCATGGCTTTAACTTTGCCGGCGGTGAACTTGGCCATACAGTTATTGAAGTCGATGGGCGCGAATGTACATGCGGAAGGCGTGGCTGCTGGGAAGCATATGCTTCTGCAACCGGCCTTATAAATCTCACTAAAGAATCAATGAAAGAGCATAAGGACAGCATAATGTGGGAGATTGCAGGTGGCAGCCTTGACAACGTAAACGGAAAAACTGCTTTTGATGCGATGAGAAAAAACGATGAGGCCGGACGGCAGGTAGTCGATTTGTACATAAAATATCTTGGCTGTGGACTTATCAATATGATAAACATATTCCAGCCTGAGGTTTTATGTATTGGCGGAGGAATCTGCAAAGAAGGCGACAATTTGATTAAGCCGCTTGAAAAGATTATAGAAAAAGAACGCTACAACAAAAATGCAGAGAAACAGACAAAGATTTGTGTAGCTAAGCTTGGAAATGACGCCGGTATAATTGGCGCGGCGTTTGTAGGTGAACTCTATAACGCGCAATAATATCACATTTATTGGAGGATAATATGACGCCTATTGAACAGCTTAAAAATATGGCGCTTTCGTTTGGCGCCGAGGTATTGGAAAATGAGCCGATGAGCAGGCATACCACATTTAAAATAGGCGGTCCGGCAGATTTATTTATCACAGCTTCAGGGGAAAATACAATTAAGGAGATAGCACAATTCTGCAATGAGAATGATATTCCATTGTTTGTTATCGGCAATGGAAGCAATCTTCTTGTATCTGATAAAGGGATACGTGGCGTCGTTCTCAGACTCGGCAGAGGAAAAATTATATGTGACGGAGAGAAAATAATATGTTCTGCGGGTGTGCCGCTGCGCAGTCTTTGTGAGACAGCAAAAGACAACTGTCTTACAGGACTCGAATTTGCGTATGGCATTCCAGGTAGCGTCGGAGGCGCTGTTTACATGAATGCAGGTGCCTACGGCGGTGAGATGAAAGACGTTGTAACAGCATCCACGCATATTCAAAACGGAAAGATCGGAAAATTTGAAAATACAGAACTGGATTTCGGATATCGCAAGAGCGCTTATACCGGAAAAGACTATATAATCTTGAGCGCAGAATTTAAGCTCAGCCGCGGTGACAAAAAAGAAATTGAGGCAAAAATGAGCGAGCTTATGAACCGGCGCAGAACAAAGCAACCGCTTGAATATCCCAGTGCAGGCAGTGTTTTTAAAAGGCCTGTTGGATATTATGCCGGGACGCTTATTGAAAGCTGCGGGTTGAAAGGGTACCGCGTAGGCGGCGCAGTAGTAAGCGAAAAACATGCAGGATTTATAGTAAACACCGGTGGAGCGACATGCGAAGACGTATTGAAACTAATAGAAGAGATTCAGAATGAGGTGTTAAAAAAGGCCGGCGTGATGCTTGAATGTGAAATCAAAACAGTTGGCGAGAAGTAATCGCTGCTGAAGAATGGAGGAAAACGACGATGGCTTTTGTCATTGTCACAGGTGTTTCTGGTGCCGGTAAGACGAGGGCTGTAAACGCACTTGAAGATATAGGATTTTATTGTGTGGATAATATGCCGCCGGCATTAATCCCGAAATTTGCGGAACTTTGCGTAAATACACAGGGAAAGATAAAGAATATTGCAATTGTTACCGATGTTCGCGGAGGAGCACTTTTTAACAGCCTTTTTGACGGCCTTGAAGAGCTGAAAAAGCAAGGCTGTGAATATAAAATAATGTTTATCGACGCTGACAATTCAGTTATAATTCGGCGTTTTAAAGAGACCAGGCGAAAACATCCACTTTCGGAAGCGGGAATGTCAATCGAAGAGGCGCTCGAACAGGAAAGGGAACTACTGCGCCCAGCCCGTGAAAGGGCAGACTATATCATAGATACGACAAACCTGTCGCCTGCACAATTAAAGCAGCGCATAACGGTTTTGTTTATGGGTGATAAGAGGACCGGGCTTATCGTAAACTGCATGTCCTTTGGATTTAAGTATGGAATTCCGCCGGAAGGCGATCTGATTTTTGACGTACGGTGTTTTCCAAATCCGTTTTATATTGAAAGTTTAAAAAGGCTGACGGGGCTCGACGAGCCTGTGCGTGATTATGTGTTTGCATCAGAGAAGACGCGTGGGTTTGTGGCAAAGCTTTTCGATATGATTGATTACTTGCTACCGTTGTACGCGGAAGAAGGCAAGAGTCAGCTTGTGGTTGGAATAGGTTGCACAGGCGGAAAACACAGGTCGGTTGCTATAGCTGAAGCGTTATATAAACATTTACTTGAAAAGGATATAAGAGCGGCAGTAAATCATAGGGATATACAGAAGCCGTAGTAAATAGAGAGTATAAAATATAAATTATGCCATCGCAGAAAGAACTGATTATGGATACTGTCTAAAAGGGAATAGTAGTTTTTATTATTCAGTTGTTTCTATATGCGATGGCTTATTTTGGAGGAACAAATTGACTTTCGCGTACAAAGTTAAATCAGAGCTATGTGCGGTCGAGATGAACGAAAAATGCTGCAAAAAAGCTGAAGCATATGGTTTTTTACTTTTCGGCCGACATTTTTCGAAATACGGTATCACAGTTCTAACAGAACATCCTGATGTTGCTAATACAATGTCAAAACTGCTTTCGGACATGTTCGGGATAAAACTGCGTCAAAAAACCTCAAAACGCAGTGACGGCCGAATTGCTGACTGCATATCAGTTGAAAATGAAAAAGATATAGACAGACTGTTTGATGAGTTCGGCCATTCCGAGAAAAACGTAACGCTCAGAATAAACCGCTCAAATATTGAAAATGAGTGCTGCAATTCAGCTTTTTTGCGGGGTGTATTCCTTTCTTGCGGGTCTATCGTTGACCCGGGCAAGGATTATCACCTTGAGTTTGTTTCGCCTCATATACGCCTTGGAAAAGACCTTTCGGATTATTTGTCAGAACTTGATTTTGAACCAAAGACTATTGTCCGCAAAGGTAATCTTGTCGTTTACTTGAAGGACAGCGAACAGATTGAAGATATTCTGACAATGATGGGAGCAGTTCGCTGCTCTCTGGAGCTTATGAATATAAAGGTCTATAAAGATTTACGCAATAAGGTAAATCGTGTGACTAACTGTGAGACTGCAAACATCGGCAAAACGGTTGAAGCGTCCGCGCGTCAAATAGAAGCTATAAAAAAGCTTATGTCGGCAAAAGACAGCAATAGTATTCCGCCTGAACTTCGTGAAATAGCCAAAATCCGCATTGAAAATCCTGATGCGTCCCTCAGTGTGCTCGCAAAGATTTCAGGTATAAGCCGCTCTGGTGTTAATCACAGGCTTCAGCGCATCATTAAACTGGCGAATCAGATTAAGTAGTTATACTGTTTAGTGGTTAAAAAGAAAGGAATGCAGTTTTTACTATGCAGGATTTTGTGCACCTTCATTTGCACAGTGAATATAGTCTTCTTGATGGAGCCTGCCGCATTAACGGTATAATCAGTAGAGCTAAGGAACTTGGTCAAAAGTCTGTAGCGATAACAGATCATGGCGTCATGTATGCCGCTATTGATTTTTATAAGCTGGCAAAAAAAGAGGGCATAAAACCAATTATCGGCTGCGAGGTATATACTGCCGCACGTACAAGGCATGACAGGATGTATCACCCCGATTCTGAGCACGGACACCTTGTTTTGCTCTGCAAAGACATGGAGGGCTATCATAATCTTGTAAAACTTGTTTCTACGGCATGGATAGACGGTTTTTACGGCAAGCCGCGCGTAGACTGGGAGCTGTTGACGAAGTATAATAAGGGACTTATTGCACTTTCTGCGTGCCTGTCTGGAGAAATTCCACGACTTTTGCTTGCCAACGATTATGAAGGTGCAAAGCAAAAAGCACTTGCTTACAATAGTCTGTTCGGAGAGGGAAATTATTATCTTGAACTCCAAGATCATGGCATTCCTGAGCAAAAAGCCATAAATCCTCAGATTGTAAGGATTTCACGCGAGACAGGCATACCGCTTGTTGCAACAAACGATGTCCACTATCTAAAAAAAGAGGACGCATACCTTCAGCGCGTGCTTTTATGTATACAAACAAACAAAACTGTCGATGATCCTAACGGTGTTGGTTTCCCGACCGAAGAATTCTACATGAAATCCGGGGACGAGATGGCCTCGCTTTTTCCGGAATATCCTGAGGCGATAGAAAATACGGTAAAGATTGCAGAAAAATGCAATATTGAGTTCACGTTCGGAAAAACGATCTTGCCGCATTTTGAGGTACCGGGCAATCAGAGCCATTATGAATACTTCCGGAATATGTGCATAAAGGGCCTTAAAGAGAAATATGGCGAGAATCCGGATGAAAAGATTGTTAAACGATTGGAGTATGAGCTTGAGACCATAAACCGCATGGGATATGTAGATTACTATCTCATTGTGCAGGATTTTGTTCGGTATGCTAAAAGCGTGGGAATACCTGTCGGGCCTGGCAGAGGTTCTGGTGCTGGCAGCCTTTGCGCTTACTGTATTGGGATTACAGGTATCGACCCGATAAAATACAATTTGCTTTTTGAGCGCTTCCTGAATCCGGAACGCGTCAGCATGCCTGACTTTGATATAGATTTCTGTTATGTCCGCAGGCAGGAAGTAATAAATTATGTTGTAAGAAAATACGGAAGCGACCATGTTTCGCAGATAATTACGTTTGGAACTATGGCAGCAAGGGCTGCCATAAGGGACGTCGGGCGCGTCATGAATTTTTCATATGCAGAAACAGATAAGGTCGCAAAACTCATTCCGTCCGAACTTAACATTACAATAGATAAGGCACTTTCGATGTCGCCGGAATTAAAGTCATTGTATGACAGCGACGAGCGGATAAGGAAACTCATAGATGTTGCACGTGGACTTGAAGGCATGCCGAGGCATGCCTCTATGCACGCTGCGGGCGTAGTTATTACAAGAGACCCGGTTGATACATATGTTCCGCTTCAAAAGAACGATGAATCAATCGTTACGCAGTACACGATGACCAATCTTGAAGAGCTTGGCCTACTAAAAATGGATTTCTTGGGTCTGCGCAACCTGACTGTAATACGCTACGCCGAGGATATGATAAAAGAGAAGTATCAGCCGGATTTCAGCATTGACAAAATTCCTCTTGATGACAAAGAAGTATTCGAAATGCTTTCGCTTGGCAAAACCGAAGGTGTCTTTCAGTTTGAATCAGCCGGCATGAAACAGGTGCTTGTCAGCTTAAAACCTGAGAGCATTGAAGACCTTATTGCCGTTATCTCGCTTTATCGCCCGGGGCCGATGGAATCCATTCCGCGGTATATCGAAAACCGACATCACCCCGAAAAAATCACATACAAACATCCGCTGTTAAAAGATATACTCGAAGTCACATATGGCTGCATCGTCTATCAGGAACAGGTTATGGAAATCGTCAGAAAACTTGCCGGTTATTCATATGGCAGGGCTGACCTTGTTCGCCGCGCAATGGCGAAAAAGAAGACTGACGTAATGCAGAAAGAACGGGAGAATTTTATCTACGGAAAACAGCGTGAAGACGGCAGTTTTGAATGTGTAGGCGCTATCAGAAACGGCGTCAGTGAAGAGATAGCCAATGCGATTTTTGATGAAATGGCCTCCTTTGCTTCGTACGCATTCAATAAGTCCCATGCTGCAGCATATGCTATTGTGGCTTATCAAACAGCTTATCTAAAATGCCATTATCCCAAAGAATATATGGCAGCCCTCTTGACGAGCATTCTTGACAACACAGACAAGGTTTCAGAATATATCGGAGAATGTCAAAAGCTCGGCATTGGAATACTCCCACCGGATATAAATGAGAGTGGGGAAGGCTTTACAGTAAGCGGCAATAACATACGTTTTGGACTGCTTGCAGTTAAGAACTTAGGGCGCGGATTTATTAAGTCACTGCTTGACGAAAGAAAGACAAACGGAAAATTTACTTCCTTCCGAGATTTCTGTTCCAGAATGATAGGGCAGGATATGAATAAGCGCACCCTTGAAAGCCTGATTAAATGCGGAGCATTTGATAGTTTCGGGTATAAAAGAAGGCAACTGTTGCTTGCTTCCAGTAAGATAATCTCCCAGCTTGAAGAACAGGAAAAGATCAATCTTTCTGGACAAGTAAGTTTCTTTGCCGATAATAATATTAATTCCGAGGAAATACCGGACGCGGATGAATTCCCACGCCGCGAACTCTTAAATCAAGAAAAAGAAGTAATCGGATTTTACCTCACAGGACATCCTCTTGCTGAATATAAAGAGTTTATAAATCGTGCCGGAATACCGCATATCAGGGAAGTATTAAGCGACAACCAACGCTTTAAAGACGGCTCAAAAGTTCAACTGATAGGTATAATTTCAGCCAAACAATTGAAGACTACAAAAACAGATAGTACAATGGCCTTTATAACACTCGACGATGGAAGCGGACAGATAGAATGTCTGGTATTTCCTAAAACACTTGAAACATTCAGAAACTTAATAGCTGTTGATGAGATTGTAGTTATTTCCGGACGCATTAGTATCCGGGAAGAGGAAGCACCGAAAATTTTATGTGACTCTGTGACAAAGCCTGATTTACAGAATTTAGGGACTGCTCCAGAGAAGCAAAACAGTAAAAATAAAAAAGCCGGGCTTTATATAAGTGTGCCGGCTTTTGAATGTGAAGAATATACAAGAGCTATAAGGGTAATTGAAGTGTTTGACGGCGATTTCCCGCTCTATGTTTACTGCCGTGACAAAAAGAAATTATTACGTGCTCCGAGAAAACTTTGGGTTTCAATGAATGATGTCCTTTTGAATGAATTAAAAAATATTTTAGGCAGCTCCTACGTCCAAGTAGTAAATTAAACGGAGGTATCATGTTTGCATGAACCAATATAATTTTGGGCTTATTGAAATAATATTATTTGTTGGATCGTTTAGTTGCTCAAGTGACAGAATGACAACTGAATACATTTTGGACGAGGTGTAATTATGTGGACAGTTATATATATGGCCCAAACTAAAGAGCAGGTCTTGAAAGTTCAGGAGATATTAAGGGAAGCTTCACTTGCTGTCAGGGTAAAGCCGGTTGGCAACGGTGATGATGACGGTTATTTTGAAATACTTGTTCCAGAAACTGAAGCACAATTGGCACATACCATTTTAATCCGGAACGGGTATTGACACTTTATTAAATCTATGTATAATGTAAGTATGTATTAGTATCGCAAGCTTGGAGGAACAGAAATGAATAAAGTTAAGACAATCGGCGTTTTAACAAGTGGCGGCGATTCGCCTGGTATGAACGCGGCAATTAGGGCAGTCGTAAGAACAGGTATAGCAAAAGGCATGCGTGTTATCGGTATCCGCCGTGGTTATAATGGACTTATTAACGGCGATATGATAGAAATGAACCTTCGGAGTGTATCAGATATTATTCATCGCGGAGGAACTGTACTTTATACGGCCCGCAGCCCCGAATTCAAGACCGAGGAAGGATTGCAGAAAGCGGTTTCTGTCTGCAAAGAGATGGGTATTGAGGGTATAGCCGTCATCGGCGGTGACGGTTCATTCAGAGGTGCTTCGGATTTGTCGGAACGTGGCATACCTTGCGTTGGCATTCCGGGTACAATAGATAATGATATTTCCTCAAGCGAAAGCACTATTGGTTTTGATACCGCCATTAACACAGTTATGCAAATGGTAGACAAACTGCGCGATACAACTGAGTCACATGACCGTTGCAGTGTTGTTGAAGTTATGGGCAGGCAAGCTGGTTACATTGCTCTTCACGCTGGTATTGCTGTTGGTGCCACTTGTATTCTTGTACCTGAAGTAAAAGTTGACATAGAGAAAGAAGTTATACCTAAACTGCAAAGAATCCAGAGGACCGGCAAAAAGCATTTCATTATAATTGTTGCAGAGGGTATCGGAAGAGTCGATGAAATTGCAAAACTCATTGAAGAAAAGACCGGTATTGAATCAAGGCCGACAATTCTTGGCCATGTCCAGCGCGGTGGTTCACCAACGGTACAGGATCGCTTAATGGCTTCTGAAATGGGTTATTATGCGGTTGAATTGCTTTCAAAAGGTATAGGTAACAGGGTTATCGCGGTTAAAGATAATAAGATCGTCGATTATGATATACATGAAGCTCTTAAAATGAAAAAGCCCTTTGAGACCAAACTTTACGAGATTGCCCATACAATTAGCATCTAAACATAATTTAAGCCATCGGTTTGAATACCGATGGCTTTTTTGTATAATTAGACTGCAAAATCATTGAATACTGTATTTTTGATCAATTCAAGTCTTGAAGCTTCCAAATAGTCGTGTGAACGCGGCAAAGTTTATTTCTTGGGAAATAATTATCGATGCATTTATCGGTTGAGGATAAGCAGTAATTGCGGGTACACATAAGTGTTAAATACAGAGAAATAAAAAACCGGCTTATGACAGCCGGAAGGATGAGTTGGAGGCGCCACCCGGAATCGAACCGGGGAATAAAGGTTTTGCAGACCTTGGCCTTACCGCTTGGCTATGGCGCCGCAATTTGGTGCCTCCGGGCGGAATCGAACCACCGACACGGGGATTTTCAGTCCCCTGCTCTACCGACTGAGCTACAGAGGCAAGTGACGCTTATACATAATACACTAAAAAAGACATATTGTCAAGGCAAAACAACATGGCCATTCGAATTTTATGTATAAGCGTATAGATTTAAAAGTTATAAAAGTGTTATTGTATGGCAGGCGCTGTAAAACCCACCTGCTTTGAGTTCTATAATACCTTTTTTGCTGCAAAGATTAATATCGTCCGATTCGTCGGACGCCTGACCGTTCCATGGTTCGAGACAAACAAATGGGGCGTCACCTTTGGGAGACCAAATGGCGAGGTTATCGAAATCCGGAAATTCTACCGTTACACCTCTTCCAGTTTTCCGGCTCACAAGGCTTACGGACTTTGAATTGAGTTTGTCTGGGACAACAGCGTCATCGTCAAAAATAGAATGATTTAGCTGAAAACTGTCACCGTCAAGAAAATGACGTGTTTTGCCGGAATAAAGGCCGTTTTCATTTAAAAGCATGCGATTGAAATTCTCATGCTTTTCGAATTTGACATAGTAATCCTCAAATTTTTCGTCAGGCATGAGGGGGACATTATATCCGGTATGGCCGCCGATACAGAAAAACATTTCGGAATCGCCGATGTTTTGAACGAGATATTCTACGTGTAACACAGCGCTTTCCAGTGAAAAAGTAACTTGCAGGCGAAAATTAAAGGGATACTTCTTTAATGTATTTTCATCAAAAGAGAGCGCAAGAATAATACGGTCTCTTGTATGATTAATAACCTTAAATTCCATATCACGGGCAAAACCATGCCTGCTTATTGAATAAATCTTGCCGTTGTACTCGTACTGGCCGTTTTTTTGCTCACCTATAATAGGGAAGAGAATAGGGGAGTGCCGATTCCAGTACTTTTCATCACCCTGCCAGATATACTCTGTTCCGAATATATCTTTGAGTGATATTAATTCAGCACCTTTCGAGTCGATCTGTGCAACCGCGCCATCAGACATTATTTCAAAGGTCATATTCTTATTTGCGTTCCGCTGCCTTTCTCTTAATGTATTCATCAATTGAATGAGCCGCCTGTTTACCTGCACCCATGGCGAGGATAACAGTGGCTGCACCTGTAACAGCGTCACCGCCGGCAAAAACGCCTTCACGTGTTGTCATAAGGTTCTCGTCAACTTTCAGACAACCGCGGCTATTTGCCTCAAGGCCAGGAGTAGAACGGAGGAGAAGGGGGTTCGGCGTTGTGCCGATAGCAATGATAACGCTGTCGACATCAATAGTAAAGTTTGAACCTTCAATTGGCACTGGCCTGCGACGGCCAGAAGCATCAGGCTCACCAAGCTCCATTTTTATGCATTCAATAGCTGTTACTTCGCCATTATCATTGCCAATAATACGAACAGGGGAGCAAAGAAGCTTGAATTCAATGCCTTCCTCTTTTGCATGATGTACTTCCTCAGCACGAGCCGGGAGTTCATTCATTGAACGGCGGTATACAATATAGACATCCTCAGCGCCAAGACGTTTAGCGCTGCGTGCCGCGTCCATTGCGACATTTCCGCCGCCGATTACAGCCGTCTTCTTTGATATTCTAATCGGCGTATCATAATCGTCTCTATAAGCTTTCATCAGGTTTATACGCGTGAGAAATTCATTGGCTGAATATACACCGATATGATTTTCTCCCTCAATGTTCATAAATTGTGGGAGTCCTGCGCCGGAACCTATAAATACAGCCTCAAAACCCATTTCTCCAAGAAGCTCGTCTATAGTAAAGACTTTCCCAAGAACCATGTTGGTAAGGATTTTAACACCCTGAGCCTCAAGCTTCGATATCTCTCGTTCAACAATAGACTTTGGAAGCCTGAATTCAGGGATACCGTACATAAGCACTCCGCCTGCGGTATGAAACGCTTCAAAAACAGTGACTTCATATCCAAGCTTTACTAGGTCTCCGGCACATGTAAGTCCAGCAGGGCCTGCACCAATTACGGCGACCTTATGGCCGTTGCTCTTGGGCTTTTCAATCTTTTCTTCGGATTTGTCTGCAGCGTAGTCTGCCGCAAATCTCTCAAGACGGCCAATTGCCACAGGTTCGCCTTTTATACCGCGGACGCATTTTGATTCGCACTGGCTTTCCTGCGGGCATACGCGGCCGCATACTGCAGGAAGGGAATTTGTCTCAATTATTTTTGAGTAAGCGTCAATAAATTTCCCATCCGCAATAAGTTTTATAAAATCAGGTATTTGGACGTTAACAGGGCAGCCGCTAACACATGGTCTGTTCTTGCAATTTAAGCATCTCTGCGCTTCTTCGCGCGCCATTTTTTCAGTATATCCAAGAGCAACTTCTTTAAAATTATGTATTCTAACAGATGGTTCCTGCTCCGGCATTGGAGTCTTATTCATAATCATGTTTGGCATTTCTTTTCTCCCTATATTAAACATATTTCAATAAATGACTGAAATACTTTTATTAAGGTTCTCAAGAGTTATTTTATATTATCCGCTGCTTCAAGCATTTTGCAGTAATGATCAAGCGATTCACGTTCCTGCTTCTTATATGTTGCAAGCCGTTTCATCGCGCTATCAAAATCAACCTTATGTCCATCAAAATCAGGTCCATCGACACAGGCAAATTTAGTTTCGCCTCCGACAGTTACCCTGCAGCACCCGCACATTCCGGTGCCATCTATCATAATTGGGTTCATACTGACAATAGTTTTTATTCCATATGGTCTTGTAAGTTCAGAAACAAATTTCATCATAATAAGAGGACCGATTGCGATTACGCAGTCATAATTGGCCCCTTCTTTTATCAAACGTTCGAGGACATTTGTGACAAGCCCCTTTTCGCCATAGGAACCGTCATCTGTGCAGATATAAAGGTGTTGTGAAACAGCTTTTAATTCATTTTCAAGGATTACAAAATCACGTGACCTGAATCCTGCTATTATATCAACCTGTGCTTTAGAGTTGAAAAGACTTTTTGCAAGTGGGTACGCAATAGCACACCCGAGACCGCCGCCTACGACAGCAGCCTTCTTTATATTATCAAGCTGTGTAGGCATTCCAAGCGGGCCGACGAAATCCTGTATCTTGTCGCCGGCTTTCAGTTTTGCAAGCTCTTTTGTTGTTTTGCCAACTTGCTGAAATATAATAACGACTGTTCCTTTTTCAGGATTTGCCTCAGCAACAGTAAAGGGTACCCGCTCACCAGAACTATTGATTCTCAAAATGATAAATTGTCCGGGCTTTATCTTTTTTGCAACATATGGCGCTTCGATTTCCATATAACGGACAGAACTTGTCAGGTCGTATGCCTGTGTAATATTAAACATTATATCCACCCATACTATATATTAATATAAATTCGTTAATATTATAATCTTATATAAGATTGATTTCAACACTTTAAGGGGTTAAAACTTCTTTCACCATGGCTTAACAAAATTATGCAAAAAAGCGGAATAGGATACAATTTACTCTTAAAAAAGCAGTAATAAGTAAAAAAAAATTTGAGAAAATATCATTTTGCATCTTTACAGAAGTATACCATAATAGTATAATTAAATTAGCAAATTTAAGGAGTTGATTTTATGAAAAAATATGTTTGCTCTGTATGTGGTTTTGTGTATGATGAAGCGAAGGGCCTTCCTGATCAGGGAATAGCACCAGGAACAAAATTCGAAGACCTGCCCGATGACTTTATCTGCCCTATGTGCGGAGTAGGGAAAGACATGTTTGAGGAGCAATAAAAAAATTAAAGACAGGGGAGATTGATGTTGTCTGCTATTAAAATAAAAGATGGAATTTATTCGGTAGGTGTGCTCAATCCTAACATGCGTATATTTGATGTTATTATGCGAACAGACTATGGCACATCGTACAACTCGTATCTTGTAAAAGGCGAAAAAACTGCACTCATTGAAACTGTTCACAGCAAATTTTTCGAAGAGTATATCGATAATATCAAAAGCGTGGCTGAACTGTCATCTATAGACTATGTCATCATGAATCATAATGAGCCTGATCATTCTGGTTCACTTGTAAAATTGATTGAAGCTGTACCGGATATCAAAATAATCACTTCAAAGGCAGGCAGCATCTATCTCAAACATATCACCGGAAAGAAGGATATTGAAGTAATATCCGTTAAAGACGGTGATACACTCGACCTTGGCGGAGGCAAGGTACTCAAGTTCATCAGTGCTCCGTTTTTACACTGGCCAGATTCAATTTTTACCTGGCTTGAAAACGACAAAGTAGTATTCACATGCGACTTTTTGGGCTGCCATTATTGCGAACCGGGTATGTTCGACAGCTTCGTCAAATATCCAAAACGCTTTCTTGACGCTTTTAAATTGTATTACGAAGCAATCTTTTCGCCGTTTAAGCCGTATGTTTTAAGCGGCCTTGAAAAATTATCTGCTTTAGATGCTGAATATGTCTGCACCAGCCACGGCCCAATTTTACAAAAGAACGGTTTCCTTGAGAAGGCAAAAGAATACTATCTAAAATGGAGCACACCGGAAAAGAGAGACAATAAGCTAATTCCTATATTCTACTGCAGCGCATATGGAAATACTGAAAAATTGGCGCAGAGTATCAAAGAGGGTATAAAAGACGTTGAAAAAACAGCTGATGTTGAAACCTATGATCTCAACGAAGCTGATTTTGATACTTGCGCTAAATTGATTAACAATTGTGACGCGTTCCTGATTGGATCGCCGACAATAAACAGAGATGCGGTAAGACCAATATGGGTTCTCACAGCATCTATTGACGCAATAAATTCAAAGGGTAAACCATGTGCGGTGTTTGGTTCTTTTGGATGGAGCGGTGAAGCGGTTCCAATGATTACTGAGAGATTGAAATCGCTTAAGTTTAAGGTGTTTGATCAGAACTTCACTTGCCAATTTGTACCGACAAACGAAGTTCTTCAAAAGGCGAGAGAGTTCGGTCAAAGTTTTGCAGAGACTTTAAAATGATCTGTTAAACTGACATCCTATAGATTGCAGCAAGATTTGTCGTTTGTGTCAAAACTCAAAGGTTTTATTAAATCAGCATGCTCTCACCACATTTCAATGAAAAAGCCGTCCGATTTTATATCGGGCGGCTTTTTCAACACACAACTGCAATAATAACAAATCTATTGCAAAGGTAAAGATAATAGTGTAACATTCAATGATAGATATGACCTTGACGCTCTATCACTCAAGTAACGTAAAAAGGAGCCGTAATTAATATGCTGCATAAAGTTTTTAAACTCAGAGAATTATTTCCCGAATTGGCAAAAGAAAGTTTAGAATCGCTTTCAGAAGCCCGCAGAAAGCATATAGAGTCCGTAGGGAAGGCAAACGAGTGTTGGGCAGCGTACAGAGAGCCTACCCTTACGGCATATTGCCCAGATGTTTCACCGGAGATAGATAAAACCTCAAAGCGCATATCCATACTTATTTGTCCCGGAGGTTCATACGAGTTTTGCTCATTCCGAGAAGCCGAGCCGATTGCCCTTGCATTTAACGCATTAGGTTATAATGCATTTGTGTTAAATTACTCTGTTGCCCCTGTGCGATACCCGCAAGCCCTGCTTGAAGTGTCCGCATCAATGGCGTTAATCAGAAACAAAGCGGAGATTTTCCATGCCGACCCTCAAAAAATCGCAGTATGCGGATTTTCCGCAGGAGGTCATCTTGCTGCAAGTCTCGGAGTATTTTGGAATGAAGAATTTATCAGTGATACACTGGGCATAGAAAAATGCAGCAACAAACCGAATGCTATGATACTCGGTTATCCAGTAATTACTTCAGGGGAATATACACATCAGGGCTCAATGAATTGCCTACTGGGCAAAAATGCTCCAAAAGAATTAGTTGAAAAAATGTCTCTTGAATTACAAGTTAGTGAAAATACGCCGCCTGCTTTTATCTGGCATACTTTTGAAGATGACTGTGTGCCTTGCGAAAATGCTCTGCTTTTCGCTAATGCTTTGCGCAAGAAAAATATACCGTTTGAACTCCATATCTTCCAGAACGGCGGGCATGGATTATCATTATGCAATAAGGTTACTTCAAAATTCGATGAGCAAAATATACCACACGTTTCTAATTGGTTTCAGCTTTGCCATGAGTGGCTTGAAGTGCTTTTTAATAGCTGACATATGATAATAAAAACTCTTCACACAATTTACGGACTTTCCGCGAATTGTGTGAAGAGTTTGTGCATTATAATACTTTTAGTACGGCAAACATGTAATATGGAATATCATGGTTGAAATTTATGGTAAAAAGCAGTATAATATAAATAATTAGACATATTTAATTGCTCCGGTTTCGGCTTAGCGTCCCCTAAACCGCCAGCCGAAACCGGTCTTGGTGTCAGCTTATGTGAAGCTGTAATCTAAGCTTGTCGGCAATCATTGCTATAAATTCGCTGTTTGTTGGTTTGCCGCGGCTGTTATGGATTGTATATCCAAAATAAGAGTTAAGAGTATCAACATCGCCTCTGTCCCAAGCAACCTCTATTGCATGGCGGATGGCGCGTTCAACGCGCGAAGATGTAGTCTGATACTTTTTAGCCACTGTGGGATAGAGCTGCTTGGTAATCGAGTTGATTATATCTATATCCTGAATGGCAAGCATAATCGCTTCTCTTAAATAATGATATCCTTTTATATGTGCTGGAACACCAATCTGATGGAATATTTTCGTTACAATTAATTCGATATCCTGCATGTTGTTTACCTGTATTGAATTTGAGCCGACAATTGGCTTCTTTTCTTCCGAAACAATGCCGGCGAGTTGATTGATTCTTTCGGCCAAAAGGTCATGGTCAAATGGCATGGGTATGAAATACGAAGCACCTGCTTCCATAACCTGTGAGCTTATAATACCGTTGTTATAAGTAGACATAACGATCATAATGGGTTTTTTGGGTAAGTTCATTGATTTAATCGAGTTTAAAACACCGATGGCGTCAATCCGTGTCATAAAAGCATTCATAAGAACAACATCGGGTTGTTCCCTGGCGATAGCGTCGAGAACTTCCTGTCCGTCTTTCGACGCTGTTGTGACATTCATACCGTAAGAACGCAAGGTAGCCGCGCATACTTGACCGATTTCTACGCTATTGTCGGCCACAAGAATCTTCAGTTTGTTTTCCATTTTATTAACCTCCATTGAGATATTTAAATTCTAACAATAATTTACCATAACTGGAAAAATATTGCAATAGTTATTTACATATTTTCGAAAAAAAAATAAAAAAATCAACATTTCGTTAAAAAATAAATAGAGAATTTATGTAAATCTACAAAAATTATTTTTTAATAAAATTGTAATACATCTGATATTACAACAAATAATAAAATAATATATCAAAAAACGACAAATAGTTTTAAATAATTTGTTGCTACTCGCGGCGAATTCATAAGAGAACGCCGCGGATAGCAAATATTAATAAACATATAAAACTTTTATATTTATGATACATCTTTTTGTTGACTTTTTTCAAGTACTTTGGATGAATTTATCATATTTTCTGCAAATATACCATAACCGCGTTGGGGATCATTAACAAAAACATGGGTTACCGCACCGACTAAACGTCCTTTTTGTATTATAGGACATCCGCTCATTCCTTGGACAATACCTCCAGTTGCTTTCAAAAGATTTTTATCTGTAACTTTGATAATCATGTTTTTTGTCGGTGAATCATCATTAAAATGGATTTTTTCAATTTCTACAGAGTATTTTTTTGGACCGCTGTTATCTATTGTCGCTATTATTTCGGCAGGCCCTTCGGTTACTTCTTGTTTCATGGCGACTGGTACCGGCTTACCTACATTGACGCTATTCAAAAAACCATAAACACCAGTTTCGTTGTTCATACAAAGGTTACCCCAAACCGTATCGCTAAGAACACCTAAGAGTTCTCCCGGCTGACCACTGGTGCCTTTTACAATACCGGTCATATTTACTTTGACAACGTCTCCTGTAAGCAACGGCATGATTTTTCCTGTGTCAACGTCGCAAATACCATGTCCGAGGCCTGCGAATGAATAATTGGAAGGGTTATAATAAGTTATTGTGCCGATTCCAGCGGTGCTGTCACGGACCCAAAGTCCAGCTTTATATGAGTTGGTACTAACTGATAAAGCGGGTTTAAATGTAACTGAAAAGCCCACATTTCCGCGTTTTAGGCTGACAGTTATAGATTTTCCATTGCTGGCTGAAAACAAAGCGGAAACTTCACTGTTTGACGTTACTGATTTGCCGTTAATTGCGAGAATCACATCACCTTTACGAATGCCTGCTTCATAAGCAGGATTTTTTGCTCCTTCCGCAGTGTCAACGTCAGTCATTCCAACCACTACGACACCGGCTGTATAGAACTTTACGCCGAAAGTTTCTCCGCTTGGTACAACGCTTACTTGTTTAACTACCGAAACTTTAATATTTTTAATTGGAACACTGCCGAGAAACATAAGTTCATCAGAATAATGTTTTCCGGCTTTGCTGATATTATTAGCAAGGACATACTTTGAACCAGTCAGTTCAGCTTTTATCGGAAATTTATTATTAAACGATAGTTTTTCTCCTTCTACAATTGAAAAACTATCAGGTATTTCCCTTGCAATAATTAGCCCCGTTGACAAAACGGATAATGCTATAGTCCCGATAGTGGCAGCGGATATTTTGATTAATCTATTAAAAAATTTTCTTGTTTTATCACTCATAAGTACCTCCGCAACTTTGATTGACAGAATTTAATGTACCTCCAAAGCGCGGTATTATGAGTTGTAAAAAGTGCTCTAATTGTCAATATATTTTTCACATTTTAATCAATCCTGCGAATGAATAAAAAAACAGCAATGAAGTATAAATTACTTCATTGCTGTTTTTATTTGATAGTAGCACTAAAGGGCATAAGTGATAATTTTGCGAGTTTAAAACATTGAATACCGAAAGGTATGCCTACAATTGTTATCGATAAGATAATTCCAATTATAAGAGCTGTAACGGCAAGTTCAAGGCCTCCGAAGATGATCCAAAGTATATTTAAAAGAAAAGAAACAGCACCGCCGCCATATTCGACAGTGCGGCCAAAGGGGCACAAGGCAAGCTCAGCAATTTTAAAACACTGAATTCCTACTGGAATTCCTATAATGGTAATACACCAAAGCAAACCGATTATGAACCAACAAAGTGAGAGAATCAGCCCGCCGAAAATCAGCCAAAGGAAATTGCCGATAAAGTTCATAATTCCACCACAGTCTCTATTAATTTAATGCGTAAATATATTTTATCATAAAATATATTTGTAATCGAATCTTCTCAATAATGTTGTTGAAGTCAGGTTGGTTAAGAGATATAATAATATGCGTCGAAAATTAGGGAAGAATGTCAGATGTTTACGTATAAATCAGTTCAAGCGTTACACTTGTCCGTTTTTCCTGAATTTTTCTGATTGTTATTTGTGGCGGTACTGCCTGTAGCGGTTACTGACATACAATTTCCACTTGCTGATTGCTCAATCGCAGCAATAGTAGTAAGTGCAGTTCCTATAAGGGTTATAAAATTTCCTAATATGTTTATGTAGGATTACAATAGATGTGTTACACTAGCGGATAAAAAAAGATAGCGAATAGGAAAAGCCTGTGCTATAGTTGAGCTGCAACCCACCAACAAAGCAAGGAGGTTTCCTATTCGCTATGAATAAG